>NZ_JBIAMR010000007.1:0-361879 GCF_042874235.1 Nocardia sp. NPDC004151 | reverse complement strand
GATTCGACAAACTCGCCGTCCGCTACCTGGCCACGATCCACATCGCCGCCATCAACCAATGGCTACGGTGACCCGACTTTCAAAACACGGCCTAGTGCCCGACCGGCTCCCAGCCGCGCTTGGGCTTCGACTCACCCGGGGTTTGGACATCGCGGCTGCGGTAGACGATGTAGGGGCGGGTCAGGTAGCCGTACATTGTCGCGCCGAGGCCCAGCGCCAGGGTCAGGCCCAGCAGCACGTACATGACCTTGTCGTTGCGGGTGGTGGCCGAGAAGACCGGGCCCACGGTGCGACGTCGGTAGATCAGGATGATCAGCCCGACGATGCACATCCCCAGCGCCGCGTACGGGACGGCGACCCACAACAGGTAATCCTTGGCGGTGAGCGTCAACCTCGGCCTCCGATGAATTCCGGCATGTAGGTGGGCGGTGCGAACGGCTCCAGACCGACGTCCTCGCCCGGGGGCCCGGCGGCGATGAGCTTGGCGACGGCCTCACGCTCGGAACCCTGCAGGACCGGCAGGGTCGCCGAGACCGAGTCCAGGACTCCGGTCCACGGTGATGCGGACTCCCGCAATGCCATCCGCATGACCTCGATGCCGGCGCGATGCTCGACCAGCAGCTGCTCCCCGGGAACCGGATGCGCCGAAGCGAATTCGAGCACGACCGCCAGGTGATCGGACAGCTCGTCGTCACCTAGTATCAGTCCGGCCGCCTGGTAGACCTGCTTGAACCGCAGCAGCACCATCCCGCGATTGCGGGTGTCGCCGTAGCGGAACCAGGTCAGGTAGGGGCTGAACCGTCTGCGGTGGTCGAAGGTGTCGACGTAAGCGGTCGCCACGGCGAGCGGTTGCGAGGTCTCCAGATAGGACAGGACCCGCTGCAACGGCGCACGGACTGCTTCGGGGAGCGCCGAGACCGCGCGCGCCAGCATGGGCAGCGAATCCAGCAGCGCCTCATCGGGATACCCGAGCAGCAGCGACTGCACCTGCCAGGCGGCGGCCCGCTCGGCGTCCCCGGACTTACGTCTCATGTGCGATGCCTTCCCTCCTGCTGGGGCATGACCCCATACGAAGGTCACGCGGAGGATTTGTCAGACAGTTCCGACGGTCACCGGCTGCACCCGCAGGCCGATCGCGATCTCCGAGACGCCGAGCGCGACCGTCAGCAGCCCCACGGTGATCGAGAGCGGCGGCAGCGTCGTGAACGGCGCGACCGCGACGCCCACCCCCGCGGCCACGGTCGCCAGCCCGATCAGCTCCAGTCCGCCCGCGCCCGCGTACTCCTCGGACCACACTCCGACGATCGCCTGCACGATTCCCCGCAGCACCCAGCCGATCCCGATCCACAAGGACAGCAAGGCAACCCACTCGCCACCGTCGAGGGTCCACAGCGCCAGCACGAGGGAGACGACCGCGCTGAACACCTCGAGCCATTTGAGGGCCGTGTGGATCCGGGCGCCGAACGCCATCACCAATTGGAAGGCCGCCGTCGCCAGCAGCACCAGCCCGAAGAGGATTCCCGCCACCTGCCACGATTTGTCCGGCCAGACCGCCAGGACCACCCCCAGCACCACAGAGCAGCCGCCGGTGACGACCAGCGACTGCCAAGCCCAATCGGCGAAGACCTCGCTTCGCCCCTCTATCCGGTTGGCGGGCACCTATTCATGATATGACCGATTCATCCAGGTAACTGGACGTTTGCATGTGCGCTCGGCGCGTCGGACCCATCCGAAGTCAGGGAGCGCTGAGGAAAATCCCGCGCGGCGTGGTGCCGTCGGGGGCCGACCACGGCGCGTCCAGATGGCTCCGGTCACGGCCCAGCGACCGGCCCGTGGCGAGGCGCCGGTGCACGCGGATCAGCTCCGCGCCCGCATTGGTGGAGCGGTCGGAGTCGAAGGCGATGTCGGTGTGGGCGTCGGTGTCGATCACCGTGGGCCGGAATCCCGGTGCGGGCGTGAGGATGTCGCCCGGCACCACGTGTACCGTCAGGTCCGGGGTGTCACTGGTGTTCTGGTCCTGCGGGGTGGCTTTGCCGGTCAGCAGCAGGGCGGCCTGTTCGATGAACACCGGGTCGTGGGCGGCGTCGTAGAGCCAGCGCATGCCGAGCACACCGTGTTCGGAGGTGCCGATCAGCGCGTGATCCAGACCCTCGACGCGGGCGCCGCGGTAGGTCATCGGAACCAGATACGCGACCGGCACCGGACCCGCGAGGTCGGTGACGACCATGAGTTCGATGCCGACCTCACCGTCGGGGTCGTCGAGCCGGAATCCGCCCGACTTGACCAGGGCGGGCGTCCCGGCGCCGACATGCCAGTGCCGGGTGGGTAGCCACGCCGTCAGCAATTCCAGCTTCGCGGGCTGCATGGTCGTCTTGTGGATCTCGGCCATAGAACCCATCCTGCCAGAGTCCGGCGGGATCGCGGCCGAACCCCTTGCGGCGGACCGATATTCGCCAATGTCAGCGCAGCTTTCGGAAGAAGTCACGCAGATCCCGGGTCAGCAGATCGGGGGTCTCCATCGACGCGAAGTGGCCGCCGCGGTCGAACTCCGACCAGTGCGCGACGGTGTTCTGCCGCTCGGCCAAGCCGCGAATCGTGCCGTTACCTGGGAAGACCGCCACTCCGGTCGGAACTCCGGAATTGGGCAGCTCGGCGCCCCAGTGCCGGGATTCCTTGTACAGACGCATGGACGAACCCGCGGTGTTGGTGAACCACAGCACCGAGAGGTTGGTCAGCAACAGATCGCGGTCGATCGCCGCGTCCGGGGTCTCGCGGGCCGGATCGGTGAAGGTGTTCACCACGTCGAGCACCCAGGCGAGCAGGCCCGCCGGGGAGTCGGCGACGGCCGGGGCAAGGGTCTGCGGACGGGTCGAATGCATGCCCGCGTACCCGGAGGTCTCGCTGCTGCTCCAATCCTTCAGCCGCGCCAGCTTCCGCTGATCGGCCTCGCTGTAGCCGGAACCGTCGTCGTTCCAGGCCGGGATCGTGATGGGATCGTTGAGGTGCACACCCGCCACCCGATCGGGCACGAGCCGGCCGATGCCGGGAGCGATGAACGATCCGGCGTCCCCGCCGTGCGTGCCGTAGCGGGTGTAGCCCAAGGCGGCCATGAGCTTCACGATCCGCTCCGCGGACCGCTCGGTCGCGGCATCCCCCGCGTGCCGCGTCGGTCCGGAGAAACCGAACCCCGGCAGCGTCGGAATGACCACGTCGAAGGCATCGGCCGGATCGCCGCCGTGCCCGCGCGGATCGGTGAGCGGTCCGATCATGTCGGTGAAGTCCTCGAACGGCCAGCCGTGCACCAGCACCAGCGGCAGGGCGTCCGGCTCGGGCGAGCGGACGTGCGTGAAATGCACTCGCTGATCGTCGATTTCGGTGACGAACTGGGGATGGCGGTTGCGTTCGGCCTCGTGGACGCGCCAGTCGTAGCCGCTGCTCCAGTACTCGCACAGCTCGCGCACGTACACGGTCGGAATGCCGTAGGACCAGCCCACCTCGGGCAGGTCGGCGGGCCAGCGGGTGCGGGCCAGGCGAGTCCGCAGATCGTCGATGTCGGAGTCCGGAATGTCGATTCGGAAGGGCTCGAAGACCGTCATGTCTCCACGGTAGGAAGCAACTAGGTCAGGGGCGGTCCTAATCCGTTCGCCGATTCCGCTGCGGCGGCCCGCGTTCTAGGCTGGTACGCAAGCGTTTCAGCCGCGGCGAGGCGGCGCGACTGGAGGGAACCGGCTACGTGACCACCACCTTTCCACCCGGACCGGCCCTGCCGCCCATCGTGCAGACCGCCATCTACACCAAATGGCGCGGACCGCTGGTCCGGTCGGCCGCCCGCCGGCACGGGGACACCTTCACCCTGCATCTGGCCGCGCCGTACGCCGAGAACCTGGTCGTGTTCACTCGACCCGAGCACATCCGCGAGATCTTCGCCGGCGACCCCGCGGACCTGCATGCCGGAGAGGGCAATCGGCTGCTGGCCGAGATCCTGGGCGAGCACTCGCTGCTGATCACCGACGAGGACGAGCACGCCCGCGCGCGGCGACTGCTCATGCCCGCCTTCGTCGGCTCCTCGCTGCGCGGCTACCGGGCGCTGGTCGACGATATCGCGAAAACCCATGTCGACCGGTGGGTTCCCGGCACGACCGTGCACACCCTGGACCGCATGAACGATCTGACACTCGATGTCATCATGCAGGTCGTGTTCGGGATGGCCGACGAAGCCCGCCGGGCCGCCCTGGTGCCACGATTGCGCGAGGTCGTGAACGTCAGTCCGATCATCATGTTCGGCTGGAAGTACCCGTTCCTGGCGCGGCGCGGCATGTGGAAACGGTTCCGCGCCACCCAATCCGCCATCGACGAGCTGCTCTACCACGAGATCGCGGAGCGTCGAGCGCAGCCGAACCTGGACGCTCGCGACGATGTGCTGTCGCGGCTGCTGGCCGCCGGATCCGGCGAGAACCCCGACGACGCGCCCCTGACCGACGCCGAACTGCGCGACCAGCTGATCACCCTGCTGCTGGCCGGGCACGAGACGACCGCGTCCGCGCTGTCCTGGACCTGCCACGAGCTGGCCGCCAATCCAGAGATCCAGACCCAGGCCCGCCGCGCGGCCCACGACGGGGACGAGAAGTACCTCGAAGCGGTGCTGAAGGAGTCGATGCGCCTGCACACGGTCATCGCGGGCACCGGCCGCAAGCTCACCCGCGACCTGACCATCGGCGGATACGACCTGCCTCGGGGCACGGTCATCGCAACCTCGATCATCCTGGCGCACGAACGCGCCGAAGCCTTCCCGGACGCCTTCGCGTTCCGGCCCGAACGATTCCTCGACGGGTCGGTCGCGCCCAACACCTGGTTGCCGTTCGGCGGCGGGGTGCGGCGGTGCATCGGTGCCGGGTTCTCACTGATGGAGGGAACGGCGGTGCTGCGGGAGATTCTCACCCGCTACCGGCTTTCGCTGCCGCAGGGCAAGACCGCCGAGCCCGTGCGGATCCGGAACATCACGCACGTTCCGGCCCACGGCGCACCAGTCGTGGTCTCCCCGCTCCCTTAACCGCGGTCCGGGAAGTCGGGCGCGCGTCGCACGTGGGCCTGTGCCACGTACGCCGAGCACTCGTCGCATTCGCTGATGATGGCGTGACGGCAGGCGAGCAGATGCTCGAGGAAGTGATCCGTGGCCTCGAGCAATGCGATGCGCTCGCGCACTTCGGTGCGTCGGTCGTTGATGATGGCCCGGCGATCGGTGTGCTCGCTGAGTCCGAGCTGCCGGATCTGGTTCAGCGACAGGCCGGTTCGCTGCAGCGTCAGGATCGCGCGGGCGTAGTCGAGGATGTCCTCGTTGTAGCTGCGATGCCCCGATGGGCTGCGCGGCGGTGCCAGCAGGCCCACCGATTCCCAATGCCGCAGCACGTGCGTCTCCACACCGAGTGCGGCGGCGGCGTCACCGATTCTCATGTCCTGCGCTGTGGTCACGATTCTCCCCTTTACTTCATGTCGACCTTAAGTATTAGCGTTCCTTCATGTCCGATCCAGTACGCAAGCCCACGCTCGTGCAATGCTGCACCGCCGCAATCGGTTCCCTCCACGGCGCGGTCCGGCCGCGGCCCGCCGACGAACGGTTCCTGCGCTCGATCACCGATGCGGGACTCCCCCGCGCCGAGCGCACCGTCACCGTGACGGCTCTGACCAACTTCCCCCGCCCGGTTCCGACCCAGGTCGTCGTGGAAGGCGTCTCCACGCCACGCCGCATCACCAGCGCGCTGAGCTCCTTCGTCATCCAGCACCCGCAGGCCACCTTCATCGTGGACCCGGGCTTCTGCATCGACGCCGAGCACCGCGCCATCGCGCAACTGCCCGCCGTGATCCGCCCGGTCGCGCGTCCGCCGGCCGAGACCATCGCGACCGTCACGGCCCTGGAAGCCCAACCGGGCCTGCCCGCACTGGACTTCGCGCTGCCCACGCACGCCCACTGGGACCATGTGTGCGGTCTGCTCGACCTGCCGGGCCTGCCCGTCCACCTGCACAGCGTCGAGCGGGACTGGGTCATGACTGGTCCCGTCGCGCCCGTGGGCGGCGTCCGCGACTCCCTCGTCGACCGTCCCCACCAGGAGTACGACCTCGACGGTCCCCCGATCCTCACCTTCACCCGCAGCCACGACGTCTTCGGAGACGGCAGCGTCGTCCTGGTCGACCTCGGCGGACACACCCCCGGCAGCATCGGCGTTCTCGCCCATACGACGCACGGCTGGAAACTCCTCGCCGGCGACGCCGCGTGGCACACCCTGCAAATCGACCGAATCCGCCAGAAGGCCACGTATCCGGGCGTCTTCATGGACCACGACCGCGATGCCACCTTCAAAACCCTGCACCGGCTCCACCTGGCGCAACGCCTCGTTCCGGTGATCCCCACCCACGATCACGAGGCTGCCCTCCTGCTGGCAGCGCCCGATGCGGAGGTCGCCGAGCCGCTACCGTGAACCCATGGGGATCACCGTACGTCCGGCTCAGCTATCCGACATTCCGGAATTGGCGCGAGTGCTCGGCATCGCCTTCTCCGACGATCCGATCACCGCATGGCTCATCCGCGACGACGCCACCCGCGCTCGCCGCGCCGCCGCATTGTTCACCGCGATGGCCCGCCACCACTTCATCCCCCTGGGCGGCGTGGAAGTGGCGTGCAACGACGCCGATTCCATCGTGGGCGCGGCACTCTGGGCACCGCCCGGGCACTGGCACGCCCCGGAGAGCGCGACCAAACGTCAGCTGCCCGGGCTGCTGTACGCCTTCCGGCACCGGCTGCTGACCGCCGGCCGACTCTCGGAGACGATGGCGCGGGCGCACCCCCGCGAACCGCACTGGTACCTGGCCGTCCTCGGAACCCTGCCCGGCGTTCGCGGACAGGGATTCGGGCGGGCCCTGCTCGATTCGCGTCTGGAGCGGTGCGACGCGGACGGGCTGCCCGCCTACCTGGAATCCAGCAAACCCGACAACGTGCCGTACTACGAGCGATTCGGCTTCGAGGTCACCGGCACCTTGGACGCCACCCGGGGCGGTCCCCCGCTGTGGCCGATGTGGCGCACACCCCGCTGACGACGCCGGTCGGCGGGCATCGGTGGCGGACCTGGAAAACCACGATGCACCGGTAGCGATCGCTACCGGTGCATCGTCGTGTGCGGCGATCAGGGCTTGCGGGCCATGCCACCGACCACCAGTTGCTCCCAGACCGTCAATTCGGGCTGGTCCCCTTCGGCGTCTTCCCCACGCCACTGGACGCATGGGCGCAGATCGTCCTCGTCGAGCGCGAGCGTTCCGAAACAGGCGCGGATCTCGTCGTCGGTGCGGAAGCGTCCGCGGCCGAAGGCTTCCAGGATCTTGCTCGCGGTCGCCATCGCCTCGCGCGAGGTTCCGGTTCGGAAGTGCGAGAGGTAGATCCGGCTGCCGGAAGCGATCCGATCCGCCCAGTACTGGACCACCGAGGTCGGATTCTCTTCGTCATTGACGAAACTCAGCGTCATGGCGAACAGCAGGCCGACCGGCTCGTCGAAGTTGATGAGCCGCTGCACCTCGGCGTTGTTCTCGATGCCCGCCGGATCGCGAACATCGGCTTCCAGCACCGCGATTCCGTTGTCGACGGCGAGTAGCGCCCGGCCGTGGGCCACCACGAACGGGTCGTCGTCGACGTACACGATGTGGGCCTCCGGGTAGACCTGCCGCACCACCTCGTGCACGTTCACGGCCGCCGGGAGTCCGCAGCCCATATCGATGATCTGCCGGATTCCCGCGTCCGCCATGGCCTTCGCGGCGCGCAGCACTGCGTCGCGATTGGTGATGGCCAACTTTTCCGACCCGGGTAGGTCCTCGATGAAGTAGTCACCGAGATCCTTGTCGACACCGTAATTGTCGCGCCCGCCGAGGACGTAGCTGTATACGCGTGCCACGCTCGGCCGGGACTGCCGTGCTCGCATGGCGTTGATGTTCAAGTGTCACACCCCTCTTTCCCCCACCGACGATACCGCTATCCACCAGGAAATCTTGCGTCATATTCGCAAACGGCACCAGGTGTCACAAGGGTGGGCCCGAGCTATTTCTGGACGGTCGCGGCGGCCGGTGTGGTCGCCGGGTCGGCGGTGGGAGTCGCTGCGGCCGTGCTGGTTTGCGGAGAAGTCGTCTCCGCTGCCGTGGTGGTCGGAGCAACCGTGGTTGACGTGACGGTGGGTGCCGGATCGGTGGAGGTCGTCGCCGGTGGAGTTGTCGTCGCGGTTGCGGTGGTGGTAATCGGAACCGGGCAGTCGCCACCGTGTTGCTCACCGAGCAGGTTGATTTCGGCGTTGCTGCGCGGGTCCCCGGCATAGTTGATCTTGTCGGTGCACTTCACGTAGTGGTCGACGCCGCCGGGCGCCGGTGCGGGCGCGGGCGGGGGCGCGTCACCGGGTGCCACGTCCTGCGGCTGCTGCGGCGAGTTCGCTACCGGGTTACCACCGCCCGGATTGCCTCCGCCCGGGTTCCCGCCACCCGGACTCGCCACCGGCGCACCGGAACTCGTCGGTACCACACTGGTGGCCGTCACACTGGTGGACGGTTTGGTCGTCGTCGCCGACGAGGTTTTCGAATCGTCCGAGGAACACCCTGCCGCCAGCGTCAACACGGCCGCCAACATCAACACCGCCGCCGCGCCGGCACCCTTCCCCGCACGCACCCGGCCACACCGATCCGCAATCGCGGACATTCTTCCTCCCGAATTCACCGCAGTCCCAGCCCCGACACATCCGCTGCGCGACAAGACAACTCGGGGGCGGAGGCCCCCGCTCCGACCTTAGGAGGCGAATCTCCGGTCCACCATCGGAGCGGGTGCCCTCAATTTCTCTGTCCCCCGCAACGGGGCTGCATGGTGTAAGGGGGTTACTTGGAGGGCTCGGGCTGTTCGTTTCGGGTTGCGAGGAGGGCGTCGAGTTGTTGCTCGGCGCGGGCGGCCCGCGCCAGGGTCTGGGCCCGCGCGTCGTCGAGCGCCGCGATGCGGGCCGCGGACTCCTGATGCGCCTGCTCCAGTGCCGCTTTGGCTTCGGTGCGGACAGTGCCGATATCGGCGGCGGCTTGTCGGCGGACATCGGCGAGTTCGGTCCTGGTGCGGTCGAGATCGGTGCGCGTCTGTTCCAGCACCGACCGCGTTTCGGCGACCACCTGACTGCGTTCCGCCACCGCGGCTTCTGCGCGTTCGATGGTGCGCTCGGCATCGGCGGCGCGCTGCACGGCCAGATCCCGCTCCGCGCCCGCCGCGGTGATCCGCTGCGCCGAATCCCGCCGCACCTGCTCGATCTCGGCCGCCGCCTTGGTCCGCGCCAGCTCGATGTCCTCGCTCGCCTGCTGCCGGGCCCGCTCGACATCCTCGCTGGATTCCCGACGGATGGTGCGGATCTCGGCCTCCGCCTCGGCCCGCGCCGCGAACACATCATCGGCAGCCTGCTTGGTCACCCGCGCGACTTCCCGCAACGCGTCATCCCGCGCCGCCAGCGCCTCCGCGATCCGCCCCTCGGCTTCCTCCGCGGCGAGTGCCGCATCCTCGGCCGCCGATTCCGCCGCAGCCCTGGCCTCTTCGCTCTCCCGCCGCGCCTGCTCGGCCGCCACGGTCGCCATCTCCGCCTCGGCAATCCGCCGCGCCGCATCCGCCTGCACGGCCTGGACCTGCGCCTCCGCCACCGCCGGGTCGGCCAGGGTGGAAAGCTCCGCCACCGCCGTATTCAACGTCGTACCCAGCTGTTCGGCGATCGCCCGAAACTGTCCGAGCAGCTCATCCGCCCGTAGCCGAGCCACGGTTACCGGCCCCTGTTGCGTCACAGTGACATTGGCGACCGACCCTTCCCCCACCCCCGTATGCTGCCGCTGCCGTTCCCGCCAAGCCCGCCACCGCGTGTGCTCGGGGTGCTCACAGTATTCCGACGGCCGCCCCGGCCCTCCGCCGCGCGTGATCGGTTTCGTACACCCCGGGTAGTTGCAAGTACTCGCCACGCCGCAAATCGTAGCGTTGGTTTCGTCATTTCCAACGGAACAACACGAAACGAAACCCGAACTGCCTCAATCCAATCGATCCGAGCCTGACCTCCGATAAGTGAACCTTATCGGAGGTCAGGATTCCGCACTTCCCCAATTGACGTCGCGAACAATACGTTTACGTTTGGTCGCAGCAAACGTTACGAAACCCCAACGTATCCCTCGAAAAACTGTGCTCGCATGTACGCCTGTACCAATTCCGCGATCCGCTGGTGTCGCAGCCGTCCACGCTGCTGCGTAGCCGCGACCGACGGACCGTAGATTCTCGTCGTACCGACCACATCGCATCGATGGATAGGACCTGGATGCTCCACCTCAACCACGACGATGCCCCCGCCCTCCTGCGCGAACGCTTCGCCGTTGAAATCGGCATTCGGCAAGCCTGGCCGTACGTGACATTCGCCGATCATCGTGACGGAGCATTTCCGCTGGAAGTCCGCCTCTACATCGACAGCGGTTTCACCGTGATATCGGGCCCCGCTGTCCTGGTTCCAGCGGACGAGGACGACGAGAAGCTCAGGCTGCTACGGCTGGCCGAAGTGCTCAACCGGACCGTTCACGACGTCACCGTCGATGACGACGGGAGCTTGATGGTCAGCTTTGACGACAACGTCTGCTTGCGTGTGTCCGGGCACAGCCAATCCTGGACTACACACGATGTCTGGTGGCTCGGCTCGTGCCCTGCCGGATAACAGCCGAAACGGTATCGATCAGCGCAGCACGCCGGCCTGGCGTGCGGCCCGCAACCAGGAGGGGAACTCGCTGAGCAGCAAGCGGTACAGCTCGGCGTCGGAGAGCTGATCGATGTCGCGCACGGCGAAGAAGCCCGCGTTGTCGACCACCCGGCCATCGAGATCGTCGAGTTTTGTCAGCATCCCGAAGTTGTTGGGCCCCAGCCCGATGAACTGCCAGAAGGCGGGCGCCCGCGACGCGGCTCGCATGAGTTGCGTGATCTCGCGGCGTTTGCTGAACCCGCCGTCGGTGAAGAACAGCACCAGCGTCGGCTGGCCGGTGTTCTGCAGCGACCCGAGAATCGCCTGCATGATCGGGATCTCGTCATTGACCGCGCCGATGTGCCGGTAGTCGATACCCGCGTGCACGCCGTTCAGGTGCAGGAAGGTCGCGCACCATCGCTCGGCGTCCTCGACGGTGATATCGGGCAGCTTCGCGTACTTCTGGCCGTAGAGGAACGGCTCGAGCGCACCGTTGTCATCGAGCTGAATGGCGACCGGGATCATCCGCTCCACCACCTGGTGCACGACCTTGCGCTTATAGAGTCCGGCCATGCTCCCGGTCTTGTCGATCACCAGGATCACCCTCGCCCGCACGCCTTGTGCGCCCTTGGTCAGCAATACCTTGGCCACTTCACGTTTGCGCAGATCCAGCACCTGCCGCTTCTCGAGCGACAACTTCGCCTCACCCGGCATCGACCGCACCGACTCGACCGGCTCGGGTGCGGACGCAGGCGCCGGCGCGGCGGAGTCGATCGCCGGTTGATCGACGACCACGCCGTGATCGGTGATCAGATCCGCGAAGCCGCCCGCATAGCCCTGCCCGACAGCACGCACCTTCCAGCCCGAACCGCGACGGTACAGTTCGATCGCTACGATCACGGATTCCCTGCCGAGGCCGTCGATCCGGTAGGCGTACAACGGCTTTCCGCCCGCATCCACGAGGGTTGCCGTGGGCGGCGGATAGGCGCCGAAGGACGCGTGCTGATCGTCGAGCGTGACCACCGCCCGGATCTGCGCGATCTCGGGCGGTACTCGACTCAGATCCACCCGCAGGGTTCCCGCCGACAGGTGGACACCGGGCGCATCAGGCTGGTTGTAGAACACGAAGTCGGCGTCCGAGCGGACCTTCCCCGCCGCGGTGACCAGCAAGGCCGAAATGTCCACCGGGGCCGAGATGCTCACGGCGATCACCACCGCGGCAGTAGCTAATTCGGCGTTCTGCCCCTTGGCCAGCATCAGTGGAGACTCGGTCATCAGGTCGGCTCTCGATCCAGGTAGACGGTTCCCGTTCACCGTAACCACTGACGCATACAGATGCGCTCCTCACCGAGAAATAGCAGTATCGGTTGACCTTCGCGGCGCAGATCCCACCGCTGACCGGCACACGCGCGACTCAATGACCTGCCCCGGAGGCATCGATCCACTCGGCGAGGGCGGCGAAATCACTGCGCCGCAGTCCGATCCGAGGGTCGACGCGATGCAGAAGGGCTCGACCATCGTGATGCGCTGCCACCCATTGCCGGTCGCCGTCGCCGATCTCGTCGTCGATCCAGATGAACGATCGTCCCGCTGCCCATTCGATCAATGTTCGGGTCTTCCAGTGGAGCCCGAACCAATCGTCGACGCGATCGTCCGGCCGCTCCGCCCAATCCACCACCGGCAGCGTCGGCAGACCCAGTACCGGACCTACCGCATGGTTGGCCTCATCCATCCAGGTCGTTGCCCAGATCAGATCACAGGAGAGGGCCGCCAGCAGCGGCCCGTGTTCGGGATCGAGCCGCGCCAGAAGCGGATTGGACCCGGCCTGAGGCGTGGAACCGGGCGATGATTCGGATCCGTGTCCAGGAGCGCCGCCGAATGGGATCAGCGGTCCATCGACGTCGAGGAAGAGAAGAGGACGACGCGGCGTATCCGTCATCGTCGCACGCTATACCCGGAGCGTCGTCGGTGCGTGATCGGATGAGAATCGGCAACCGGTTCCAGCTTTCAGGCGCTGTAGGACCGGGCGACGGCGGCGAAGGCCTCCTTCGGTTCCCATGGCATGTCCGGGTAGGTGCGGCCGTGGGTGTGCTCCAGGACTTTGACGATGCCGAGGCTGGCCAGGTCCAAGTCGTCGCGGGGATCGCCGTCGGGGCGGTGCGGGTGGCTGTGCAGGGCGAAGAGGAATACGAAGGCGCTGTCGACGGCTTCGCTGTCGAAGATCTCGAGCAGTTCGGAGAGGTAGGCGGCTTGTTCGGTCTCGTCCCGGATGAAGCTGCCCGTCAATCGGATCGGGGCGCCGGTGGCGTCGTATTCGACGATTTCGTTGCTGCGCGGCGCGATATCGGCCGCGCCTTGCCACGTGGCGGTGCCGAAACCGGTGATCGCCAGCGGCTTTCCCTGGGCGACCAGGTCGCGCACCCCGGCCCGGAATCGGTCGGCCACCTCGGCGGAGCGAATGAGCTCGATCGACATGATGTCGAAGGGGCTCCAGTCGATCCGTTCGAACGGGATGGCGCAATAAGTGAGCTTGCCTCCGAAGTGCTCACGCACCACCGCCACGGCCTCCCCCAGGAACCTGTCGAGACGACCGATCACCTCGGCCAGGCGCTCATTGCGGGTCTCGGGGTTGCCGAGCAGGAATTCGAGCCTCTCCCAGACGGTGTCGCCGGGCAGGAACTCCCGATTCATCAGGCTCAGTTCGACTCCGGTGACGAATACGACCTCGGCTCCGGTCGCCCGCAGCCGCTCGGCCCGGCGCGCACAATCCGCGAACAGGGCCAGGATCTCCGCGGCCGTCCGTTCCAGCGGGTATGGGGAGAACCACACCTCGAGGCCCAGTTCCGCAGCATGCCGCGCGGCCACTTCGAGCCGGTCGGCATCGCCTCCGACAATCTGAACGGCCGTGCAGTGCAGGTCGTCTCGGATGATCGCCAACTCCCGGCGGACAACCTCGGGGTCGAAGTCCTGCCGTGACGTGTGGCCGTTCGCGATGAACCCGGTGTCATAGGTCATTCCCTTGGCTCGCATGTGCGATCCCTTCTGTCGGTCCGGAGGTTCCGTCGACGCCAGGCTAACCGCAAAACATGCGTGCACGCAATATTTCGTGCACGCACCTTTGTGTGGCAGGATCGGGGCGTGACACCGCGACCGGCAGGATTGCGCGAGCGCAAGAAACAGGCCACCCGCGAGGCCCTCCGGGAAGCCGCACTCCGACTGGCCCTCGAACAGGGGCCGGACAATGTGCGCGTCGAGGACATCGCCGAGGCGGCCGGCGTCTCGCCGCGCACCTACAACAACTACTTCTCCAGCCGCGACCAGGCGATCATCGCGGCCGTCACCGGCGATCGGGACGCCCAGGTCGCCGCGGCCGTCACCGCTCGAGCCCCCGGGGTGGGTCTCGCCGACGCGATCATCGACGCGGTTCTGGCGGCGTACACCGACCCGGTTGAAACCCGCCGCGATGCATTGCTATTGATCACCACGCATCCGGCGCTCCGCGACGTGTTCCTCGCAACCACGGGCGCGATCTCGAAACCTCTCGCCGCCGCGATCACCGAACGCCTGGGCGCCATCGACGAATTCACCGCCCCGGTACTCGCCGCCGGGGTGGCCGCCGCCATCCGAGTCGCGCTCGAACAATGGCTACAGCCCGCCTCCGACACCGCCATCGCAGGGTTCGTCGTGGTGTCCGGATCGCTGTCCGATCTGCTGCGCGCCGCGCTCGCCCCGCTGGTGCCCGCGCTCGACGCCGCGGACGCCAGGGCAGGTTCCGCGGCGCGCACTCCGCCCAGTCACGGTCCCGATCACGCTCGCTCCTAGCTGGGTTGTGAGAGCTTTTGCCCTGGTGGATGATTCGTCACTGACGGCATATTCGTCGGTGTTCGGGTATGGCATGCCCTCATTGGGCAGCGGGACTCCCGAATTTTGGCGGGCAAGAGCGGTGGCGTGGTCGTAGAGCGTGATGTCGGGCTCGGCCCGGTGGACGCGCACACCGCGCGGTGGACAACTCGATTCTCTCGATCGACAGGCGTTGAATGCCCGCGCAACAGGATCGGCTGGGCCGGTTCAGACGATCGGGCCGCAGCGGGCGTCGAATCGGTCGCGGAGAGTGTCGAGGGTTCGGCGGTTGTGGTCCTGGTCGTGGTGGTGGGTGCGGACGAAGTGTGCGGTGTCGCCGAGGCGGCGGTGCATGGGATACCAGCGGTCGAAGTCGAGTCCGCAGCGGAGGAACACCGATGGTCCGAGCGCGTCGTAGATGAGGCTCAGATTATAGAGGTGCAGGGTCAGGGCGCCGTAGGTGACGGCGGCGGCGGTGGCGGTCTTCGTTCGCAGGTCGTCGCCGTCGACGGCGTACAGCGGCAGCTCTCGGAGCTTGTCGCGGAACATCAGGTGGGTGAGGAAGTAGCCGGCGAACGACAGGAATCCGAATGTCGCCGAACGGGTCTGGATCGACAGCACCGACCCGCTGGGCGAGACGTACGGCTCATAGGGGGTGCTCGTGTGCAGTAGATAGCCGGTGCAGTTCACGAGCCAGCTGCCGGCGGTGGTCTCGGTGGAATTGCCGCTGCGGAACCGCAATTCAACCGAACCGTTGCGGTCGACGGCGTCCTCGAGGTGATCCATGACCACCGTGTTCAGACCCTCGCGAATGGTCCGCTGCTCCGACTCCGACAACAGGCCAGCGAAGAAGTTGTTCGGGTGCGGGGTCACCGCCAGCCCGGCGGTGCGCAACAGCCAATCCTGGACCTCGGGCTCGTTGGTTCCGTCGAAATGGCGTGCGATGTCGATGAACAACCGGTTCGGCATGCCGCCGCCCCACCAGCGGCGCGCCCCGCGCGGCAGGATCCGGTCGCGATTGATGAAGACGGTTCCCGGCCCGGCGACCAGGTTGACCTCCCGTCCGGGGGAGGCGGTGATCAGTGCCGCCGCGGTGTCCATGGCGGTCTTGCCGCCGCCGATGATCCACACCGGCGCATCGCTGGCGGCCATGTCATCGGCCCGCACGTCGCAGTAGTTGGGCGATACCGACCGCATCCGGTTGCTCGACACCTGAAGTGGTTCCAGCGGCACCACATTGGTGCCGAACGCTTTGATCAGTTTGGTCGCGGTGATCACGAATGGCGTGCCGTCGGGACCGGCGCAGGTGATCCGCACGCCGCCGCTGGTCTCCTCGTGCGACCGATAGTCGAAGCCGAAGTACTCCTCGACCCGGACGCGTTGTCCGATCACCCGCATGCAGTGCTGGAAATGCTCCAGTATCTCGCTTTTCGTCGCGAGGTAGGAGCGTTCCTTGCCGATCGTCCATTTGATGTCGCCCGCGGTGAACAGCGGATGAGGCTGATGCAACCGTACGTAGGGATAGGCGTCGACCCACATCCCGCCGGCTCGTGGATGCCGGTCCACGAGAATGACTTTCTGATCGGAACTCAGGTAGCGACTCGCGACGTAGAGGGCGTTCAGCCCGACGATCCCCGCCCCGACGATGCATACATCGCAGGTCTCGCCACGCCCTGGATTCATCTCGGATGTACTCATCGAAAACCCCCAGTTACCTCTGATGAGACCACCGCAGGCCGCGCATGTCAACGAATAGTCGACCGTCCGTCACGTCCGCGCGCGGTCGTGGGCGAGGGCAAGCAAATCCTTGGCCACCGCAGCCGTGGTGTCCGGGTTGATGACCGACAGCCAGGCGGCGCCGGCATAGACCGGATGGGGGAACAGGGAGTCGACTTCGGCGGGGTCGCGTGGGTGGTCGGCGCTTTCACGCGGCGTATGCCCCAACCGGGCGATGAAGGCGTCCCGCCCGACGCTGATATTGAGGCGGAAGATCCCCGGGCGGTTCAACTGCGAGGTCGCGTCGTCGGGGTAGTCCTTGGTGATGATCGTGGCGAACGGCTGGGTTCGGGCGGGGACCTGGCCGTCGGGGGCGTAGTAGAAGAACCTGTCGCCCCAGGCGATCTCGGGGAAGGCGCTGTCCGGGCCCGGCGCGAGAGTCAGGACGCCGTCCAGGGACTCGATGTACCGGGTGATCTCCTCGATATCCATGAGTTCTATCGTGGACCCGAAGTGCTCGTGGAGACTTGGGTGCGGAAAGCCGAGGTGAGGTGGTCGAAAGTCGCAACTCCGCTGTTCTGCGGACTGCCGATGTGGCGCGCCGGGCGGGGTACTCGGTTCAGCAGATCCGCAATCTCGAACGCGATGGCGTCCTGCCGCCCGCGACACGGACGCCGGCCGGGTACCGGGTCTACGACCACCGTCATGTCGTGGCGGCTCGGGCCTACCGCGCGCTCGCGGCCGGAACCGGGCCCGTGGTGGCCAAGGACATCGTCCGCGCCGCCCAGCTCGACTCCCCCGCACGCATGCTCGCCCTGCTCGATGCCACGCACGCGGGCCTCGACACCGAACGCCGTGATCTCGAGGCGACCCGGGCAGCCGTCCGCCACATCAGCGACGAACCCATCGCCGAGGTCCGTGCTGCGGACTCGATGAGCGTCTCCGAGCTCGCCGATGCTCTCGGCATCCGTCCCTCGACCCTGCGGCATTGGGACACAACAGGATTGGTGACTCCGGGCCGCGCCACTCCTCGAGATGCCCGCGTCTACGCGCCCGCCGACGTCCGTGACGCGCGCATCGTGCACCAGCTCCGCCGCGCCGGGTACGGCATCCCGGCCCTGGGCATCCTCATGGCCGAATTCCGGGGCGCTCGCCGCTGGAACGAGGTGCTGGAGCGGCTGGCGGTTCGGGACGCGAGTATCGAATCCCGGTCACTGGCCTTGCTCGACGGAGCCGCCGAGCTGCGGGCCCTGCGGTCTCGAACCTAGCTGCGCAGGGCGGCATCGAGTTCGGCGAGAAGCTTGGTCTTGGATCGTGCGCCGACGAGGGTGCGGAGCAGGTGACCGTCGCGGAAGAGCAACAGGGTCGGCTGCGACATGATTCTGTAATCCCGCACGGCCGTGGGGTTTTCGTCGGTGTCGAGCGTGTAGATGGTCAAGGTGTCGGACCGCTCGTCGGCGATCTGCGCGAGCACCGGTTTGATCATGTGGCAGGGCGGGCACCACTCGGCCGTGAAATCAACCAGGACGGTTCCCTTGCGGGCCAGTACCTGTCGCTCGAAGCTCTCGTCGGTGATGCGGGTTATCTCGGTCATGGTCAGGATTCCTTCTCGTGTAGCCAGCGCAGGAGTTCGGCCGCGTGTCGGTCGGGTGGGAAAACCGGGTAGAAGACGTGCTCGATCACGCCGTCGCGGATGACCAGGGTCAGCCGCTTGTAGAGCCGGGTGCCGTCGAAATCGAAGGTTGGCAGCGACAGTGCGTCGGCCACGCAGAAGTCCGGATCGGACAGCATCGTGAACGGCAGCCGCAATCGAGTGACGACCTCGTGCTGGTGGCGCGTGGTCTGGCTGGACAGGCCGAAGAGCCGGTCGACGCCCGCGGCGCGCAGCTCGGTGTAGTGGTCTCGGAAGCCGCAGGACTGGGGCGTGCAGCCGCGGGCTCCCGGGATGTCATTCCATCCGGCGGGAATGTCGGCGTCGGGTCGGCCGGTCAACGGGTAGAGGTAGATGACGGTGCGTCCAGGACCGAGCGCGGCGAGATCGATTCGCTCGCCGCCGGAATCGTCGATCGACACCGCGGGCACCCGCACTCCGGGCAGATGCACGGCCGCGCCGTCGTCGATCGGCGCCACCAGATCAGCGGGTAGCTTCATCAGATCGTCCAGGCCCGGAGCAGGAACGGCGTCGCTGCGCCGATACGCGGCCTCCCGCAGTCGCTGGATCAGACCGTCCCTGCGGGCGGTCAGCACCTCGATTTGTGCGGTCAGATCGTCGATGGCTCGGTGATACTCGGCCAGCGACTCCGGGCAGTCGTCACCGTGCTCGCTGCCCGCCACCAGGCACTCCAGGAAGGGGCGGGTCTCCTCCACCGGAATCCCGAGCCGGTTGAGCACACGGATCTCGCGCACCAGCCGAATCGTGTCGTCGTCGTACTCGCGATACCCGTTCGCCTGCCGGGCCGGAGCCACCAATCCCAGCGCCTCGTACCGCCGAATCGCTTTCGGACTGACTTCCGCCAGCCGAGCGACTTCACCAATCCGCATGACGCCGAATCTAAATGCTGCCCCTAGGGGCAAGGTCAACCCGCCACCGGTGAATGCCGGGACCGGCCTAGTCTGATTACGAGATGCGCCGCCGAGACGAGCAGGAGCGACCCATGGCCGTATCGCCTATCCAGGTAGCGGTCTGCGGACCGCGCGACGCCACCGACGCCGACACCACCCATGCCCGCGAGATCGGCCGCCTGCTGGCCGAGGCCGGTGCCACCGTGCTGTGCGGCGGCGGCACCGGCGTGATGGCCGCGGTCGCCGAAGGCGCCTCGGCTGCGGGCGGTTTGGTGATCGCGGTGCGCCCCGACACCGACCCGGCCGGCGTCTGCGCGGGCGTATCCGCGGTTCTGTACACCAACCTGGGCGCGGCCCGAAACGCCGTCCTGGTCGGGTCCGCGGACGCGGTCATCGTGGCCGGCGGCTCCTGGGGCACCCTGTCCGAATACGCGCTGGCGAACGGCCGTGGTGTGCCCGTCGTCATGATCGGTGGCTGGCAAGTCCTCGACGCCGCCGGTGAACCCATCGAGGGCGGGGCCGTCGCCACCACGCCGGCGGAAACCGTCGACCTGGCGCTCACCGCCGCCACCGAGTTCCGGCGCCGACTCACCGGCGCGCTCTGACGCGGCCGGGCTCGACCGGCGACCACCGCCGTGGCGCGGAGCGCGCACCCCACGATGCGACAATGGGCGAATGGCCGACGCAGAACGGATCAACTGGGACCACCTCACATCGCGGCAGCCAACCGACGCGGACCGCGCGGCTTTGAAGGCGACCCTGGTCGAACGTGCCCTCGCCGTCAAGCAGCACGGTTGGGACGACTACCGAGAGGCGTGGTCCCCCACCGAACTCGCCGACGTCGCCTACCTTCTCGGGGACGCCGCCGTCCTCGAGGAACTCGAAGAGCACGAGGGCTCCGTACTCACCCGCTACGCCGGCAACCTCTACGGCTTCAACGGCGCCCGCAAGGACATCGCCGCCGGCTTGGTCGGCACCCAGGAATGGTTCGCCGACGCCCGCGTGGCCCTGGCGGCCAAGGCCTAGACCCGGCCGACCGCTCTTGTTTCCGATGTCGACGGGCCACTGACTGTGGCCGCTCGACCGCATCGCAGACGGTCATCGGCGGCTGCTCGTGGCCGCCGAACAATACCTGCAGGAACTGCGAGGCTCCTCGCGCGTTCGACATCTGACGATCGCCGTCGCCCTGGCCGCGGAATTCACGAACGCTATGGAGCCTGATCCGCTGCTGCCACCTCAGTTGCTTCCTCAGCCGTGGGTCGGCACAGCTGCGCGCGCGGCGGTGGCGGCCCGCTGGGCACAAGTGCTCAAATCCGATCCCGCGCAACCTGTTCGATTGTTCCGCTGGTACTCGAATGTCATCAGCGGGGCCTCCGACCCCGCTTACACGTCGTAGTTTCGGTTCCCGCCGTTGGGGCCACACACCTCGGCGCGCCACATTCGCCACAGCGACGCCGCGGTCAGCACTGTGGTCAGCAAGGTGAGGGTGAACCAGAGCCATCGCCACGACGGGGGTAGCGGTACCAGGATGCAGATCGCGGCCACGTACACGATGGTCGCTATCCGGAGCCGTCGCTCGTCCAGGATGAACTGGCGCAGCTGCTGTCCGCCGGAGAGTGCCGCCCGGTGATAGCGCAACCTCACACCGGTGGCGACGACCCGATGCCACACACGCAGGTTCGCGCCGAGGTTGGCCAGCAGGAATGACAGGCCGAGCAGTTGTGCCCACATCGCCGACTCCCCGTCCGACGGGTAGGACTGCGGCAGTGTCGCCACCCCCACAAGCAACCCGACGGCGGACTCGACGAGGACGAGACGCCGAGCGGGGCGCAGTTGATGTAGTCCGCGCAGGTATGAGCGCACAGTGCCGTTGTACTCCATCGACAACCTCGTGATTCAGATCGCAGCGAGCTCGGCGGCGCCGGTAATGTGATGGAGTACCCGGCGGGCAGCGGCAGGTGCCAAGGTGATTCCAGCATCCATACAGGCGACGAGCACCTGAGGTGCGCTGAGGAGGGCGCCCAGGTAGGGCCGCCCGGCCGTAGGCATCGGTTTGAAGCTGACGCGAAAGTCCATCAGTTGCAGGGGATTTCGCAGGCCGAAATCGCGGCGGATCACGTCGAGTGCGCGGTGCACGCGAGTTACGGGGCGATGCGGTCCTTCGGATGTCACGTAGTCCGCCGCACCCAGATACGTTCCTCGATGCCAGGGCCTGATCTCGTAGTCCGGGCCTGACAGGACTCGCCGTGACAGTGGCGCGGCGGCCCGGAAGGTGTATCGGATCGCCGGTGCGGACTCGACCTCGAGCACAGTGCCCACCTGTGCTGCCAGACGTGGGGCACCAAGCTCGTTCGCCAACACCACGTATCGCGCGTTGAAGACGCCGGCATCGGAGAAGACCTGTGCCCCACCGTCGATCCCGACCGCAATCTCGGAGACGGGCGCCTCCACGACCCGGACCCCATGGTCTCGGGCGGCGGCGAGAAGGGTTCGTCGCATTCGCCCTGGCGCGACCGCACCTTCCTGCGGTGCGTACGCCGCAATTTCCGGTCGGCGACGCAAGGAGGGTTCCAGACGTCGGAAGCCGTCGGCATCAACGGCTTCGGTCGGCAAGGCCAGCCCCTGTTGCCTCCTCACATACGATTCGGTGTGTTCCGGTGCCCGAAACCAGGTCAGCGACCCGGCCCATGAGATCGATAGCGCACCTCCGAGATCCGCTTCCAGAGCGCGGAAGTCAGCGATCGCGTCGCGATGCAGTTCCGAGCCGATACTGGTGTGAGTTGGGCGGATCCACCCGAACGCGCTATCGGTCACTCCAGCACCGCGCACATCGAGATCGATACAGATTGCGCGGATGCCGTTGTGCGCCAGGACATAAGCGATGGTGGCCCCGGTCGCACCCGATCCGATGACGATGACGTCGGTCGCCGTCTGTTCGAGATCTCGCTCGCGGAGGAAATCACATCCCTGCTGCCGAACTGTGCCAGCTCTGTGGCGGCGGCCGCTGCCGTTGAGGCCCGGTTGTCGAGTCGATGTCGATCGCATGCCCGGCGCGGTGCCCCCGGCCGCGGACTCGCACATATCTCGCCCTCCAATAGATCATACGTTCAACTATCGTTCTTGATACGATCGTACGACATTCGAAAGAAAGAGTGATGGTGAAGCTTCTGACCCGCAGTTCAGCCCTCCTGCTCCTGGCAGCGGCGATCACAACCGGAACGGTCCTGGCGCCAGCAGTCGCGGCCGCGGAGCACCGCCCGCACGTCGCGCAGCCGAGCAGCACCGAGCATGGTCACTTCAGCGACTTATCACGGCCGGGGTTGTCGTATGGGATTGGGGGGCAACGGTGTGGAGGCAAGTTCCAACGCCCTCTCTCACGAGTCCCACGCCCGGACGGCGCGGGCACAGCGCTCTGCCGACCACGCGCAAAGTGGTGCACGGCACCGTGCGCGTGAACCCGGCAACCCACGATCTTGGAAGTTAGGAGCACCCGATGAAGGTTCTTGCACTGGGAGGGTCGGGTGCTATGGGCACCGTGGCCGCGCAAACAGCGGTCAATGTCCGAGGGGTGACGGAAATCGTTGTCGCAGATAGAGATCTGGGCGCAGCCGAACGATTGGCGCGTCTCTTGGCAGAGGCGCCCGTGGCTGTGCGGGCGATCCAGGTGGACGTCACCGACGAAGCACAGTTGCGAGCTGCGCTCGCGCCGGCAGACATAGTGCTCAACACGGTCGGGCCCTACTACCGCTTCGGGCTGGCGGTATTGCAAGCGGCGATCGACACACAGACGCACTACCTCGATATCTGCGACGACTGGGAACCCACGCTGCAGATGCTCGAGCTCGACGCGGCGGCTCGTGCCCGGGAGGTGTGCGCGATCATCGGCATGGGTGCCAGCCCTGGCATCAGCAATTTGCTGGCGGCAATCGCTGCCGCGGAACTCGACTCGATACGCGATGCCTACACAGCGTGGCCGGTCGACGTCGACGACGCGGGCGACACGACCCGAGACGACGCGCAACTGCTCGGGCCCGACGGTCTCCCCTCGGCCGCGGCGGTGCACTGGATGCAGCAGAGCAGCGGCACGATCAAGGGTGTGACCGCCGGTCAGCTCAACGAGCAACGCCCCCTTCGCCCGGTGTCGTTGAAACTTCCCGGTGGACGCTGTGGAACCGCGTACTCCATCGGCCATCCGGAGCCGATCACCCTGCAACGCACCCTGAAACCCACCGGCGATGCGATCAACCTGATGGTGATGAGTACGTGGACTATGGCCTACCTCGATACCCTCCGACGCGATATCGACAGGGGCAAACTCACCAATGAAGGTGCCGTGGCCGCCCTCGCCGATCCGAATTTGCTGCGCATCATCCGGTCGGCGCCGACCGCGCTGCGCGCCAAGGGACCCGAGAATCTCCCGCCGTTCTTCGCAGCGGTATCGGGCATCAAGCGGGGGCGCCCGCACATGGTATTGGCGCACCTGAACCTGTCCGGCTCACCGGAGGACCCGGCCCGCGCCTTGCTCGGTGACATGGCGCGGGCAACCGGAATCCCGCTGGCAATCGGCATGTCTCAGGTCATCGATGGCTCGGCCCGCCGACCGGGCGTCCACCCGCCCGAGGCCGTTATCGACCCCGAACGGTTCTTCGAGGCTCTCGATGTGGTGTTGGGGCGCAAGGCAGGCACCCCCGTCTATCTGGTCGAGCAGGAACCGATCGAATAGTCGATACCGAGACTCCCGGTGGCCTGGCCGATTCCGGGCCACCGGGTGGTCGTCCGAGCCTGATTAATGGTTGTACGTGCTGTGACATCGTGCTCGGTCACGGTGAGGCCGCAGAATTCGACACCCGGGTGCCGCATTGGTTTGGCAGCACCGGCCGGGGATCGGTCGAGATCCTCAGCCTCTTCGGTTCCCAAGGGCAGCGCATGCACATGCGCGCGAAGTGGACCGGGTGAGAAGTGGTCGGCTCGAACGACGTCCTCACCGATCTCCGTGGGCGTCGCCGGTCGCGATAGCCAAGCGCATCTCGACCGAATCGAGTCCGGGCGCGAAGCCGTCACGGACGGACGCGATGGCCACGAAACCGAAGCGCTCGAAGAACGGCTGCGAGTGCTGGCTCGTTACGAGGACGACCCAGGACGCCCTGCCCTGCTCGCGAATCAGGCGGAGGCGTTCCCGGGTGAGTAGGGTGCCGATGCCCCCGTGGTGATCCGCGCGTCGCACCATGCCCCAGCACAGCGCGGCCGTGCCGTCTGGGCGCAGGCGCCACCCGCCGCATGCGACGATGGCGCCCTGATCCTCGACGACGAAGTATGGGTCGCTCAGATTGTCGAGATACTCCTCGAACTCCGAAACTTCGTGCCGTGCAAAGAATTCAGGGGTGTTGCTCGCCATGATCTTCAAACACGCTTGCTTGTCCGTAGGCTGGTACTTCCTGATATCGATGGTTCGCTCCCGTTCATCGTGTGCGGCCGCGCGATGGATGGCGTGTAATGCGTCCCTGGTGAACCCATGTGGGACGTAGATCTCGCTCGCGTAGAGAAGGTCTCGCCGCCGATGTCGCTGGGTTTCGTTGAGCCACACCACCGTCCGCGCGCTGACCGGGTTGACCCACCACGACACGACCTGAGTCAGCTCTCCGGGCGGATCGCCGTCGAGATTTGCGCGACCAACCGCGACGGCCGGTCCATGTCGGCTTGGGCCTTGCCGCTGGTCAGGATCGCGCCCGCGAGACTGCGCGCGGGGTCGGCCCAGCCGTACTGGGTGGTGAGTCCGCTGCGGCCGAAATGGGAGCCGGTGTCGGGGCCGAATTTGGAACGGCGCGCACCCAATTCGTAGCCCGCCACCGATACCCGGCCGGCGACGCCCGGCAGCCGGCGGGCCGGACGAGTCGCCGCGGCCAGGGTGTCGGGCCGCATGATCCGGACACCGTCGAGTTCGCCGCCGCGGGCCAGGATTTCGTAGAAGCGCGACAGCTCGGTGGCGGTGGTGACGAGGTTGCCGGAGGGGAGTTCCGCGGTCAGGAAGGCGCGGGCGGCGGATTCGTCGGTCGGGCCGGACAGGCCGCCGCCGAGCGCGCGCCCGGCGAGGTGACGCCACACCTTGGACGGGCCGGGGCCGACCCGCACGCTGGGGACCACGCTGTCGACGTCCTCGGGCCGGACACCGAAGTTGTTCCAGCGGAAGCCGAGCGGTTCGAGGACCTGCTCGCGCAGGTGGTCGCGCATGGCCCGCCCGGTGGCGCGCTGGACCAGGAGTCGCTGGATCAGGCCGCCGGTCATGGCGTGGTAGACGCGGAAGCGGTTGGGCCGCCAGCTCGGCACGAGATCGGCGAGGCCGCGCACGGCGAGTTCTTCGTCGAGGACGAGTTCGGAGCCCCGGTAGGGCGGGGTGATGAACGGGACGCCCGCGGAGTGCGACATGACGTCGCCGATGGTGATGCGATCCTTGCCGTGGCTGCTGAACTCGGGCACGTAATCGCACACCCGGTCGTCCAAGGCGAACGCGCCTTGTTCGATGAGCATGAACATCACGGCGGCGGCTACGCCTTTGGCCGTGGAGAAGCCGCAGAACGGCGAGTCGGGCGTCACCAGCCGCTTGTCGGCATCCGGTGCGTCCTTCGGCGCGTTGCCCCAACCGTAGCCGATGGCCCGGTTCAGGACGATGTGCCCGCGGTGGCGCAGGCACACCTGGATGGCCGGCGTGGTGCCCATCCGATACCAGTCCTGCACGGACCGCCAGATCGCCTCGATGTCGCCGCCCGGGAGGCCGGCGTCGGCGGGGTCGGATTCGGGACCGATCGTGGTCACGGCGTCGAGGTCGGGGTCGATCCGCACCAGCGCCGTCATCGGAGGGGTCATGCGACCAGCATAGGGAGATCTTGGTTCCCAGGAAGCTCCCAGCTTGAGGCCAGGGTGTTCACCGGCTGGCCGGACACACACTCCCGCGGTGAGCGTGACCACCGCCGAGCTGGCACCGTCCGAACCGACCACCCCGCCGACCGCGCAACCGGACGGCCTCGCCCCCGCCCGACGCTGGGAACGGATCGCGCCGGCGGTGCTGCTCCTCGGCACCGCGGCCGCCTACCTGTGGAACATCGGCGTCAACGCGATGGGCAACAGCTTCTACGCGGCAGCCGTCTGGTCCGGATCGCGGGATTGGAAGGCGCTGCTGTTCGGGTCGCTGAATCCGGGCAACTTCATCACGGTCGACAAGCCGCCGGTCTCGCAGTGGGTGATGGGCCTGTCCGGGCAGGTGTTCGGATTCAGCAGCGCGAGCATGCTTGCACCGCAGGCAATCATGGCGGTCGGCGCGGTGGCGCTGATGTACTCGGCCGTGGTTCGCGTGACCGGCAACCGCGGCGCGGGGCTGCTGGCCGGCGTCGCGCTCGCGGTGACGCCCGTGGTGGCGTCCTAGCGTCCCTGGCCGGTTCCACCGCCTACGCCGCCGCCACTCTGCCGCAGGCCCACACCGGTGGCAGTCCCACCGTGGGCCCGACCCGTCCGAAGCAGTCCGGGCCGGCCGACCAGTTCCGCCGCCAGCTCTCGACCCTGATGGGCGGGCAAGCGGATACCCAGCTGGTGGCCTTGCTGCAGCAGACGAACACGAAGTGGTCGGCCGCCATCGACCGTTCCTCCCCGGCGGCGGGCCTTGAATTGGCCAGCCGCACACCCATCCTCGCGATCGGCAGCTTCACCTCGGAGGATCCGGTTCCCACCCTCCCACGGTTCCAGCAGATGGTCCGTGACCACGACATCACCTACTACCTGATCCCCGAGGTCAAGCTCCCCGACTCCTGGCGCGTGGACCCCAAACCGGCGGACCCCTCCAGCACCATGCAACCGAATGCACCCCAAGGCATCTGGCACCCGGCCGGCAACACGGAAATCCTCGCCTGGGTGACCGCTCACTACACCGCCACCCACCACTTCGACGACATGGCCGTCTACGACCTGACCGCGCCACCGCACTGATTCGGCCGCCCCGCACACATCAGACCGATGGGTATGCGAACATATGTTCGTGTCCGGGTCGATGTCGAGCAGGCAGGAGCGCCCCGAGCGGGCGGCGATCCTGCACGCCGACCTGGACTCGTTCTACGCATCGGTGGAGCAGCGGGACAATCCGCGACTGCGCGGCCGACCCGTCCTGGTGGGTGGCGGGGTGGTGCTGGCCGCCAGCTATGAGGCGAAAGCGTTCGGAGTGCGGACGCCGATGAATCTGCGTCAGGCGGTGAGCCTTTGCCCGAACGCGATCGTGGTGCCGCCGCGGATGTCGGCGTATTCGGAGGCCAGCAAGGCGGTGTTCGAGATCTTCCGGGACACCACCCCGGAGGTCGAGGGCATCTCCATCGATGAGGCGTTCCTCGATGTGGCGGGCCTGTGGCGGATCGCGGGAAGCCCGGTGGATATCGCGCGCGGACTACGGGAGCGGGTGCGGGCCGAGGTCGGGCTGCCGATCTCGGTGGGGGTGGCTCGGACCAAGTTCCTCGCCAAGGTGGCCAGCGCGGTGTCCAAACCGGATGGGCTGCTGGAGGTTCCGCCGGACAAGGAGCTGGAGTTCCTGCATCCGCTGCCGGTGGAACGACTGTGGGGCGTGGGCGCCGTGACGGCCCGCGAACTGCACGAGCGCGGGATCACCAAGGTCGGCCAGCTCGCCGACATGGGTGAGGGACCGCTGGCCGCGGTACTGGGCCCGGGTGTCGGCCGGCACCTGCACGCTTTGTCGTGGGCGCGTGATCCCCGGCGCGTGGACACCGGCCGGAGGCGTCGGTCGATCGGCGCGCAACGGGCCATGGGGCGGCGGTACCGCAGCGACGAGGAGCTCGAAGCGTATCTGCACGGACTGGCCGATCGGCTCGGGCACCGGCTGCGCAGAGCGGGACGGGTGTGCCGAACGGTGGTGTTGCGCATGCGCTTCGACGACTTCACCCGCGCCACCCGCTCGCACACCCTTGCGGAGGCCACCGACAGTGGCACGGTGATCCTGCGTGCGGCGCGCACGCTGCTGGAGACAGTGTTGCCCCTGATCAAGGAGCGCGGTGGGCTCACGCTCATCGGCCTGACCCTGACCAATCTCGATCGGGCCGACAATATGCAGTTGTCGCTGCCGTTCGAGGCGCGCGCGGAATCGACCCTGGATTCGACGCTGGACGCGCTGCGGGATCGATTCGGTGCGGGCACGGTCACCCGCGCGGCGCTGCTGCGCAAGGGTGAAGGGCTGTCGGTGCCGATCCTTCCGGACTGATCAGTCGTGTTCGGTGGCGCGGGTAGCCTGTGACGCATGGCTCTCGACCACGGTGACCCCGGCGACGCTCCCTCGACTCCGCCGCCGCTGACCCCGATCGTGAACACCACGCGGCCGTCCGCGGCCGATGAGGCCAGAACGGTTGCCGCGGCGACGAATACGGCGACCTTGGCGACGTTGTCCGCCGACGGCGGACCCTGGGCCAGTTTCGTTACGTACGGGCTGCTCGATGGTCAGCCGGTGCTGTGCGTGTCCCGCATGGCCGAGCACGGCCGCAATCTGGCGGGCGATCCACGGGCCAGCGTCTCGATCGTCACCCCGGATCTGCCCGAGGATCCGCTGGCCGGAACGCGATTGACGCTGGCCGGTGTCGCCGAGCGGCCCGAGGGCGCGGAGGCGGTCGCCGCTCGTGAGGCGCACCTGGCGGCGGTCCCGGCAGCCAAGACCTACATCGACTTCAGCGATTTCACGGTGTGGGTGCTGCGCGTGCAGCGGGCCCGGTGGGTTGGTGGCTACGGCCGGATGGACTCGGCGACGGGCGAGGAATACGCGGCGGCTCAGGCCGATCCGATCATTCCCGCCGCGGGGCGGGCGATCGCGCATCTCAACGATGATCATGCTGATGCCTTGCTCGACATGGCGCACGCGCGCGGCGGGTACCCGGATGCGACGGCCGCGGTCTGCGAACGTGCCGACCGGTTCGGACTGGATCTGCGGGTCACCACGCCCCGCGGCATCGCCGTGACGCGGATCGGCTACCTCGAGCCCATCGACACCATCGCCGAATTGCGTACGGCGACAGTCGAATTGGCGCGAGCCTCGAAGGATGCGCCATGACCCACGGCGCCGCGCCTCAGGCGCCCGAACAGGGTCGCGTCGCGAACGGCGATCAACACCTCCATGGACAGCGGATGCCCTTCCGGCGCTGCGAAGACGCGCAGACCGCACGACAGCCCGCCACCTTTGAGGGATGATTGGGCCATGTCGGACACGCCGTCTGTCTTCAAGCATCATCGGATGCCAGAGCATGACGCCATGCGCTTGTCCGGCACGGTCGAAGCCATGCTCTGGACACACCGCAATTGCGTCGAAGGCGACGGCGACACCGAGCAATCCTGTGGACGACGGCAGCAACTGCTCGAACTGCGCGTCCGGCACGGCTGGATCTGGCCGCTCCCCAAACCTGACGCGGCCTGGCGGCTACAGCCCTGACCCGGTGCCGGACACGCGAAACGGGGTCTGCCGCAACGGGAACGCCCGCTCGATCTAGGGTCGAGACATGCCGGAACCGACCGAGATCAGCGAACGCCCGCCCGGGGATCAGTCCGCGGTGATCGCGGTACCCGACGAGGTGCGCGGCGAACTGCGGCGCGGGGTGCGCAGCGTGCTGGTCGACGCGGCGGCCTTGCGGCTGGTGCGAGACCGGTTCGACGAGGTCCAGGCGGAATCGTTGCGCCGCTATCTCGAAGCGTCGCAGTCGGCGAACACGCTGCGCGCCTACCGGACCGATTGGATCGCTTGGGCGGCGTGGTGCTCGGCCGAATCTCGGCAGGCGCTGCCCGCGGACGCCCTGGACGTCGCGGTCTATCTGGCCGCCGCGGCCGACGCGCGTCGGGAGAACGGCGAATGGGCGTTCAGCGCGGCCACTTTGGAACGCAAGGCCGCCGCGATCGCCGCGGTCCACGCTGCCAATGGACTGCCCTCGCCGACCCGCTCGGACGTGGTGCGGCTGACGCTGCGCGGTATGCGCCGCACCCGCCGCAGCCGCCCGAAACGCAAACGGCCGGTCCTGCTGCACACCCTCGACCAACTGCTGGGCGAACTTCCGCCCGCCGGGTGGCCCACCGAACCAGCGCGCCGCCGCGACACACTGCTGCTGCTGGTCGGCTTCGCGGGAGCGCTGCGACGCAGCGAGATCGCCGCCCTGCGGGTCACCGATGTCAGTGTGGCCACCGACCACACCACCGGCGAGCCGCTGCTGCTGATTCAATTGCCCGCCACCAAGACCGACGCCACCGGCGTGAACGAGCAGCGGGTGGCCCTCCCCCGCGGTCAACGCCCGCACACCTGCCCGGTATGCGCCTATGCCGACTGGACCCGGCTGCGCGAAGCGCACGCCGACGGCGACCTCCGCACCTGGATCGACGCCGGCCCCGCCCCCGACCCGCGTCTGCACCGCTGCCACGGCTTCACCGGCACCACGCTCACCGACCCGGATCTGCCACTGTTTCCCTCGATCTCACGCCACGGCGGGCTCGCGGCAACCGCCATGTCCGGCCGGGCGGTCGCAGAACTGGTCAAGCGCTACGCGGCCCGCGCCGGTCTCGATCCCGTGCTCTTCTCCGGCCACTCGCTGCGCGCCGGCTTCGCCACCCAGGCCGCCCTGGGCGGCGCCAGCGACCGCGAGATCATGCGCCAGGGCCGCTGGTCCAATCCGCGTACGGTGCACGGCTACATTCGGACGGCGAACCCCCTGGAGGACAATGCCGTAACCAAGCTGGGTCTCTAGGGCGCGATACCTCCGGTCAGGCGATCTCGGCGGGCACGGACAGTGCGGCCTGCATCGCCACGCCGTCGACGTAGGTGTGCTTCTCGCGTACCAGTCCGCCGTCGATTAGCACCAGGTCCGCGATATCGACGTGCACGGCGGCGCCGGTGATGGAGGTACCGGTCAGGACCCATTGGACGACCCAGAAGTCCTCGCCCACACGCAGATTCACCATCGTGAAGGTCAGGTCCGGGACGAGAGCGAAGTTCTCGGCGGCGGCGGCGCGGATCGCGTCGCGCCCGCGTGCGGGTTCGCGACCGGAGTGCAAGTGGAAAATGGCGTCGGGCGTGTGCAATTCGGCGATGCGGTCGGGGTCGTGCGCGGCCCAGCAGGCGTGATAGCGCTCGAAGAGATCCTTGGTATCGGACATGAGAAGAATCCTTCTGAGATACAAACAGGATGACTGCATGTTCCCGGAAGGCGGGTGACCGGGTCAAGGGGTGCTCCGCCAGCTATCGAGTAGCTCAATACGCAGGTCGCGGCGGTAGCGGTGGCTTAGTCTGATGGAATCGCCGTGTGGTGTCTCTCCAAGGGGGCCCGATGTCTCAGAACGCCGAACTGCGAATCGCGCTCGTCTGCTATGGGGGCGTATCTCTCGCCATTTATATGCATGGCATAACTAAGGAATTACACAAACTCGTCCGCGCCTCCCGCGCTTTCGATGAGCGGTTCGGTACCGAGGCGGAGAACGTGAATCCCTTCGTCGACGCCGACGGCAAGCCGGTCGATACGGAAAGCGTCTATTTCGACGCTCTTTCGCGGATGAATGCGCGAGGGCGGCCGCTGTCGGTCGGCATCGACATCATCGCGGGCACCTCCGCCGGGGGCATCAACGGTGTCGTGCTGGCCAAGGCGATCGCCCAGAATGCCGATCAGGGACAGCTGAAGCAGTTGTGGATCGACCAAGCCGATCTCCACCTGCTGCTGCGGGGCCGGCGGATCGGCACGCTGCCGCTGCGCTTCGCGCTGGCCTTCGCGGTCAAGCTCGGGACGTTCTGGACCGGGCGCTCCGTCCTCCGGGGTGATCTCATGTCGCGCCTGCTGTACGGCGCCCTGTCGAGCATGGACGATCGAGGAACGGTCCCGTGGTCCGCGACCACGGCGGGTCCCGTGCCCGCGACGTTGATTCCGCGGGAGGGTGAGCTGTCGCTGTTCGTGACCACGACGGATCTGAACGGTTTCGATGTGGCGGTCGCGTCGAGCGGCGGCGGGGTCGGGCAGCGTGACCGGCAGCACGCGCAGGTACTCCAGTTCCTGCGCGACGACGACGATCCGGCGGCCTTCGGTCCGCACGCCACCCCGACACTGTCCTTCGCCGCGCGGGCGACCTCCGCGTTCCCCGGTGCTTTCGAACCGGTCAATCCCACAACCTTCCCGGCCGAGGCCGGGTTCCCGCGCGATACGCGGGTCGATACCGATCGATTCCGGTACAGCTATCAGGAGATCGGGCGGGACGCGGGCACCGCCTGGTTCGTCGATGGCGGAGTGCTGGACAACGCGCCCTTCGACCTGGTCATCGAGGCGATCGGACGCAGACGGGCGGCGACCCAGGTGTATCGCCGGCTCGTCTATATCGAACCGGATCCCGCGTGCGGCCTCTCGGCCGCGGCCGCCGACACCAACGCGGGCAAATCCTCGAAGCGCCGGTGGGCAGCCGATGTCCGCAAGGTGCTCATCGGCATCCGCGGTAGTCGGTCATTGATCCCGGACCTCCTCCGGTTGCGCGACCTGAACGAGAAGATCGCCGAAGTGGGCGCCATCTCCATGCAGCAGGAGGCCGAGGTCCTCGACCACGTCGCCAGTGCTCTCGCCACGCTCCCCGGCATCCAGCGATCCGCGCCGCAGCCCGGCTCGCAGGGCTTGTGCGCGGCGATCGAGTCCATGCCGCCGCTGGACTTCCTCCTGGATCAGGCAGACTTCCAAAAGCTGTCGGACCGCCTGTACGCGGATGCGGTGACGGCACTCGGGTCGACCTGGAACACCTATCAGCGGCTCAAGGCCGACGCGGCCGCCCGGTGCCTGGCCGATGCGATCGTGGCGCATTTCGCCTTGCCCGGCGAATCGGGGACCGCGGTCTTCATCCGGTGCGCTATCGCTTCCTGGCTGCGCAGCCAACCCTGCTGGACCGCATCGGATTCCAGCGAACTCTCGCCGCTGCTGAAAGACATGGACGCCCCCTACCGGCAGCGCCGGATGCTGTTCATCGTGGCCGGACTCAATCGGCTCTACACCGTCGGGGACGGGCCGCCACGCGCGGACGTCAACAACCTCAAACGCCAGGCCTGGGCGCAGCTCGAGACGATATCCCAGGCGCCGCGCACGGCGATCCAGGCGCTGTCCGAACAGCACGTACTCGACTTCCTGGACCCGGTTCGCCTGCAGGCCGGGGACTTCCAGGGGGTGCGGTTCGGGACGCCGGAGGATTTCGCGAGCCGCGCGACGAAGAATTTCGACCGGCTGTTCACGGAGTATCGCGCCGTGATCCGGGGGCTCATCGGAAGCGACGGGCAGACGCTCTGGGAGGCGTTCGCACGAACGACATCGCCGTGGAACAAGCGCGACCGGATTCTCCTGGCCAGTCGCTACTTGGGATTCGGCCTCTGGGACGGGCTGTTGTTCCCCACGATCTCGCTGTCGGAGCTCCCGCAATTCACCCCTATTCCGGTGGTGCAATTCAGTCCCTTGCGCGCGACCGCGCTGACACCACTCGGGCAGCGCAAGCTCAAAGGCGTTGCCCTGCACCACTTCGGCGCGTTCGCCCACGCACCCGACCGAGAGAACGATTACCTGTGGGGGCGGCTGGACGCGGTCGAGTTGATTTTGCGGACGCTCGACGAGACATTCCAGAACGACGGCGACGTGGGACGGACCCTCCTTCCCCGGGCGCTGTCGGCGGTGCTCGCGACCGAGGCCGATCTACGGCGCATCCCTTCGAAATTAATGGAATCCTTGCGCGCGCAGATTGCCGCGCTCGAAGCCTCAGATATTGGTTATAACCGCTGAATCCAACCCTTTCCGGGCGCTATGAAGTGCATCACATTGGCCGAGAAAACAGCCGTATTCATGGTGAGTGGAGTCACCGCGGGTGGACTGTCCACCCGATCGACTGCTTTCCTATATGACGAAGATTCATTTCAGATTATCTGGGTTCTGGATCGCGGTCCGGGGCCGCTGCCTTCCGCCGCCGTGGTGTGAAAGATCCGCCAACGGCCAAAAAAGCAACAGGAATCCACAGTCATGCGTCTGATGTCCGCACCGTCGGAGGAAACAATTCGTGCCGCGCTGGAAATGGCACGGGAAGCGCCCCTCGCCAATGGCACGCTGCCGTGGATGTGGTGGCTCGACGGCGCGGCCCTGCATATCCGCATGGACGAGCCGCACGTGCCGCTGATCGCGGATCCGGCAGTGGAGCGGGCTCGAATGATCGGCAACGGCGCCGCCCTGCATCACCTGCGGACCGCGCTGACCGCCTTCGGCTGGGCCGTGGTGACCGTACCGCTACCCGACCCGCGCGATCCGAATCATCTTGCGGTGCTCCATTTCGCGCCGAGCACGGCCACCGGCGATCAGATCGGTCTGGCGGGTGCGATCTTTCAGCGGCAATTCCAGCACAACCGTTTCCGGCCCTGGGATATGCCGGCCACCATGATCCGCTCGATCAGCGGCAGCACCGCCGGGACCCGGGCGGCGGCACGGCATGTCCCGGATCAGCTGCGGCGTAGTCTGTCGACCGTGTATCGCGCGGCCGCCGACCGCGACGGCGACTACGGCGAATTCCTGACCGGTGTCGCGGGACGAATCGACCAGCGTGACCTCGCGGCCAGGCCCGCACCGCCGAGCTGGAGTTCGAACCGGTCCGCGATCGAGCCGATCCCGGCCACCGGCAGCCCCTACGACGAAAATGACCCGGACTCGGCCGAACTGCTCATCCTCTGCACGCCCACCGACGATCGACTCGGCCATCTCAACGCCGGTGTGGCCGCCAGCTCCATCCTGCTGACCGCCGCCCGCAACGGTCTGGCCAGCTCGCTGCTGACCCAGACCATGAAGGTTCCGGCAGTGCGGGAAGGCCTGCGCAGCGCACTGCTGCACGAGTGCGCCTATCCGCACGCCCTCATTCGGCTCGGCCGCCCCGACCAGTCCGATGCCGGGGCGGGCTATGTCCAGCCCCTGCCGGGCACCAGGAAGGCGGCCTGAACAGGTCTGGCCCCTGGTTCGGCGGGCCGCTCGGCCACGACGGCGCAACCCACGCACCGACAACATAGGTTGTCTTGACAAAAATATTTGTCGGTGGGAAGGTTGAGCCATGCTCGACGTCGCAGTGATCGAAGAACCCGCGGCGGCAGAGGCGTCCCTGGACCCGATCCGGTCTCGGATCCTCGCCGCGCTCGCCGAACCCGGGTCGGCGGCCATGCTGGCCGGACGGCTGGGGCTGCCGCGGCAGAAGATCAACTACCACCTCAAGGAGCTGGCCCGGCACGGGCTGGTGGAGTTGGTGGAGGAACGTCGCAAGGGGAACGTCACCGAGCGCGTGTATCGCGCTACCGCAGCGTCTTACGTGATTTCGCCCAGTGCGATGGGGGCGGTCAGTCCCGATCCGGCGCGGTCGCCCGATCAGCTGTCGGCGCGGTGGCTGCTGGCGCTGGGGTCGCGGCTCGTGCAGGAGGTCGGGACGCTGCTGAGCGGGGCCGCGCGGGCACAGCGGCGGGTCGCGACGTTCGGGATCGACGCGCAGGTGCGGTTCGCCTCCGCCGCCGACCGAGCCGCGTTCGCCGAGGAACTGGCCGATGCGGTCACCTCGCTGGTGAGCCGCTATCACGACGAGTCCGCATCGGCGGGCCGCATTCACCGGGTGGTGGTCGGGATGCATCAGATTCCCGACGCCGCCACCGAAACCGCAGCAGGACAGGGGAACTGACCATGGGACATCCGTTCGAGATCGAACTGGAGGAGCACCTGCCCGCCACCCCGGAGCAGGTGTGGGACGCGATCGCGACCGGGCCGGGGGTCGACTCCTGGTTCATGGGGCGCAATGAGATCGAGGCGCGCGAGGGCGGGATGTCGGCCATGGAGACCGGCGGCCAGCGGGAGGAAGCCGTGATCACCGCCTACGAACCGGGTAAGCGGCTCGCGACCCGCACCGGGACCGACGAGGACGGGCGGTTCATGGCCTTCGAGTATCTGATCGAAGGGCGCGAGGGCGGCAGCACCGTGCTGCGGGTCGTGCACAGCGGCGTGCTGGGCGACGACTGGCAGGACGAATACGACGCGCTGCGCCGGGGCTGGCCGTTCCACCTCAATACGTTGCGCGAATACCTCCGCTACTTCCCGGGGCGAATCGCGGTGCCCGTATTCGGTGTCGCGACAGGCTCTTCCGGCCGCGCGGTGCGGGACGCGCTCATCGCGGCGTTGCCCCTGCCGACGCCGCTCGTCGCGGGCGCCCAGGTGCACGCCTCCCCCGCCGGCCTGCCGCCGATCGATGGTGAGGTGGTGTGGGCCGACGACGAACGGTTCGAGATCCGGACCGCCGACGGCCTCTACACCTTCCACCAGGCCCCCACCGGTCTGGCCCTGATGTTCCACCACCTGTTCGGACCCGACACCGACGGCGCCGAAACCGCTTGGCAGCACTGGCTCACCGCCCTGGTGAGCTGAACCCGACTCGATCACCACCCCGCACCCCAGATATCAAGGAGAACAGCATGCGCACCCTGATCAGCACCGCCTTCGTGTCCCTCGACGGTGTCGTGGAAGGCCCCGGCGGCGAACCCGGCTACCGGAACTCCGGATGGACCTTCAAGGACATCGACTTCGTTCCCGAGGCCTACGAGATCAAGGGCCGCGAGCAGGACGAGTCGGCGGCGATCCTGCTGGGCCGCACCAGCTATGAGGCGTTCAGCCCCGTGTGGCCGGACATGGAGGACTTCGCCGGCTACAAGGTGATGCCGAAGTACGTCGTCTCCACCACCCTGAAAGAGGACAACCTGGTGTCCAACTGGGGCGAGACCACCATCCTGCGTTCCCTCGACGAGGTCGCCAAGCTCAAGGAGACCGAGGGCGGCCCGATCATCGTCCACGGCAGCGCCACCCTCAACCGCGGCCTGTCCGACGCGGGCCTCATCGATCGCTACCACCTGCTCGTCTTCCCGCTGCTGCTGGGCGCGGGCAAGCGACTGTTCTCCGACACCGACAAGGATGTCCAGAAGCTGAAGCTGGTCGAGTCCGAGACCTACGCCAACGGCATCCAGAAGAACGTCTTCGACGTCGTGCGCTGACCGTTCCCGGCTGCTCCGAATTCTGGCCCGGCGGATCGAATCCGCCGGGCCAGAATGTTCCTGCCGGTACTGGTGATCATCCGCGACTACGCTGACCCCGTGGGCTCAATTGATTACGGACCGGGTGACGTCGTCTACTTCCCATCCGGACCCTTCTCCGGAATCTGCGGCGTAGTCCGCACCGTCTACCCCCACCGCGAAGAACTCCGCATCGACTTCGCCGAAGGCATCGTCCACCGCGAGGGCGGTGTGCTTCGCGAACGCCGACACACCTTCACCGTCCGCTTCGACGAAGTTGAACTCGTCTGACCGGCTACTGCCTGACCATCGGGTGGTACGAGTGCCGAATCGTGTAGCCGGTCAGCATGCGAGCCGTGCGTTGATGGCGGCGGGCGCCAGCGAGTCGTCCAGAATCATCGCGGCACACGCCTGGACGCCGGTCGGGGCATCCGGGGCGGCGGGCTCGATACGCAGGGCCCGGGTATTGAGGGCCGAGGAGCGGCGGTAGATCTGTTCGCGCAGTCCGGCGGCCAGTGTTGAGGCGCGATCAGCTGCAAGCCGGGGATGTTTGATTCACCAGCGACAGCGTGGTGCAGGTCCAGTCCTTCTGGACCTTCCACTTGCCGTCCTTGGCGACGACCGGCACCACGACCGGGTTCGGCGCTCCACCGTCGATCGACACCTGAGCCTCGGCCATGACCGAGCCGTTGCCCGAGTCGATCACCTCGGTGACAGTGATGGTGACATTGCTCTGCTTGAAGGCGTCGGCCAGGCGTTGCGGCAGTATCGGATCAGCCTGGATGCCCTGGACCAGGTCCAGCTTCTGCCCGTTGGGGACGGTGGGATCCATGAGCTTGTGCAGCTCGGAATTCAGCTCCGTCGTCGTGGGGACCGGCGGGTAGTTCCCCTGGGCGGCGGCAACTTTCGAGGGGGTCGCCGGAGCTGGCGCGGCTTCGTCCTTGCCGCCGCAGGCGGACACCCCCAGTGCGGTCATCACCGTGACGACGGCGATCGCGATGCGAGCGGTGGCGGGAATCATCAACGTGCTCTCCTCCAGGTTCGTGCTGGCGTTCTGGTCGGCGGACGCCACGCCGGAGCGTACCGACTGAACAGTCAGTGTGTTATATATTCGTCGGAATTCTCGCTCCCGCCGCTCACCGTGAGCGGCCGCCGACGAAGGAGGACAACATGCGCCGGAAGATCGGAATCGCCGCGGTCGCCATGGGGCTCACGATGCTGTCGATCACGTCCGCGACCGCCGAGCCCGGCGGCGACCAGCGCGAAGGGAGACTGCCAGCGGGATTCCTGTGGGGTGTAGCGGGTTCCGGGTTCCAGTCCGAGGGATATTCACCGGACAGCAACTGGTCGCGCTATGCCGCGTCGGGCAAGACCCACGATCCCGTCGGAACCTCGGCCGACTTCCTGCACCGCTACCGCGAGGACATCGCGCGCGCTCGCGATCTGGGCGTCGGGGTGTTCCGCTTCGGGGTGGAGTGGGCGCGCCTGGAACCCGCTCCCGGACAATACGATCCGGCGGCATGGGCGTTCTACGACGATGTCGTGGCCACGATCCGAGCCGCCGGCCTGCGGCCGATGATCACCTTGGACCACTGGGTCTATCCCGGCTGGGAGTTCGACCGCGGCGGCTGGCGGCACGAGGACATGCTGACCGATTGGCTGGCCAACGCCCGGCAGGTCGTGGACCGCTACGCCCGGTTCGATCCGATCTGGATCACGTTCAACGAACCTTCGGCGTACGCGTTCCAGGAATTGCAGGTTGGCGGGCTCGCCCCGGCCGATCTACCCGGAGCGCTCGATCGCTGGGCGCGGGCCCACCGCACCATCTACGACTACATCCACTCGGTACAGCCGGACGCGCAGGTCTCGTCCAATGTCGCCTACTTCCCCCTCGGTGAGACCGCTGTCGACACCACCTTCCTCGACCGGGTCGCCGATGAACTCGACTTCATCGGGCTCGACTATTACAACTCGATGTCCCCGACGGATTTCAGCTTCTTCAACGCCTTCGCCGAGCCCTGGAAGGCCAACCCAGCTCCCGATGGCATCTATTACGCGTTGCGGCATTACGCCGAGCGCTACCCGGCCCGGCCACTGTATGTCGTCGAGAACGGAATGCCGACCGACAACGGTGAGCTTCGTCCGGATTACGAGCGCTCCGATCACCTGTCCGACGTCGTCTACTGGGTGCAGCGCGCCGTGCAGGACGGGATGAATGTCATCGGCTACAACTACTGGAGCCTCACCGACAACTATGAATGGGGCAGCTACGAGCCACGTTTCGGACTCTATACCGTCGACGTGCGCACCGATCCCGGCCTCGAACGGGTGCCCACCAAAGCCGTCGACACCTACCGGTCGATCATCGCGAACGACGGTGTCCCCACCGGCTACCGGCCGGTGTATCCGCAAACCCTCTGCTCGCTGGTCGATGCCCTGGAAAGTTGCCTGCGTCCCATTCGCTGACCCGACCCGGCGCGGCAATTGCCCGTCCGCGCCAACGACATCCATGGGCGAGTCGCGCCGAACCCCGGCGGTCGAGCAGTATGACTGGACAGTAGGCTGGCTACGACGGAGCGATCCAGCGAAACCCGTTCAGCGAGTGAAAGGTCGGATGAATGGCGCGAACACGCGACGCCGAACAGTCGGGCGCGGCACGTCGTGGCCAGATCCTCGCCGCGGCAATGACCTTGTTCGCCGAGAACGGCTATCGGGGCACGTCGCTGGCGGCTGTCGCCACCGCGGCCGGCATCACCCGGTCCGGGGTGCTGCACCACTTCTCCAGCAAGGAAGCGCTGTTGTCGGCGGTGCTGGCCGAACGTGATCAGCAGGCGTTCGACGCGGTCGAGGTCGATCGGGAGTACGAGGGCCCGGCCGTGATGCGAGCCCTCGACATCGTGGAGGATCTGGCCGAGCGCAATCGCGCGGATCGGGAATTGACCCGGATGAGTCACCTTGCGCTCTTCGGCTCGGCTGACGCGCCGGATGTGGCGCACGAGTGGTCGAATGAGCGGATCCGAACCTACCGCGACAACCTGGCGAGCGTGATCGCGCAGAGCGCCGCCGCGGGTGAGATCCGCTCCGACGTGGATGCCGAGGCCGCCGCGCTGCTGCTGGTGGGCGCGCTCACCGGCCTGACCGAGCTCTGGCTGCGCGACGAGTCGTTGGACATGGTGGCCGCGGTCCGAATGCTCACCGGCCTACTGCGCCGGGATCTGGCGAAGTAGGCCGGTGAGCTGCTTTCTACCGTCCCACGGGGCGATTCAGATCGGCATCGGCGACCGGGTCACCGACGGTGAGCCGGTCCCGGAGGAACTGCTGGGCCGTGGACTGCCGCAGCGACGCCTCCAGACCGTGTTCGCCCTGAGGGTCTCGGATGGTGACGACCGTCGCTCCCCCGCGCCGCCAGGCCGCGACCAGGTCGTCCGCCTGCGCTACGGGCACCACCTCGTCGGAGTCGGACTGAATAGTTGAGGATCGGCATGGTCGGCGCGCTACCGCCGAGCGAATTCCGTTGCAGCGCTTCGGTCAGCCGACTGTCGTCGTGGTACCCGTCGGCGGTGGCCGCGGCGAGCCGCCAGAACGGGTAGCGGATCAGCAGCTCGATCACGCACAGATCGGCGGCCGCCGCGATGTCTGCCCGGCCCCGCAGGTTGAGCAGCTCGTCGATGCGGGCTTCGGGGAACTCGCGCTGATAGCACACCAGCACGCCGACCAGGAAGCCGGAGAACACTCCGCCCTCGACGTTGTTCATGACCGCGGGCAGGCTCGCGGGCACGCCGCCGATGGCAGCCCCGGCGAAAGCCAGCTCGGGTGCGTAGGTGGGTCGCAGCTCCGCGGCCCAGCCGGTCGCCGCCGCTCCCCCGGAATATCCGTCCAACGCCCAGCGGGTGTCGGGACCGAGTCCCGCGGGAGTGAATCCACCGGCGGCCCGCACCCCGTCCAGGATGGCGTGACCGGATTGCGGGCCGGTGAAGGAGGCCGACTTCGGCCCTTCGAAGTCGGGTACCGCCACCGCCCAGCCCTCGGCCAGCATCGCCGCGAACTGATCCCCGGATTGCAGTGTGCCCGTGGCGATTCCATAGGACGGCGCGCACCGGGTACCGGTGGCGTCCTCGGGAATCTGCTCGGAGACCGCCGGCCGGGAACCGGGACCGGTCCACGGCGCGGTCGGCACCAGTAGCGTGGTGATGCCCAGTTCCGCGTTCCCGTGCGAATCGTTGGTGCGGTAGGACACCTGCCAGGCTCGCACCGGAATCGGCAGCGTGGTGCGGATTTCCCGTCCCGCCACCACCTGCCCGTTGCCCAGCGAGCCGATATCGGATGGCGCGGCGTAGAACGGATCCTGATCGGGCACCACCGAAACGGTGACGACCGGGGGTTGTTGGGCGGACACCGGGCCGGCGGCGGCCGCCGCGGCGACGGCCAGCACGGAGGCCACCGCTAGACGCGAAATCATGAAATAGGTTCTCTCGGTTGATTGTCGAATCGGCGGCTCGCCCCCGGCCGGCCGTCGCTGGTCGGTCAGCTGCCGGATCCGCTGCTGCTGCCCGATCCGAGCGAGGGCGGCATGCGCAGCACGGCGTCCGGCACTCCGGTGCCGTTGGGATCGAGGATGCCGCCCTGATGGGCGTACATGCTCTCGCCGGGCGCGGCGTTCACCGTGGACAGGTAGCGCCACACGCCGTCGACGACCGCCGCGCCTCCGGCGGTGAGCGTCCCCAGCAGTCCGCCCATCCCCGCGAACGTGCCAGCGCACCCGCCGCGGATAAGGCGAGGAAGCTCAACAAGATTCGCCGCTTGCCGTACAGATCGGCCAGCTTCCCGGCCACCGGCGCGGTGGCCGCACCGACGATCAGGAACGCCATCATGACCCACCCGGAGGCGGTGGTGCGGAAGTGCGACGCGATGGCGGGCTCGGTCATCGGAGCCAGCGGATAGCTGAGCGCGAGCGTCTCGACAACGGCGACAAGGGCGGCCAACGAGCGGGCCGACCCCCAGGTCCAGCCCGGTCGCGGCGGGCCCGGCGGTTCGACCTGCGCGGCGGGTTCTGTGGCGTCGAAGGAGGCGTGGGAAGCCATGGCGGATCCGTTCGGGAGTTGCGGTGGAGAGTTGTCGATTGGTGCCCGGCGTCTCAGCGGACGCTCTTGATCGGCAGCACGGCGAGCGCGCCGAGGGTGGAGACCACGGCGGCGGTCGGATACACCGCGCCGTAGCTGCCGCTGTGGTCGCCTGTCCCGCGGTGATCAACCCGACCGAACCGATCAGCGCGCCGAGCAGAATCCATGGTGGGCGCCCGCCCGCCCGGGTGCGGGTGCGGTCGGACAGCACGCCGATCAGCGGCTGGGCGACCATGGCGGCCACCGCCCCGGCCGCCTGCACCAGGGCCAGATTGGCCACCTTGGCGGCGGCGTCCACGGCCTGGACCTGAAGTGCGAGAAAGTATCCCGATACCGCGAACCCCAATCCCGAGGTGGCGCTGGCGAACGGCACGGAGGTCAGCAGTCGTTACGGTTCCCGCGCTCGACGGCCGAATCCGTCCGGCCGGTTGCGCTGTGCGTCGAGGATGCGGGTCGCCGCCTGCCCCGGGCACAGCAGGGTGACGCCGATCCCGTCGTCGGCCAGCTCGGAACGCAAGCCGAGGGTGAGGCCGACGACCGCGTGCTTGGTGGCGCTGTAGAGCGCGCTGGTGGCGGTGTCGGGCAGGAAGGCGTGCGTGGAGGCCGTGTTCATCACATGCCGCCACCCGCTGGTCTGCCGCATCCGGGGCAGGAAGGCGTGCAAGCAGTTCAGCATGCCTTCGACGTTCACCGACGACAGCCACCGCCAGTCGCCGATCGTCGAGTCGGCCACCTCCCCGAACAACAGCACTCCCGCGTTGTTGCACAGCAACTCGACCGACCCGAACTCCTCGTAACTGGCCGCCGCCAGCTCCGCCACCGATCCCGGGTCCGACACGTCCACCCCGTAACCGAGCGCGCGAACTCCCCGCGCGCACAGCTCCGCGGCGGTCCGGCGCACCCCGATCTCATCGATATCCGCCAGCACGAGCGACATCCCCCGCGCGCCGAGCTCGGCCGCGAGGGCCGCGCCGATCCCTCCTGCCGCGCCGGTGACGACGGCGGTACGGCCGGTGAAAGGGTCTGGTTCAGACAAGGGGGTCCTTCCTCGAACAGGCCTGTCCTCATTGGCGAGACACGCCGACTGACTCATCAGTCGGTCAGCCTAACCTGTTACCCCGCTCACGTCGAGGGGCCTCATCGGCAGGGTCGCCTTCCCGGAGATCGAGACTGCGCGGTGAGGAAGTTCGGGCGGCAGGTGATGGTGGTGGCATCTGTCACATGTCATCCAGGAGGTATGGCCGTCGTGCGATTCCACTTCGCTGAGGCTGCGGGCGACCCTGCCCATTGGCTCCCGCTGGCGCGATCGCTCGAGGAGGCCGGGTTCACCGGCATCTGTTTGGCGGACAGCCTTGCCTATCCGACGGAGTCCGACGCGCGGTATCCGTATACCGAGGATGGGACGCGGGAGTTCTTGCGGGGGAAGCCGTTCATCGAGCCGTTGGTGTTGGCCGCCGCGGTGACCGCGGCAACCAGCAGGCTGGAGGTGACTCCATTCGTGTTGAAGTTGCCGGTGCGGCCGCCTGTTCTGGTTGCCAAACAGGCGGCATCGGTCGCGGCTTTGAGTGGAGGCCGGTTGTCACTGGGCGTTGGGATCAGTCCCTGGCCGCAGGACTTCACGATGATGGGCGTGGACTTCGAGAAGCGGGGCAAGCGGCTCGACGAGTGCATCGATATCGTTCGCGGGCTGTGCGCGGGCGGGGCGTTCCAATTCCACGGGGAGTTCTATGACATTCCCGAGATCGAGATGAATCCGGTTCCCGCGCGGCCGTTGCCGATTCTGATCGGTGGGCACAGCGAGGCGGCGTTGCGGCGGTCGGTGGTGCGGGGCGACGGCTGGATGAGCGCGGGTGGGAGCAGCGAGGAGCTCGACCGGATTCTCGGTCGACTGGGTGAACTGCGGCGAGAATTGGCTCCGGAGAAGGAGTTCCGGACCTTTGCGGCGTCCCGTGAGGCATTCACGGTCGAAGGGGTTCGACGCCTGGCGGATTCGGGGGTCACCGATGTGGTGGTGGGGTTCCGCGGGGTTCACGAGAGCGGTCCCGACGAACGCACCCTCGATCAGCGGATCGAACAGATCGAAAAGTACGCCGCCGCGGTCATCGCGGCACTCTGAAATCCCGAGGAGAAACCATGGATACAGTCGAATCGATTCGCCGGCTGAAGTACCGCTACCTGCGGGCACTGGACCTGAAGAACTGGGACGAGTTCGCCGACACCCTCACCCCCGATGTCACCGCCGAATACGGTCACCGCCTCTCCTTCTCCGATCGCGACGCGCTGGTCGGTCACATGCGCAACAGCCTGACCCCCGCGATCATCACCGTCCACAACTGCCATCACCCGGAAATCGACATCGACGGCGAAACCGCCACCGGCACCTGGTATCTCACCGATCAGGTCATCTTCACCGAGCAACGCCAGATCATCTCCGGCGCCGCCTTCTACTCCGACGAATACCGCCGCTGCGACGACGGCGCCTGGCGAATCAGCAAGACCGGCTATACCCGCAGCTACGAAGCCATGGAATCGGTCAGCGACACCTGGCAACTGCTGGAGAACCGCTGGCGCTGAGCGCGCGGCATGCGCGGATGGCATCGGCTAGAGGCGTATCGCCGTACGGACGAGGTCGGCGACGGCTCGGGATCTGCTGTGTGGCGGCCAGGCGATGACGGTCGTGACGGCCGGTGCGTCCGGCACCGGCACGATGGCGTGATCGTCGCGGAGTTGGGCTCGCAGCGACTCGGGCATGAGCGCGCAGGCCCGTCCGAGCGTGATCAGTTGCGTCAACTGGGTATGGTCGCGAACCTGCGGGCCGGGGCCGTCCGGATAGCTCCCATCCGGTCGAGGCCAGCGCGGCAGGGGCAGGTCCGTCAGGGTCTTGACCTCGGCCATCGACAGGTGGGGTCGGACGGCGAGGGGATGCCCCGCCGGCAGGACCACGACCTGCTGTTCGGTGTGCAGGTCTTCGGTGTCGAGTCCGGCTGTCGTGTCGTAGGGCCGGTGCAGCAGGGCAACGTCGGCACACCCGTTGCGTAGCAGTCTTTCCGGCTCGCGGGGCCCGCACAGCATCACCTCGACCGCGACCGCGCCGGGTTCCGCGGCGTAGGCGTCCAGCAACTTCGACAGCAGTTCTCTGGACGCTCCCGCCTTGGTGGCCAGCACCAGACCGGGCCGGTCGGCCGCCGCGCGCCGGGTGCGGCGCTCGGCGGCTTCGACCGTTTCGAGGGCGAGCCGGGCCTCCCGCAGCAGCACCGACCCGGCCTCGGTCAATGTGATCGTGCGCGAACCGCGGTGCAGCAGAACGACTCCGAGCCGCCGTTCCAGCTGCTGGATCGCCCGCGACAGCGGTGGTTGCGCCATCGCGAGCCGTTGTGCCGCCCGCCCGAAGTGCAACTCCTCGGCGACGGCGACGAAATAGCGCATCTCCCGCGTCTCCACCACGTCATCGTATCCGGCGCTCACCAGGACGAATACCCGTGAGGTATCGTCGCCCACCCGATCGGTCTTGGACGCCGCACCCGAGTCGGCAGCACGATCGGCGGTGTGAGTGAACGAACGATTGCGCTGGTGACCGGCGCGAACAAGGGAATCGGATACGAGATCGCCGCGGGCCTGGGCGCCCTCGGCTGGCGAATCGGTGTGGGCGCGCGTGATCGGCAACGCCGCGAGACCGCGGTGGAGAAGCTGTGCGCGGCGGGGACCGATGCGTTCGGCGTGCCGCTGGACGTGACCGACGACGCGAGTGTGGCCGCGGCGGCCGAGTTGATCGCCGAGCAAGCAGGAGGGCTCGACGTCCTGATCAACAACGCCGCGATCACCGGCGGTATGCCGAAGACGCCCACCACGGTCGATCCCTCAACCGTGCGAATCGTCGTGGAAACCAACGTCATCGGGGTCGTCCGGGTGACCAACGCGATGCTGCCGATGTTGCGCGCCTCGGCCTCGCCGCGAATCGTGAACATGTCCAGCAGCGTCGGTTCGCTGAGCCTGCAAACCACACCGAGCATCGACATGGGCCCGGTTCCCGTTGCGTACTTGGCGTCGAAGTCCTTCCTCAACGCCATCACCATCCAATACGCCAAGGAACTGAGCGGCACCGGCATCCTGATCAACTGCGGCTGCCCCGGTTTCACCGCCACCGACCTCAACGGCTTCAGCGGCGTCCGCACACCACAACAGGGCGCGGCCGTCGCGATTCACCTCGCCACCCTGCCCGACGACGGCCCGACCGGCGAATTCATCGACGACGCCGGAGCCGTGCCCTGGTGACAGGCACACCGGTGCCTCACCACATCCCGCTCGAGTGATCAGCGACGAGGTGATCGGGTTCTCCGAGAAGCGGTCCGCCCAGGCCGAGTTGGTCGTAGTCGACGTCGACAACCTCACACACAAGCCGCGCAACGTCTCGTGGGCAGTCGCGGGCGGCCGGGTCGGTCGTCGGTGTGGCCGGGTCGGTCGTCGGTGTGGCCGCGCTGTGCCCCGCGGTTCACGATCGTCGGGGCACAGCGCGGCGGGTTCGACACCGCAGGGTCAGTGGAGGATCGGGAAATTGGCGCGGAATACGCCGTGTGGGTCGCGGGCGTGCTTGAGCTTTCGCAGCCGGTCCAAGGCGTTCGTGTCGAAAACCTCTGTGGCGCTGCCGCCCGCGGACAGAACGGTGAACGGTTTGCGACCGCCGACTCGCCCACCCAGATCGGCGACGATGCGCTTCTGGGTGGCCTGTACCGCGGCGACGATGTCCGGGGCCGAGCCGACGGCCTGCAGGGACAGTGTGTAAGGCTCCTCGAACGACGGGACCGCGCCGTCGGTGGGCTCGGCGAGCGCACCTCCCAACTGCCGGAGCTGGATACCCATCAGCGGATCGATCGGTGTGTGGAACAGGATCTCGGCGGCGGTCTCGTCCAGTGTGGTCAGCAACTCGGTGCGCGGCAGTCCGGGGCCGGGGGCGGTGGGCTCGTTGACGATCGTGCCCAGCTCGGCCGGGGACAGTTCCCGGCGCGTGTCCGCGAGGGCACCATCGATCGTGTCCAGCGGTCGCAGCAGTTCGCGTCCGTGGGCCGGCTCGCCGAGGTAAGTGGCGGCGATGGCGATGACCGGCGGAGCTTGCGGCAGTTCCAACCGGTTGAGCCAGACCGTCAGCTCGGCCGGGGCGTTGTCGGTGATCTCCCGGAAGGCGGCGCGGACGGCATCGGTCCGCGCGGCCGGCCAGGCGATCAGTCCGCCGAACAGGGCCGGAGCCGGGAACAGGTCGAACTCCATTGCCGTCACCAGCGCGAAATCGCCTCCGCCGCCACGCAATCCCCAGAACAGTTCCGGGTCGGACTCCGCGGTGACCCGGGCCGCACGGCCTTCGGCGTCGACGATGTCGAAGGCCCGGACGCTGTCGGCCGCCCACCCGTGTTTGCGGCCGAACCACGACAATCCGCCGCCGAGGGTGTAGCCGACCACGCTGACCACCGGGGAGCTTCCGGCGAGTCCGGTCAAACCGTACGGCGCGGCCGCCGACTGCACCTGGCCCCAGTTGGCTCCCGCGCCGACACGGGCACGCCGCCGCACCGGATCCACCTCGACCCGATCGAGTCGTCCGGTGCGAACCAGGATGCTGCCCGCGGTATTGCCGGAAGCGCCGTGGCCGTTGGGCTGTGCGGTCACCGACAGGCCCGCGCCGCGGGCGTACTCGACCACGGCGGCCATATCGCCGGCGTCCTCGACCTCCACGACCGCCGCGACGGGCTGGTCGATGTTCAGATTCCACGGGGTCCGCGCGATGTCGAACTCCGCGTCGCCCGGCAGCAGTACACGTCCGCGCACGGCGGATCGCAATGTGTTGTGTGACATCAGGATTCCTTCGTTCGAAAAATGGTCAGAGGGCGTCCGAGCCGCCGGCCGGAGCCCGGCTCGAGGCGGGACACCGCATGGTCGGGTCGGTTGCCGGGGAGATGGGTGTGGGCATCGGGAAGGCCGCCTCGATATGGGCGGCGGCCCTGAGCGCGCGACGCTCGGCGAACGGGGCGGTGATCAACTGGACCCCGATGGGAAGACCTTCGACCGAGACGCCCGCCGGGACCGTCGCCGCGGGCAGGGCCAGGTAGTTCGCGGCGATCGTGAGGCGGTGCGCCGCGTACATGGTCGCGACCTGTGCGGTGCCGCCGAGGTCGTAGTCGGCCGGCCAGGGCAGTTCGGTCGAGACCGGGCCGAGCACGATCGGATGTTCCGCGAGGAACTGGGACCAGGCCGCGCGGTGGGTGAGGCGCTCACCCAACGCGGTCATGTAGCCCGCCAGGTCCAGCGGCGGGAACAGGTTGATCGCGGCGTCCACGAAGGTATTGAGTCCGGCGCTGCCGAAACGCCGCATGGCGTCGCGGCGCTGCACCACCACCTCGGTGGACACCAGCCGACCGTAGTCGGCCGCCACGTCCCCCAGGTGCGGCGGATCCAGTTCGGCCACCGGATATCCCGCGCGTTCGAGGGCATCGGCGCAGCCGAGCACCGCGGCCCGCACCTGCGGATCGATATCGTCACCGAGCGTGACGGCGACCGCCGGCGGGGTGGCGTCCGGCGCGTCCGGCACCGGGAGCCACCCCGGATCGCGCGAGTCGGCACTGTCCCTCAGCACCTCGAACACAATCGAGAGATCACGCACGGTCCGCGCCAAGGGACCAGGCGCCGCGAACAATTGGTTCGTCGGCGCGGGTGCGGGCCCGGGCAGGCTCGACGCCACCGCCACCCGGCCGGGCGTGGTGCGCAGCGAGGCGACCCCGCAGAACGCGGCGGGCACCCGCAGCGAACCACCGAAGTCGGTGCCCAGACCCAGAGGCGTCATGCCCGTCGCCACCGCGGCCGCGTCACCGCCACTGGAACCGCCCGGGCTGCGCGTCGGGTACCACGGATTCACCGTCTGGCCCGCCGCGTCATTGTCGGTGTGCCAGCGAGTGGCGAAGTCCGGCATATTGGTTCGCCCGATGACGATCGCCCCGGCTCGCCGCAGGGCGGCCACCGCGGGTGCGTCCGCGGTCGCGATGGCCTGCCCGAACCCCGCTACACCCCAGGTGGTCGGGCTGCCCGCGACGTCGAGGTTGTTCTTGACGGTCACCGGCACCCCGTGCAGTGGCCCGGTCGGGGCCCCACGGTCGGCCGCGGCGGCCTCCGCGCGCGCGGTTTCGGCGAATACCGTAGTGAGCGCGCTGATTTCGGAATCGACCCGCGCGATGCGCTCGAGGTGCGCCTCGACGACCTGGGCGGCGGTGACCGCGCCCGCGGCGATCAGCGCCGCGAGCGAGACCGCGTCCCGCGTCCACAGCGCGTTGTGCCCGCCGGAGTTCACGATGCCTCCTGTTCGGCGAATGCCGCTGCGGTGCGCACGGTTCGGCTGCCGTCGACGGCCTTTCCGAGGGTGATGAAGAAGACGATCAGCCCGGCGGTCAGCAAGATGTGGCCCAGACCGGCGACCAGCGCGATGGCCTCGTTGCTCTTCTTGCCGAGCACGGTCAGGGTTCCGTGCAGCGTCATGACCGCGACGGTGAGAGCCAGGCCGGCGTTGTACAGCCAGAAGAACCAGGCGAACAGGTTCTTCCAGGCGCTGAGCGTGAAGTGCTTCTCCACGGCCAGCACGATGAGGAAGAACAGCATCCCCAGGGCCAGCACATGGGTGTGCACGACACCGAGCTGCGTCTGCCCCGTGAAATGTTCGATCTTGGTGATCTCGCGGTAGTACAGCCCCGAGAGCACGCCGATGATCATGTAGATGTGGGCGGTGTTGACCAGCGTCTTCATCGAGCGCTCACCGGTTCTCGCGGCGCAGCACCAGTACGCCGCTGGCGGCCACCATCGCGGCGGTGAGACCGTGCACCGACAGGGCGGTCGCGGTCGAGCCGCGGCGCGCCAGAATTGTCAGCATGTCGCCGGTCGGAATGAGGGCGAGGGTGAGCACGGTGACGCCGAGCGCGCGGCGCTGCCCGGCCGCGAGCAGAGCGAGCGGAATCAAGCCGGTGACCACATCGCGGACGCCCTTGACGTTCAGAAAGCCGTCGGCTTCGACGTGCGGGCGTTCGGTGAATCCGAAACCCGCGGCCATCCGTTGCGGGGCGAGCAGATAGCCGCCGCCCACGGACATGATGAACCCGGCGCCCAGCACGGCGCCCGCCGTGCCGAGACGTCCGCCGAGTCGGCGGGAACCACGCACGGAAACAACGGGTTCCGTGTTCGAGGGAACGGACATGTGCACTCCTGGATCGGTGGGATACGCGTCCCGAGCATCCAGTGCGGCCCATACCGTCCGCTGACAGTCGTTGTCAGCGAACGGTACGCAGCAGTTCGAGCACCGCCTCGTCTGGAAGCCGTGCGCCCGCGAGGAACTCCGCGCCCAGGCGCGCCGGCCCGAGCGCCGCCTCCGCTTGCCCGAGCGCCCGCCGCCGGAACGGGCCGATGCGGCTCACCCCGGCCCGCCGGTTGATCCGGTCGGTGGCGCCGAGAATCCGCGCCGCGCTGCCCGGAGCGCCCTTCGCGAGCGCGACCAGGGCGTAACCGATTCCGATCTCGGCCAGCAGCGCCGCCGACGACTGGGCGGCCAGATCTCGGGGCACGGCCAGCTCGCGCAGCGCGTCGTCCGGCCGGCCGGCCGCGACCAGGGCCGCCGCGTGCGCGGTGCACACGAAGACCAGGTTCACGAAGCGGACGGTATCGTGGCGGCCCGCGGGCGGCGGGCCGATGGGCAGCGGATACTCGGCCATCCGCCGGTACAGCTCCATCGCGCCGTCGTCGTCGCCGCGCAGATGCGCCAGGTGCGCCCTCATCGCGGTCAGGAATCGCCCGGGCGCGGGAATGATGTGCGGGGTGATCAAGGCTTCGGCCCGATCGATGTAGACCTCCGCGGCATCCGCGTCGCCACCGACCAGGTACATGTCCGCGGTGAACAGCAGCACGCCCATGCGCTCGCCGGCGCCCAGATCGGGGCTGAGCAGTTCCAGCGCGCTCGCGATCAGCGGGCGAGCGCTGTCCAGGCCGAGCATCCGGGTCCGGTAGCTGGCCAGCGAGATCAGGGCGCGGCTGTGTGACCGGGAGTCGCCGTGCGCGCTCAGGCAGGCCACCGCCGCCTCCAGGGTCGGGAGGGCGCGGGCCGGATGATCGCCGCCGAGTCCATCGAAACCTTTGGCGATCAGCGCATTTCCGCGCAACCAGGGATCGTCGGAGGTGGCGCACGCGGTCAGCAGGCGGTCATCGTCGCCGAGCAGGTCGCGCAGCGCGAGGATCAAGACGAACATCGGGTGCGGGGGTCGATCCTCGGTGAGGGCCGCGCGGGTCAGCCGCTCGAATTCCCCGGTGTTCTCGCGGATCTGCCCCCACCAGATATTGGTGAAGTACGCCGGCACATCCTCGGCGTACCGGCAGGCCAGGTAGGCCCCGGTGCACCCTGGCGGTGGTGTGTCGCCGAGCAGGGCGAGGACCTCGCGGCGGCGTTCGGCGATGTCGCCGTGCAATCCGCGCAGCAGCCAGTACCAGACGAGATTCGCGAACAGGCGAACCGCGCGCTCGCCGTCACCGACCTCCAGCGCCCAGCGCAGCGCCGCCTCACCATTGCCGTGTTCGGCGATCAGGCGCGCGAGCCAATCCGGTTGTGCGGCCGTGCGCAATCCGTGCGCGGCGGCGTCCGTGAACTCCAGGAAGTAGTCGGCATGGGTGCGGGCGACCGCGTCCGCCTCACCGCCGGCGGTCAGTTCCGCGGTCGCATAGGCTCGGATGGTCTCGGCCATTCGATAGCGCTGCCCATCGAAGTCCACCAGCGACTTCGTCACCAGCGAGGAGACCGTGTCGATGGCGTCCGGACCGCACACGCCGATGACGGCGTCCAAGGTCGCGCCGCCCGCGAAGAGGGAGAAGCGCCGGGCCGCGGCGGCTTCCGCATCGGTGAGCAGTTCCCAGCTCCAGGCGACGGCCGCGTGCAAGGTGCGATGGCGTGCGACCGCGTGACGAGTGCTGTTGGTGAGCAGCCGGAATCGATCGGTGAGCCGCGCCTCGAGCTCTGGCAGCGGCAGGCTCCGAAGGCGGGCGGCGGCCAGTTCGATGGCCAGCGGCATGCCGTCGAGTCCGCGCACGATGGCCCGAATGTCGGCCGCATTGCTGTCGGACAGAACGAAATCCGGAAGTGCCGCGGTGGCGCGGTCGATGAACAAGCGGACCGCGGGCGATGCGCCGGCCGCAGGTAGATCGGCGTCGGCTTCAGGCAGATCCAGGGTCCGGACCGGATACAGTCGCTCGCCGTCCACGCCGATCGGCTCCCGGCTCGTGGCGAGCACCCGCAGCAGGGGCAGCCGCTGCAGAAGATCGTCGATCAGACGCGCGGCCGCCTCCACGACATGCTCGCAGTTGTCGAGTACCAGCAGCATGCGACGGCCGGACAGCGTCCGTTCCAGGACGTCGGCCCACTCGGTGGACAGTTCGTCGGGTCGCTCGAACTGGGTGAGGGCATTCGCTATCGCCACGCCGACCGCGGTCACAGCCGACCGGTCGGCTCGTTCACGCTCGAGCGCAGCCAGCTCGACGAAGGCGTAACCATCCGCCCAGTCCACGGTGTGCGCCCCGACCGTCTCCGCGGCCAGCCGGGTTTTCCCCACGCCGCCGGAACCCGACAAGGTCACCAGCCGGGCCTCGCGCAGCGCCAGCCGCACCCCCTCCACATCACGGCCGCGTCCGACGAAACTGGTGTGCCGCTTGGGAAGCGGCGGCGCGGGGATCTTCGATGTACCGCTGACCCGGGATGCTGCCGCGACTCCCGCTGGACCCGAGCCGGACATCGTCGCGATCGCAGGTTCGCCTACCTCGCGATCCCGAGGTCCAATCGTGTGAATCTCGGCCAACGCCGAGCGCAGCACCTCGGCGGGCGCCGTGCCGAGTTCTTCCCGCAGCAAGGCCTCGATTCGCTGAAACTCCTGTATCGCCTCGGATGTTCGTCCCGCCGACGCCAGTGCCCGCACCAGCCGCGCGGCCAGCGTCTCACGGAAAGGATGCGCCACAACTTCCGCGCGGAGCTCACGCAGCGCCTCGCCGCCTCGCCCCGAGGCTCGCAAGGCGTCCGCCCACAGTTCTATGGCGTCCAGCCGCTGTTCGGTCAATCGCAGTGCCGCGGCGCGCAATACCTCCGACTCCCCCACATCGGTGAACGGTTCCCCACGCCACAACGCGAGCGCGGCATCGAGGCGCGCGACCGCTGCTTCGGTCTCCCCGGCCGCGAGCAATGCCCGCCCCGCCTCGACCTCCCGAGCGAACCGATGCGCGTCCACATCCTCGGGAGCGAGCTCGAGCACATACCCGCCCCCATCGCTCCGCACCACCCCCGGCGCGGCCGCACGCAACCGACTCGCCAAGGTCTGCAACGCATTTCCCGTCCCTGCGGGCGGATCCTCCCCCCACACCCCATCGACCAGTCGCGCCGCCGGCACCACTCGCCCGGCCTCCAGCGCCAGCAACCCCAGCAACGCCCGCACCCGAGGCCCCCCGACCGACGCACGCGTCCCGTCCGCGGCCTCCACCATTATCGGACCCAATAGCCCTACCAGCATGAATCGCCCATCTCACGATCGATCCTGCGTGGCATCGAGCCGCTCGTCAAACTGCGCCAGGTTGGGCATCGCGAACCGCACGCCCCGTAGTACATGCAGACAGTGGGATCGCCTGTGGCGCAACCGACCAGCCCTGAACTGAGGGCGGGTCCCGATCGGGTTCTCCGGATAGAGTTCGACTGTGGGAACGGGGCTGAACGCTGACGGCTGGCTCGAAGCCACGCAGAGGTCGTACGACACGGTCGCCACTGCGTATGCAGACCTCACCCGTTACCTCTTGGACGAAACACCCGAAGAACGTTCAGCGTTGGCGTCGTTCGCCGAACGAGTGCGAGTCCAGGGTGGCGGCCTGGTCGCAGATGTGGGCTGCGGAGCGGGGCGGATCACCGCCCACCTGCATCAACTGGATGTCGAGGCATTCGGAATCGACCTCTCGCCCGGGATGATCGAAGTCGCCCGCCGTGATCACCCCGACCTCCGGTTCGACGTCGGCTCCATGACCGACCTCGCCCTCCCGGACGCCTCGCTGGCCGGCCTGATCGCATGGTATTCGCTGATCCACATCCCCGATGACGAACTCGGTTCCGTCATCGACCAATTCCAGCGAGTGCTTCGCCCAGGCGGACCACTGCTACTCGGCTTCCACGTCGGAGACGAGTCGATTGTGAAGACCCACGGCTACGGCGGACACCCCATGCATCTCCAGGTCCATCGCCGTCGGCACAGCCGAATGCGCACGTGGCTCGACGATGCGGGCTTCGTCGTCGAGACCGAGAAGACTCTGACTTCGGCCGAGAGTCCGCTCGGCGGGATCATCCTCGCGCGCCGCAAGACCGCGTAGAAGCGCAGCAACGAAGCCATGGAATCGGCCGGCGACACCTGGCCCTATCCGGCCCTCGGAAACTTGCTGTGGCCGAAGTTGTCTCGTGAACGCGCGCCCCTGGTGCGGATCGGTGATTGTCTCGGCAACATGTGGCCGTTGCGCGCCGCGGGTCACCTGGCTGCGGGTTGCAGATCGTTCATGAGCAGGCGGAGGGTGAACTCGAAGCGCTCGTGTCCGCTGCCGGAGATCAACTCGGAGGCATGGCGTCGAGTCAGAGGGAATTTCTCCACGGGCAGTGCGGTGAAGCGGTCCAGCAACTCCTCGTGGCTGAGCACCCATTCCTGATCCTGGTGCTTGCGTCGTTGTTGGACCAGTGACTTTTCCAGTGCATAGGCGCTGACGTAGAGAGACATCGCGTCGCGGGCCCATCCGGCGGCCTTGGGTTCGATGTCGCCCGCGAGCAGGATCGCCAGGATTCCTTCGCCGACCCGCAGCGTTTCCAGATTGGTCGGCACCATGGCCAGCGCGGCCCGCGAGACTCCGGGGTATTTCAGGTACAGGTCGCGGATCTGCGTGTACACCCCGAGCAACTGCTCACGCCAGGCGTCCGAATTCGGTTCGGGGAGAACGACTTCAGCGTAGAGCCTGCCGATCAGCAAATCGTCGATGTCGTCCTTGTTGACGATGTGCGCGTAGAGCGACGACGGACCGGTGCCCAGCGCGGCGGCGACCCGGCGGATGGTCAGCGCGTCATACCCCTCGGTGGCGACGACTTCCAGGGCGGCGTCGGTGATCCGTTCGACGGTGATGGGTTTCTTGCGTGGCGCCGACACGACAGCTTCGGTTGCGGGTTGGGCGTGGCGGGCTGCGCGGCGTTGGCGGGGATCAGCGGGCATACCGCCAACTATAGCTTGACACGAACTAAGTTCGTTTCGTAGAACTTAGTTCGTTAGAAGCGAACTTAGTTCACATTGCTGTCCAGTTGCTGTCCAGGAGGTGCGTGATGCGAGTTTCCGTCGTCGGAGCCGGTCTGGGAGGTCTGGCTCTCGCGCAGGGTCTGCGTGGTGCCGGGATCGAGGTCGACGTGTTCGAGCGCGACCCGGGGATCGTCGCGCGGTTCCAGGGCTACCGGCTCGTGCTGAATCCCACCGGCTTCCAGGCGGTGCGCGGCTGCCTGCCGACGCGATGGCACCCGCTGCTCGACGAGATCGTCATGGACGCCTCCGCCGAACAGCTGATCCTGGATCCGCAACTGAACGAGATCGGCAGGCTCGGCGCGAGCCGGGCCGGCATCGTCGTAGACCGGCAGGTGCTGCGACACCTGTTGCTGACCGGTCTCACCGTGCACACCGATGCCGCGCTGACCGGTTACGACGTGCTGGCCGGCGGCAAGGTCCGAGCCCGGTTCGCCCGCCGCGGCCCGGCCACCGCCGACCTGCTCGTCGGCGCGGACGGAGTCACTTCCGCGGTCCGGGGGGTGTTGTCGCCACAGACCACCCCGACCGACACCGGCGTCCGGTTCGTCATCGGCCGCACCCCGCTGACCGACGAATTCGCCAGTCTGGCTAAGGCATTCGGCTCGAAGGTCACGGGCGACGGCGTCAGCCTGCTGCTCGGCGCAATGCGCTTCCGAACCCCGCCGAAGCAGGCCGCCGAACACCTGGCCCCCGAAGTCACACTGCCCGACATCGGCGACTACGTGCGCTGGGCGATGATCCTGCCGCCGAACGGCTCACTGGAGAACCTCACCGCCCAGGAAGCCGTGCTGTCCAGGATGAAAGGTTGGCACCGGCAGCTGCGCGCGCTGATCGAGCAGGCCGACCCGGACAACAGCACGCTCCTGTCCATCCGGGTGGTCAAGCCCGGTGAGCGCTGGGTCTCCGGCCCGGTCACGCTGCTCGGCGACGCGATCCATGCCACCTCCCCGACCGGCGGCAACGGCGCGAACACCGCGCTGCGCGACGCGGACCTGTTGCGCCGCTGCCTGATCGAGGCCAACGAAGGCCGCCAGGGTCTGCTCAGCGCGGTCGACGACTACGAGCGACAGATGTTCGAGTACGCCACCGAAGCCGTGCGCAGCAGCCTCGACAAGCTGCCCGCCTTCGCCCCCGAAGCCAAACTGTCCTGAGGACGTTCACCTTCCGCCGCTGCGGATCCCGCTTTCGCGGGCTACTGCGGAGGGGTGGTCAGGCGGGTGGTCAGGAAGGCGAGGATTTCGTCTCGGGCTTCGAGGGTGGGGTGGCCGGGTTTGTCCACGAGGTGGGCGGTTACGACGCTGTGGGGGGTTTGGACTGTCTGGGCGAAGAAGGGGGGTGGGGTGGGGTTTGCTTGGGCGGCGGGGAGGACTCGGGCGTCGAAGCGGTCGCCCAGGAGGGAGTGGTAGGCGGCGAATCGGGCTGCTGTGCACCACTTGTCACCCTCGAAGCGGTAGCCGAGGGCTCGGAGATCTTCGCGTTCGAAGCGGGCGGCGATCGCGGAGGCGTCCGCTGGGGAGAGTTCGAGGGCGCAGGGGTCGTCGAAGGGTAGGGAGGGGTGGTTGATCACGGGAGCTATTACGGCGGGGTCGAGGGTCATTGTGAGGGCGAAGTTTCCGGTCAGGCAGAGGCCGATCGCGCCTACTCCGGGGCCGCCGCATTCCGCGTGGGCTCGGCGCGCCAGGCCGCGAAGCCAGCTGACGACGGGGCTGGTGCCGGTGCCGGCGAGCACTCGGAATTCGGCGCTCACGCAGATGTGGTTGTAGACGCGCTTGCCCAGTTCGACGGTGGGGTAGGCGCCGTCCACGCCGAAGAGGGAGGGCATGTGAACGGTGAAGCCGGCGTCTCGGATCCAGCGGGCGAAGCGGGCTACGTCTGGGCTGATGCCAGGCATTTCGGGCATGAGGATGACAGCGGGGCCGGATCCGGAGACGTGGACGATCTTGGTGATGTCGTCGACGGTGACAGCGCGTGGGGTGAAGTCGTCGAGAGGGTCGTCATGGTCCATGCCGAGGAAGGTAGGGCGTGGGCGCGGCCTGTCACATAGGCTGGATCGCCATGTATGAGGGTGATCTGGCCACCGGCGCAGGAGGTGTGATGTGACGCGATTGCGGGTGGGGGTGCTGGCGTATGACGGGTGCTTCGCGTCGCAGGTGTACTCGGTGCCGGATCTGCTGACGATCGCGGCGCAGGTTGCGCCCGCGGGGCAGGCGCCGGAGATCGTTGTGCTGTCGCCGCGGCGGCACGTGGTGGCGGCGGGTGGGCTGCGGGTCGCGGTGTCGGCGCTGCGCGAGGTCGATGTGTTGATCGTGCCGGGGTTCGAGACGGGTTCCGGCGCGACGTTCGCGGGTGTGCGGTCGCGGTTGGGGCCCGAGATCGCCGCGATTCAGAGGCTTCGCGCGCAGGGCACGAAGGTGGTGTCGATCTGTGTCGGGGCGTTTCTGCTGGCCGAGGCCGGGTTGCTCGGTGGGCGCGAGGCGACCACCTCGTGGCTGTACGCGCATGATCTGGCGGAGACGTACCCGGAGGTCAGTGTCGTGGCCGAGCGCACGGTGGTGGTCGCCGACGCGGAGGTGATCACCACAGCGGCGTTCAGTGCGATGTACGACCTGGCGCTGACGCTGGTGCGTGAACACCACGGAGATCGGGTGGCACGGACAACCGCGAGACTGACGCTGCTAGATGACACTCGGACTCGGCAAACTCCGTATGTCGACCCGGCACTCGTTCCGGCCCGCCGCGGTGGTCAGCTGTCGCGAGAGGTGACGCGGTACCTGGATCGAAACCTCGACCAGCGCTACGACCTGGATGCCCTGGCCGCGGTCATCGGGGTCAGCCCGAGGACGTTGCTGCGCCGTTTCACCAGCGAAACGCAGCAGACGCCTTTGGAATACCTCCAGCGGGCCAGGGTGCGGCGGGCCGGCCTGCTCTTGGAGGAAACCGATCATTCGGTGGCGAGGATCAGTCACCTCGTCGGATATCGCGACGCCGCGACCTTCGCCAAACTCTTCCGACGGCACACCGGCTGCGCGCCCGGCGAGTACAGAACCGCCTTCAAGCGCTCGGCTACCAGCGCACCGGCAACGCCGTGAGTCCGCCGGTGAAGATGTCGTCACGTTCGGTGAGAGTGGCGGGATCCACGGCGAAGGCCAGGGTCGGGAAACGAGTCACCAACTGCGAGAACGCTATTTGGAGCTCGAGCCGGGCCAGCGGAGCGCCGAGGCAGTAGCGGGGGCCGTAGCCGAACATGAAATGGGCCGATTCCTGGCGGGTGATGTCGACCCGGTCCGGGTGGGTGAAGGTGGTGCGGTCGTGGTTGGCGGAGGCCACGCCGAGCAGGACGAGGTCGCCGGGGGCGATGTCGGTGTCGCCGACGGTCAGGGCGTCGCGGGCATAGCGGGGCAGGCTGCTGGCGTTGCAGGCGCGCAGGAGTTCCTCGGCGGCGGAGGCGACCAGGTCGGGGCGCTCGTGCAGGAGCTGGAACTGGGCGGGGTTCTCGAGCAGCATGCGGATGCCGACGCCGATCTGGACGGCGGAGGTTTCGTGGCCGGCGAACAGGAGAACCATGGCGTGCGTGGCGATTTCGTCGTCGGTGACGCCGTCGACGGCGCACAGGCGTGACACCACGTCGTCGCCGGGGTAGCGGCGTTTGCGGCCGACCAGGTGCAGGCAGTAGGCGAACAGTTCGGCGACGCCCTGTTCGACCTTGGCGCGGTCGGCGACATTGCCGACGGCGTCGACCCAGTCGCGGAAGCGGTTGCGGTCCTCGTAGGGGACGCCGAGCAGTTCGCAGATCACCAGCAGTGGCAGCGGAAGCGCCAGGGCGGCTTGCAGGTCGGCGGGCGGGCCCTGGTCCTCCATGGCGTCGAGCAGTTCGGTGGTGAGTTGTTCCACGCGCGGGCGCAGTTCACGCATGCGTTTGGGTGAGAAGTGCGGTTGCAGCAGGGTGCGCATGCGGGCGTGGTCTTCGAGTTCGGTGTCGAAGTTGCCGATCGGGCCGCCGGAGAAGGCCGATTCCCCCAGGCGCGCCGCGGTTTCCGGGGTGCGGTGCGAGCGGCCCAGGCGCGGGTCGGTGAACAGGTCACGGACCAGGTCGTAGCCGGTGGCCAGCCAGGCGGAGTCGCCAGTGGGGGTGGTGGTGCGGGTGATGCCGGAGCCGACGACGCCGGTGACCGGGCAGACCGACGGGGTCGTGTCGCGCGCGGCGCCGGCCGCGGGCAGGGGTTCGGCGGGTGTGGTTGTCATCGGTGGTGTCCTCGGGTGCGTTCAGAAGGGTGTGGTGTTGAAGGGTTTCCGCGTGGTGGCGAAGGCGCGGTCGAGTGCGTCGGCGGCGCCGGCGGTGAGTGAGTACACGCGGCCCGCGCGCTCGAACTCGCTGATCGAGTGCGTGCCGAAGTAGGCGGTCGTGAGTTCGAGCGGCCCGATGCGGACGTCGGCGGCCGCCCCGTCGGCGGGCGTCCAGGTGCCGTGGCCGCCGGTGATGTCGAGCCGGTAGGCGCCGGCGCTCAACCCCCACGGATCGGCCACCTCGATGACACCGTGGAAGTCGGCCCGGAACTCTCGTGCCGCGATGGCCTTGGGCAGGTTCAGGATCCACGTCGACAACCCGGCATCGACGCCGGTCACCGCCGCGGCGCGAGCATCCTCGAGCAACAGCGGGGTGGGGTCGTCGATGGCGGTGTCGAGGAGGATCCGGGCGTATTCGCCCTGGCCGAGCAGGCAGCGCAGCAGCTCCCGGTGGGCGGGCACGGTGAGCGCGCAGAAGTCGCGCACATGCACGGTGTCTCCGGCGAGTTCGTAGACGACATAGCCGTCGGCGTGCGTCAAGACGAACGCCCGCGGATGCAACGCACTGGGCCACCAGGACTCCGCGCGATCCAGCGCCCCGGGCGTGCCCTGCTGCCAGCGGGCGTAGAGCCGGCGCAGCTCCCCCATCGACTCGGTGTACGAAGACTCCCGCACTCGGCCCGAATCCGGTTCGGCCGCTCGAAGTTTCGCCCGCGCGCGGTCGATCCGCAGATGCCGGGTGTGGGTGGTGACGCCGACATAGGCGTAACTGCCGCCGGGCCCGGGCATGGCGGCGAACACGTCGGCTTCGGTCTCCAGGGCGATGGCCATCAGCTCGGCCTGCACCTTGGCGTAGATTCCGCGCTTCTGATGGGTGGTGGCGACCATCCCCTGCGCGCAGGCCGCGACGGTCAGCTGGGCCCCGCCCGGCGCGGTCACCGTGGTGCGAATGATGGCCGCGGTCCCCACGATGCGCGGTTCCCCGGCCTCGGTGACGTCCTCCACCACCGCGATGTCCTCGAGCCGGAACTGCCGTTTCCACGCCTCGAAATCGTGGGTCTTCACGCCCCCGAACGCGCGGTCGTAGCGCCCGCGCAGCGCCTCCCAGTCGGATTCGACGGCGCGGCGGGTGCGGATCCCGTCGATGGTGCGGCTCTGCCAGTCGGCCATGAGTTCCGAGGTCATGCCAGGCCTTTCGGGTCGAGGGCGGCGGCGTGGGTGCGCACCTTGTCCAGCGCGGTGAGGATGTCGTCGATGTCGGCGCGCTCGCCCAGCAGCACGCTGTGGTGCATGAGCAGGGTGTGATCGCGGTAGTGGTCGGCGCCGGTGAAGTCGCGCCCGGTGGCGCGTTCGACGGCCTCGGCCCAGCGCCGCGCGAAGCGAGGCTTGGTCTGCGGGCGCAGCAGAGCGCTGCGGTGCAGCGGATCGCGGGGCGGGTAGACCTTGGTTCCGAGTTCGGCCGTGAGCGCCGCCGCCACCTGATCGACGCTTGCGAGACCGAAAGCACCAGGTTGCAGACGGATTCCGTATTCGTAGACGGCACGCCGGTCCACCGCCGCGGGGACGGGAATGCGTTCCAGGCCGGGAATGTCGGGCAGCCCGGCTTCCAGCTCCTTCGCTCTGGCCTCACGCAGCGCGTGCTGGTCGTCGAGGCGCGGCAACTGGTCGAGCAGGAGCCCCGCGGTGAGTTCGGACATGCAGTAGTTCGCGCCCATGACCGTGGCCTGTTCGACGAGCTCGAACTCCCCGGCAGCGGGTGCGGCCTCCGTGTACGCGCGAGAGTCCGCGCGCAGCATGAGCATCCGCTCGTACAGGTCGCGGCGGTCGGTGATCGCGGCCCCGGCCTCCCCCGCGGCCAGCGACTTGGCCGCACCGAGGCTGAACACCCCGATCGCGCCGAACGTCCCGACCGCGCGCCCGGCCCACCGAGTGCCGTGCGCTTGCGAGCAATCCTCGATCAAGGCGAGCCCCTCGTCACCGGTGACCGCCACGATGTCGTCGAGTTCGGCCGCGGTGCACGCCAGATGCACCACGATGACCGCCCGCGTGCGCGGCGAGACGACCGCGCGCAGTTCATCACCGGTCAGGCAGCCGGTATCGGGATCGACATCGGCGAGCACCGGGACCGCGCCCACCCGCAGCGCCGCCGTCGCCGGAGCGACCCAGGTCATGGCCGGCACCACCACCTCGTCCCCGGGCCCGATCCCCAGCGCCTCCAACGCGATCACCAGCGCACTGGACCCGTGGTCCACGCTGATCCCGTAGGCCGCGTCGTTGTAGCGGGCGAACGCCTCGCCGAACAACCGCTCGCGGGACTTGCCGCCGCGCGGGCTGTACCAGGTCACCGACCAGCGCGAGGAGTGCAGCGCGGCAAGCAGTTCCGCCGCGGTCCGATTGTCGTATTGCGGCCAGCGCGGCCAGGCCCGTCCCCCGCGGACCGACGCACCCCCGTGCAGTGCGAGCATGGCGCGCCTACCCGACCACGACCGGCGCGGACGTCCGCGCGACGACATCGAGCGCGGCCCGGATCTCCGACACCTGCACCGGCACCAGCGGAAGGTCCCCCGTATTCGCCGGACGCCCCAGCGACCGCAGCAGCACGAACGGCACCGTGTCCGGCCGCGGCGGCAGGTACCCCTTCTTGTTGTCGTCGGCGATCACCGCGAGCACATCGTCGACGCTCACCGACGCGGGCAGCGCCGGCTCCACGCCCAGCCCGGTGACGATCTCGTAGTGGACGCTCACCTCGTCATCGGACAGCCATCCCCGTGCGTGCGAGATATGCGCGGCCACCAGCATTCCCAGCGCAATCGCCGCGCCGTGCGGAAGTCCCGCGACCCCGCGCACCCGGTGATCGCAGATCTCGATGGCGTGCCCGGTGGTGTGCCCGTATTCGAGGACCAGCCCGGTGCGGCGCTCGAAGGTGTCCGACCGGGTGACCGCGGATTTCGCGGCGATGCTCGCGTCCAGCAACCACAGCAGCGAATGCGGGCTGCTCAATTCGCCCGCCGCGATGACCCTCCGCAATCCGTCCAGCGCCGACGGTTGGATCGCGAGGCAATTCTTCGCCATTTCACACAATCCCGAAAGCAATTCGCGCTCCGGCAGGGTGGTGAACAGTTCGACGTCGGTGAATACCGCCTCGGGCGCGTAATAGGTGCCCAGATGATTCTTCCCGACCCCGGAGTTGATCGCCTGCTTGAGCGACAGTACCGAATCCATGGCGGCGATCGTGGTGGTCGGCACGTGCACCAGCCGCACCCCTCGGAACAGCAGGTTCGCCATCAGCCCGGCCAGATTCCCGGGCACCCCGCCGCCGAAGGACACCACGACCGAACGCCGCGTGACGCCGGCCCGCAAGGCGGTCTCCAGATGGCTCGACAGGCAGGTCAGCGTCTTCATGGATTCGCCGGAGGGATGCGAGAGGATCAGTGCGGGAATGGATCCGGCCAGGGTGTCGAGGTGGTGACGGTAGCGGGTGCGGACGTCGTCGTCGGTGACGATCACGAGTTTGTCGGGTCCCAGGGCGGTGATCGCCGCACCGATCTCGGCTAGGCAGTCGCGGCCGAAATAGTAGGGAAACGATTGTTCGCCGATCACTATCGTGCGCGACCGCAGACCCGATTCGTCGCGCGACAATGAAGTATTGGCCATTTCCGGTGCCGCTCCTCGCTATTGGCCGATCCCCCATCGACTCCCCTGCCGGCGCCATTGCCGACCCTCGCACGGCAAATATCGAATGCGCGCTCCCCACTTGGCAACCGCTGGGATTCCCCAGTCAGGTGCAGGCGAATTCGCGAGTACCACTGTGCGAAACACGGTGTTGCGCCGCCACCACCGCCGGTGGTACCGCCGCCTCCGGCCACCCCGGGTCGTCGTTCCGTGCGGCCCCGCCCGGTGCCGCCCCCTAGGCTGGGGGCAGATGACCGTGTGCGAGGGGATGCTGTTGGCCGACAACGAATTCGGGCTGCCGACCGTCGAGGTGCTGCGCGCGCCCACGCTGGCGGAGTTCGTGCGCGAACGCCGGGCGCGGGCCAGTACGCGTTATCCGGCGGGGCTGACCCGTAAGCAGCTGGCCGAGGCCACCCACGCCAGTCTGGGCTACATCGCCAAGATCGAGCAGGGTGAGGCGCTCAATCCCGGTCCGGCCATTCTGGATTCGCTCGCGGTGGTGCTCGAGCTCGACCCGGCCGAACGCGTGCACCTGTACCACCTGGCCCAGCAGCGTCCGGCGGCGTCGTCGGCGCGGGCGTTGCGTCACGGTGACTCGGCGGCCTCCGCGGTGCGCACCACGCTCGACGCCCTGCTGCCGCATCTGGCCGCCGCGATCGACGATGCCTGGAATGTGGTGGCCTGCAACAGCGCCTTCGACGAGGCGCTGCCGGGACTGTCGTGCCGGGGGCACGTGCTGCGCTGGATGTTCACCGATCCGCGGGCGCGCATCGTGCTCGAGGAGTGGGAGCGTGAGGCGCGGTTGATGGTCGGGCGCTTCCGCGCCTACGCCGCCGGCGTTCCGGAAAGCGGCGACCTCGACGGTCTGCTGCGGGAACTGGGTCAGCAGCACGACTTCCGGCGGCTGTGGAACGAGGGCCATGTGCACATCGGCCGCCTGGACCCCACCTTCACGTTGCGAAACCCCCGCACCGCCACCGTGTTCGACGTGCGGGTGCAGCGCTATCGCGCGACCGACCCCGGCCCGGCGCACCAGTTGTTCATCGGACTGCTCGAGCCGTGATCAGCGGGGCATGCCCGCGAGGAACCCCCGCAGCAGCGCGTTGACCTCTCCGGGATGGGTGAGTGAGGGGGTCATGGCGGCGCCGGCGATGGTGTGCACCGGCACCGGATTGCCCAGGGCCGAGGCCAGTTCCTCGACCTGCTCGGCGCTGATCGCCTGATCGGCCAGCCCGCGCAGCACCAGCGCCGGACACCGGATCTCGCCGAGCAGTTCGAGCACGGTGTCCCGGTTGACCAGGCACTCCCCGGCCAGCCGGATCCGTTCGCGGTCAGCGGCGCCCCATTTGTCGCGCCAGGGCTGCTGCTCCTCGACCGTGCCGCCGACCATGAGTGAGCCCACCATCCTGATGGTCGGGCTCGGGGTGGCGCTGCTCGTCCACTGCGCGAGCACCTCCTGGTACCCGGCGCGGCGTTGCGCGGTCATGGCGGTGCCGCTGCAACCGACCACGATCAGCCCGTCGACACGCGGCTGCGCCAGCAGCGCCATGCGCAGCGCCGTGAACCCGCCGTGCCCGACCCCGCCCACCACGACCCGGTCCAGGCCCAGTTCGTCCACCACCGCCCAGGCGTCGCGGGCGAGATCCCAATAGCTGAACGGGGTGTCGTCGTCCTCGGTCTCGCCGTGCCCGCGCGAATCGATGGCGATGATCCGGTAGTCGGGCGCGAGCGCCTCGATCTGGGGTGCGAACATCGCCTGATCCATGAACAGCCCGTGCCCGAGCACCACCGCCGGACCCGGCCCGCCGGTATCGGTGTAGTGGATCTTCACCGATCCTCTGCTCGCAAACGGCATTCCGAAACTCCTTCAGTTCACCCTGCAGGAATCGCTCACCGTACAGCAGATTCCACACCGGGTGACCGTCCTTGCGAGATCCGTCACGCGGCCCGTTCCGCCAGGCCTCTCACCACGAATGATGTTCTGCCCGTAGAAAATACGGCTAGACGCGGGGCTCCAGCAGATACTCGACCAGAGTGATCAGCGCCTGCAGGCAGGGGTTGCGGTCGCGGGCGTCCAGACGCAGCAGCGGGGTGTCCGGATCCAGGTCGAGGGCCTCCCGGATCTCCTCGAGCGGGTGGCGGGGCGCTCCGTCGAAGTCGTTGACGGCCACCGCGTACGGCACGCCGCGCTCCTCCAGGATCGACAGCGCCTCGTCGGCCTTGTCCAGGCGGCGGGTGTCCACCAGCACCAGCGCGCCGAGCGCGCCGACGGCCAGGTCCTCCCAGATGGGCACGAACCGGCGCTGGCCGGGCGTGCCGAAGAGATACAGGGCCAGGCGGGGATTGAGGGTGATGCGGCCGAAGTCCATGGCCACCGTGGTGGTGGTCTTGCCCGGCAACCCGGCCATGTCGTCGACGCCGACGCTGGCCTCGGTGATCGTCTCCTCGGTGCGCAGCGGCCGGATCTCGGACACACTGCCTACGAACGTGGTCTTCCCGACGCCGAAGTTCCCCGCCACCAGCAACTTCACGGTGCGGGTGACGGTCTCCGGCACATAGTCGACGACGCGCTCATGCGGAGAGAGCGCGGAGTCCATGGAGTACCTCCTCCAAGAGGGCTTGTCCCGGCAGCGCTTCCACCGGGGCAGGGTGGGCCAGATGGCCACTGTCGAGCAGATCGGCTACCAGGATCTTCACCACCGATGGCGGCAGGTCCAGGTAGGCCGCCAGCTCGGCGGGGGTCAGCACCCCGCGCCGAGCGATCTGCAGGATGCGGCGAGCGTCCGGGGACGCACCGGGTGGCGGATCGGACACCGCGACAACCAGACTGACCAGATCCAGCGCCCGACTCGGACGCGAGCGGCCGCCGGTGCGCACGTAGGCCCGGACCAGGTCGGGATCGCGCCGGGGCCGGCTCATGACCGCGGCAGATCCACTCTGGTCCGCGACGTACTGCCGAGCTCACGCCCGACCCGCCCGGCCAGTTCGTTCATCCGGTGCGCGACCAGGCTGACGTCGACGTCCTGGGTGGTCGAGACTCCCAGCAGCGCACCGGCTCCGGCGGCGGTGATGAAGATCATCCCGTCGGCGTACTCGGTCATGTTCTGGCGCACCGAGTTCCCGGGCGAACCGCCACAGAATTCGGCGAGCGCCTTGCCCAGGGCCCGCAGACCCGACGCCGCGGCGGCGAACCGCTCGGCATCGTCGATGCTGACGCCGCCGGTGTGGGCGATGCGCAGGCCGTCCTCGGACAACAGCACGGCGAACCGGACACCGGGGGCCTCGAGATCCTCGAGCAGCCAGGCCAGCCGGTTGGTATCACTCACTGCCGTCGCGGGCGTACCGGTCACGATGTCATCCCTTCGGAGTGCTCGTACGCGGCCGCACGGCCGCGCTGGGAGCCGCTGTGCCAGGCAGCGGCGATATCGGGACGCGCGGAGGCGGTGGCGTCCGCGGCGTCCGGGCCGGCGGTGGCCAGGGCCACCGTCGCGGAGCGGCGGCGCCGTCGAGGCAGGCCGCCGGAGGTCAGTTCCTGGGGTGCGACCGAATCCATGGCCACCACGGTAGGTTCGGGATCGGGCGAGGGCAGCCGGGTGGGCGCGGGCACCGGGGCGGGGGCCGCCACGGTCATCGGCACCGGGGCGGGCGTCGGCACCGCGGCAGGGGCGGTCGGCTGCGCGGCGGCCGGTGCGGCCAGCAGGGTTTCGGGGATGAACACCATGGCACGCATACCGCCGTACATGTTCGGGCCGTCGATGTAGACCGAGAACCCGTAGCGGCGCGCCAGCGCGGCCACACCGGGGAAGCCGACGCGGGGCGTCGGGCCCAGCGCGTGGATGTCGACGACCTGGTCGCCGGCCAGCACGCGGCGGGTCTCCTCGAGCTGTTCGGGGTTCATCCGGACACCGGCGTCATCGACGATGACGGTGACGCCGTGGTGGCCCTCCTGGAAACCGATGTCCACGAACGAGGTCGGCGGCGAGTAGCGCAGGGCGTTGTCCAGCAGCGTCGCGATGGTGTGCACCAGCGGCTCGACCACGCGGCTCACCACCGGGCGGTCCAGTTCGCCCGAACGCACCCGGGTGTAGTCGCGCACGCGGCCGGTGGCCCCGCCCACGACGTCGGTGAGGGACTGCTGCGGCCAGCGGCGGCCGGGCAGACCACCACAGACGATCACGTAGGACTGCGCCTGACGGATCATCTGCTGCACGGAATGGTCGATGCGGGTGAGCGTCTCGAAGGTCTCGTCATTGCGGTGGCGACGCAGCGCGGCGCTCACCACCTGGCTGACGTCGGCGCCCAGGCTCACCACGGACGCGCCGAACGCGCGCACGGCCGCGGAGGTGGCGTCGCGCGCCGCGCCTTCCACCTGCGCACGAGCGCTGTCGGCGGCGTCGGCGACCGCGGCGCGGGCGTTCTCGTTCGATTGCGCGACCGAGACGCGGGCGGCCTCCTCGGCCTGGGCGATGGCCAGCTGCGCCATCTCCTCGATCTGGGCGATCGCGCTCTCGCGGGAGGATTCGGCCTGGGCGAGGGCGAGCTGGGTCTCGTTGGCGCGTTCGCGCGCGACCCGCTCGGCGGTCTCGGTGGCGACCTTCTGCAGTTCTTCGCCGCAGCGGGCGGTCCACTGCCACACCAGTTCCGCGATGCGCGACTGTTCGAGGACGACCGGCAGGTTCACGGTCGGGTTGTCGGGGTCCGAGCGGCGCACCGCCGCACCGATGGCGGGCACGACATTCTCGGTCAGGTTCGCGATCATGGCCTCGACCGCGGCGTCGCGGTCAACCTGTTCCTCGCGCACAGCCGCGACACGCCCACGTTCGGCGCGCAGGGCGCGCCACAGGAATACCACCCCTACCACCGCGAGCACGAGAGCGGCGGCGAGGACCCAGGAAAGCAGCACGGCGTTGTCTTGATTCATCAATTCTCTTGTCGTCCGGCCGATCCTGAAATCGGCGGAGCCACCATAGCAGAATCGTCTGTGTCCCCGAACCTTTCGGTATCTCCGAGCAAACTGCCGACCGGAGTCCATGCAGCTCATCGCATTTCAGCGCACTCTTGCAGGCCGAGGGCTCGCTGCGTTGGACCTGCCCGCCGAGCGGGTTCGAACCCGAGGTCCGAGCGCCACAATATGGACGTTCGACCATTACTTCCGAGGTCGTGACCCGAGGTGCCGTCACCGGGCCTGGATCACCGGTCGCGCTGCCCTGAGAACGGTCCAGCGGCCCAGCTACTCCCCCGCGCCCGCAGCGGGGGCGCCTGACCCTACAAGCCCGCTGGGTCGCGTCCCGCTCACCGCCGCACTCGATGCCGGCACGGCCGCAGACGCCGACTTCTGCCGTCACGACCCCCGCGGGGCCTGGACGCCGCGGACGGCCGGGCGGTACAGCAGGGTGATCAGGCTGGAACCGGCCAGGCCGCCGAGGATCTGGGCCGCGGTGAACGCGGGCACCGAGGACGGGGCGATGCCGGTGAACGAATCCGACAGCATGCGCCCCAGGGTGAGCGCGGGATTCGCGAACGACCCCGAGCTGGTGAACCAGATGGCCGACCCGAGGTAGGCGGCCACCGCCGCGGCGCCGGCTCCGCGTCCGAGCCGGGCGGCGGCGAAGCCGATCGCGACCAGTCCCGCGGCGGCGAGCATCTCGCCGAGCAGGTGGCCGCCGGTGACGCGCTGCTGGGTCGCCAGTTGCAGCGGAGGCCGGTCGAACATGGCGTTGGCCAGCAGCGCACCGACGATCGCGCCGGAGCATTGGGCGGCGAGGTAGACGCCGAACGCCCGAGTGGACAGTCCCCGACGATCGCGCCGACCGCCCAGCCAATCCGCCAGCGACACCACCGGATTGAGGTGCGCGCCCGAGATCGGGCCGAAGATCAGGATGAGCGCGGCCAGCCCCAGCGCGCTGGCGGTCGAGTTCTCGAGCAGTCGCAGGCCGGGGTCTGCGGGTGAGAGCTGGTCGGCCGCGATGCCCGAACCGATCACGACGGCGCCGAGGGCGGCGGTACCGGAGAACTCGGCCACCGCTCGACGCCCGAGCGGCAGCGGGCCCGCGTCGGGGACGGCGCGGTACGCGGCGAGGACGGGCGGTTCGGGGTTCGGCACCCGGTCACAGTGCCAGACCAGGGGCTTCCGAAGCCGGGCTCGGCACAAGATATTTCGTATATACCGCCGCCGCGCTATTCGAGGCCGCCCGCGCCCACCTCCGGCAGGCCCTCGGTGAGGCGCAGCCGCTCGGCCATGGTAACGAGCAGGTGCTGGGATTCCTCGCTCAGATCGACGGCCGCGATGGCGAGTCCGCGCAGGCCGGGGAATTGCAGGCGGGCGAGCAGGTCCAGGTCGTGGCCGCGCGGGACCGGATGGGCGGCGGTGGCGAAATGGTCGGGGCGGACACGGAAGTAGCGCGCCAGGGCGGCGATGGTCTCGCGGGAGGGGTTGGTGCGCGCACCCGAGCGCAACTGGCTCAGATAGGGCTTGGAGATCGGGTGACCCCAGGCGGTGAGCTGGGCGGCGACCGCGGAGTTGGTGTGCGGGCGTCCGCCGGGCGTGGGCATGGCGTCGAAGAGCTCGTTGAGCCGGGCCGCGAACCCGGTGACGGCCGACGGGATCGGGGCGGGCGTGCTGCGCCGCGTCGGGGTGCGATGCGGGATGCGGGCGTAGAGGCGGCGCAGGGCGGGGTCATTGAGTGAGGAGCGTTCGATCAGGTCTGCGATGCGCAGCACCGGGTCGGGGGCGTGATCGGGGCTCATTCGGCCACCTCCTGGCCGTCGAGGCCGGTCATCCAATCATGGTCGCTGCGCAGTCCGGCCCAGCGCACTTCGACGGCCGGGACCGACGGGAACGCGAAGAGCTGCGCGATCTCGTGGGCGCTCAATCCCATCGCCTTGCCCCAGGCGAGCGCGCGGTCACGCTCGCTCAGGCCCTCCAGACGGCTGCGGAACGCCAGGCGGGAGACGACGGATCCGGCGATGTCCTCGGCGGCGGCCAGGACCTCGGACAGCTCGGGGCCGTCCTCGCTCACCACCGCCACCGTCGACGCGGGCTGGTACTGGTAGAGATCTCCACCGCGGCGGCTGCGGCGGAAGTGCTCGACGAACGCGCGGACACACGCACCGAGGAAGTAGCCGCTCAGACTCTGTCCGCCGTCGGCGGCCCAGCCGTCGCCGTCACGGGCGGCGCGGCGAAAGCGTTCGAGGGCGCGGGTGATGGTCTCGCGCACGAAGTCCTCGGCGAAGCGGGTCTCCACCAGCAACCGCTCCTGCGCGGTCGGACGCAAGGGCATCCCCTCGCGTTCGGCGACCGCGAAAATCCAGCCGCTGCGTACCCACGGCCCCAGGACGGCCAATGCGTGGCGAACCAGACTGTCCGCCAACAGCTTCCAGGATGATCCCTCAAATCCGGCCTTCCGAACCAGCTCGAACAGCTCGTGTTCGGCCGCGCATCTCTCTGGGTGGGTCATGTTTCAGGTGTCCTCCGCCCTGCACCTCCAGATCGCTGACGAACACGTTATAGGGGCGGCAAACAAAGCGCATTTCTTTCAGCTAATGCTCAGTAAGCGGAGTGTGTAAATCGTTCCTTGACAGCCGCATTCGCGTCAAGGCAGCATTTACATATGAGTGATTCCCCGCACCGGGATCCCGCCGACGAGCGAGCGATCCTGGCGAAGCTGTTGTCCACCAATGCCGATGTCGTGGTCGAGGTCTTGCGCCCCGGCCAGGGCGTTCCGCCGCCCTCGGTCATGGCCGCGCTGCGGGCCGCGCGCAGTCTCGACGGTGTCGTGGACGATGTGCTGCGGTCGCTGGTGCGGCAGGCCCGCGACGAAGGGCGGACCTGGGCCGAGATCGGCGAAATCTTCGGCACCTCACGTCAAGCCGCGTTTCAGCGCTTCGGCGGAGCCGGCGCCGGAATCCCGATCCCCCCGCTGCACTCCACGCCGCCGATTCAGCCGGTTCCTACCATTCCACCCATGCCGGGCATTCCACCCATGCCCTCGATACCCCAGATGCCTTCCCTGCCAGGCATGCCCGAATGGCCCAAGGGTCCCGGCATGCCGCCCGCACCGGGACGCCCGTTCGCCGGACCCGGGCAGCACGGACCGCACGGTCATCGCGGCCCCGGTCCGCACGGTCCGGGCAACGCGCCGGGACCCGAGCCGCGCGACGACGAGCCGGGCGCATGAGAGCCGCCGCCGCGGGCCGCGAGGTACCGCACCCACCCGGTGGCCGGAGCCGCCGACTGCTCGCGGCGGCCCGGCAGCGCTATGCCGAGGACCGGCTCGCCGACGCGGTGTCGGCGGGGACACGTCAGGTCCTCGTTTTCGGCACTGCCCTGGACACTTTCATCGCGCACAATCCGTACCGTGACGTGCGGGTCATCCGGGTCACCGACCGGGAGGGCGGAATAGCGCCGCCACCAGGGGATTCCGAGCCTGTCGGCCGAGCCACGGCGAGGCAACTTGCGGAATTCGTCCGATTCGCACCCGGATTCGAGCCCGGGGACCCGGTGTTCGCCGTTCGACTCGACGACCCGGGCCGCCATGGTTCGGCCGGTGCCGCCACCGGCCCCGCGTGTCCCAGAAAGACCATGACGGCATTGCAGTTGCTAGCCAGTTGCCTCGGCGGCGCGGAGATCGTGCTCGAGGTGCCTCGCACCGGCGTCACCAGCGTCGCCCGTGCGGTGCGCGACGCAGGGTGGGTGGTGCAGGAGGACCTGAGCGCCGACACACTGGCCTCCCGCTATCTCGATGCCACCGCCGGACACGACTATTCGGTCGAACCCCGCATTGTTCGAGCGCGGGTCGCGCACTGACGCCGGTCGATGTCCGCGTCGGCCGCGCCGACCCGGCGACGCCGCCGCGCTGAGGATACGCCGGGTGGTTGCACCGGACTGTGACTCCCCCTCCTGGAACCGCTTGGGCCACAGGCCGGTACATCACGAACGGTAGGCGGCATGGGTTCGGCTCGACACCGAGATCATCAACGGGACCACCATCGCGGCAGGTGAGGGCCGCGCGAGGGTTTTCCGGTCCGGAAATCCGGCGCTGATCGGCGGGTGAGCCGAGCGCAGCGGGCCCCGCGACACGCCCCTCACTGCCCCGGAATTCAGCTAATAGGCAGCTACGCTCCGAATGGGACATTCCGACCAGGCGTCCCGGAGAAGGAGCCCCGATGCGCCGTCGCCTGCACCGACTAGTCCTAGCTGGGCTCGCCGCCGCCGCGACGCTGCTGCCGGTGGCCACAGCCGCCCACGCGACTCCCGCACTGCCGCCCGCCACTCCGGGCACCCACGGCGGACTGGGCCCCGACTTCCTGTGGGGCGTGGCCGCGTCCGGCTTCCAGTCCGAGGGGCACGCCCCCGACAGCAACTGGATGCACTACATCGACGCCAATCCCGACTGGGACCGCTATCGCAACTCCATCGACTTCCGCTCCCGCTACCAGACCGACATCGCACTGGCGGCGGGCCTGGGCTCGAAGGTGTTCCGCATCGGCATCGAATGGGCGCGCCTACAGCCCGAACCCGGGGTATGGGACGAGGAGGGCTTCGCCTTCTACGACCGCGTCATCGACGACATCGTGGCCAACGGCATGGAACCCATGCTCACGCTGGACCATTGGGTGTACCCGGGCTGGGCCGCCGAACGCGGCGGCTGGAACGACGACGCCATGGTGGGCGACTGGCTGGCCAATGCCCGCAAGGTGGTCGACCGCTACACCTTCCGCAGTCCGGTCTGGGTGACGGTCAACGAGCCGGTCGCCTACATCATGCACGAGGTCCGCCAGAGCGACACCGACGCCGACCAGATGCTCGACCGGGTCGCTCAGGCACACAACGAGATCTACGACTACATCCACCAGGTGCAGCCCAAGGCGCTGGTCACCAGCAATGTCGGCTATGTGGCCGGGGCCGAGGCGCAGGTCAACGGGCCGCTCATGGAACGCATCGGCGACAAGCTCGACTTCATCGGCGTGGACTACTACTTCGGCTACGAGCCGCCCGAGGCCAACACGGTCAATATGCCGGACGGGTCGGTCGCGCCGCCCGCCGGGATGTGGGATCTGCCGATCCGCCCCGAGGGCATCTACTATGCGCTGCAACACTATTCGCGGATGTTCCCCGGCAAGCCCTTGTGGGTGGTCGAGAACGGCATGCCCACCGAGAACGGCAAGCCGCGCGCCGACGGCTACACCCGCTCCGATCATCTGCGCGACACCGTGTACTGGTTGCAGCGCGCCAAGGCCGACGGCATGAACCTGGTCGGCTACAACTACTGGAGCCTCACCGACAACTACGAGTGGGGTTCGTTCGCGCCGCGTTTCGGCCTCTACACCGTGGACGTGCAGACCGATCCGAACCTGACCCGCAAGCCCACCGACGCGGTCGACACCTACCGGCAGATCATCACCGCCGGCGGGGTGCCCTCGGGCTACGAGCCAGTGCGGTTCCCGTCCGACTGCAAGCTGGTCGATCCCCCGGCCAGCTGCGAGAACCCCGTCACCGTCCCCGCCGCGGTCCCCGCGCCGTGATGCGGGCGCGGCGCGGGTCAGCGCCGGCGGACCGCGCGTTCGATCTCCTCGGCCAGGGTGGCCCCGCCGACCTCGCGGGCCGTGGCCAGGAACCGGTCCCGGAATCGATCCAGGTCCAAATCGATGCCCTCGCCGGTGTACTCCCGGCCTGAGGCCTCGCGCACCACCCGGATCATCTCGTCGGCCAAGGTGGCGATGTGGGTGCGGATCAGCTTGCGCAGCACGCCCGACAACGCGATATCGGTGCCCACGTCATAGAGGATCAGCGCGCCGGTGAGCATGGCCGGTTCGGGCACCCGCCAGCGGGTGCCGAGCGGTTGGAGGTAGCCCTCGGACAGCAGGTCGTCGAGGATCTCGGGGCGGCGATCGCCGAGCAACTCGGTCAGGGCATCGTCGTCGAGGACCGTGCCGGTGTCGATGTCACCGCTGTAGCGCGGATCGAAGACCTCCCGCCAGTCGCCGTCGCCGGGAACCTCGGCCTCGAACACCTCGCGGATGGCGTCCAGGCGCAACCCGCGCGCCTGCATGGCGGTGATGGCCCGCAGTCGTTCCAGGTGGTCGGGACCGTAGACCGCTTCCTTGCCCGCGCGCCCGGGCTTGGGCAGCACGCCGACCGAGTGGTAGTAGCGGATGGTGCGGGCGGCGACACCGCTGAGTTCGGCGAGTTGCAGGCGGCTGTATCGGTCCACGCGAACAGCATAGATACCGCAACCCGGCCCGACGTTGACAGCCACAACTGTCCGCATTAGCGTAACCGCCGCCACACTGTCGACGACGACAAGGGAGTCCTCATGACCCAACGCGACACCGATTTCGACGTGCTCATCGTCGGGTCCGGCTTCGGCGGCAGTGTCAGCGCACTGCGCCTCACCGAGAAGGGCTACTCGGTCGGCGTACTCGAGGCCGGTCAGCGCTTCACCGACGACCAGCTCCCCGACACCAGCTGGGACCTGCGCAAGTTCCTGTGGGCCCCGAAGCTGGGCTGCTTCGGCATCCAGCGCATCCACCCGCTGCGCGATGTGCTGATCCTGGCCGGCGCGGGCGTGGGCGGCGGCTCACTCAACTACGCCAACACCCTCTACGTGCCCCCGGCCCCGTTCTTCGCCGACCCGCAGTGGCGCGAGATCACCGATTGGCGCGACGAGCTGATGCCCTACTACGAGCAGGCCCGCAAGATGCTCGGCGTCGTCACCAACCCGCACATGACTCCCGCGGACGAGGTGTTCAAGCAGGTCGCCGAGGACATGGGTGTGGGCGACACCTTCGTGCAGACCCCCGTCGGGGTGTTCTTCGGCGAGGCCGGCAAGACCGTGCCCGACCCGTACTTCGGCGGCGCGGGCCCCGAGCGCACCGGCTGTATCGAATGCGGCGAGTGCATGACCGGCTGCCGCCACAACGCCAAGAACACCCTGGTCAAGAACTACCTGTACCTGGCGGAAAAGGGTGGCACACAGGTGTTCCCGATGACCACGGTCACCACCGTGCGTCCGCTGCCCGACGGCACCTGGGACGTGGAGACCGAACGCACCGGCGCCTGGTTCCGCAAGCAGCCCAAGACCTACACGGCCAAGCACGTGGTGCTGGCCGCCGGCACCCGCGGCACCCAGCAGCTGCTGTTCGCCATGCGCGACAAGGGCGTCCTGCCGCAGCTGTCGTCGCGGCTGGGCCTGCTGACCCGCACCAACTCCGAATCCATCCTCGGCGCGGCCACCCGCAAGGTGAACCCCGACGTCGACTACACCCGCGGCGTGGCCATCACCTCCTCCATCCACCCGACCCCCGACACGCACATCGAGCCGGTCCGCTACGGCAAGGGCTCCAATTCGATGGGCCTGCTGCAGACGCTCATGGTCGACGGCGGCGGCAGCATCCCGCGCTGGCTGCGCTTCCTGGGCATCGTGCTGCGCCACCCGCTGATGCTGCTGCAGTTCATGTCGGTGAAGAACTGGAGTGAGCGCACCATCATCTCGCTGGTCATGCAGCATCTGGACAACTCCATCACCACCTACACCAAGCGCGGGCTGTTCGGGCGCAAGCTCACCTCCAAACAGGGTCACGGCGAACCGAATCCGACCTGGATCCCCGCGGGCAACGAGGTCACCCGCAAGGTCGCCGACACCATCGGTGGTGTCGCGGGCGGCACCTGGGGCGAAGTCTTCAATATCCCGCTGACCGCCCACTTCCTGGGCGGCGCGGCCATCGGCGCGGACGCCGACCACGGTGTCATCGACGCCTACCATCGCGTCTACGGCTACCCCACACTCTCAGTCGTCGACGGCGCCGCGGTCTCGGCCAACCTGGGCGTGAACCCCTCGCTGACCATCACCGCCCAGGCCGAGCGCGCCGCGGCCATGTGGCCCAACAAGGGCCAGATCGACACCCGCCCCGACCAGTCCGAGGGCTATGCCCGCATCGCACCCGTTGCACCCTTGCAGCCGATGGTTCCCGCCTCGGCCCCCGCGGCCCTGGTGCTGCCGATCGTCGAAATCCGTGGCGGCAGCTCCGAATCCACGCCCGCCTGACCACCCGCACCTGAGTAGGGCCCCGGCCGATCGACGGCCGGGGCCCTACTCAGGTCGACATCAGATCAGGTCCCGCTCGTGGCTGTAGACGAAAGTGACACCGCCGGTGGCGAAGTTGGGGACATCGGCGACCGCCGCCTGCCCCTGCGGGCTGGCGAGGACCGCCTCGAGCTCGGCGCGCGAATCGGCGTAGAGGCCCACGACCAGGTAGTAGGGCGAAGGTTGGCTGGGATCGGCGCTCTCACCGTAGCCGATGGTCCACTTCTTCAGGCCGGTCATCTCCCGAGCGATCGGGATGTGGGTGTTCCAGTAGTACTCGTCGAAAGCCGCCGGATCCTGCGGATGTCCGTAGAGGATCGAGAGTCGGTGCATCGCACCGAGGCTACGGGGCGGTCCGGCTCAGTGGGCGTGGATGTGCGAGATGCCCATCGGGGAGGTCGGGGGTGGGACGTCGCCGAGGGGGGCGCGAAATTCCTGGAGGGCGGCGAGGACGTCGACGTGGCGGGCGGCGTAGCAGCGGACCTGGGGCAGGGCGTGGGCGACCTCGCTGCGCTCGAGGGGTTCGGCGTCGATGTAGCCGACCTGGCCCAGGCCCACGCCGAGGGTTTCGGCGATGCGGGCGATGGCGGCGGACTTGCGGCCCCAGCCGACCTCGACTGCGGCGAAGCGGTCGGCGACGCCGTGGCGGCGCAGTTGCTCGACCGTCCAGGCCCATTCACCGCGGGAGGCGACCGCGTGCATGACGCCGCGCTCGCTGAGGATGCGCAGTGAGCGCGCGGCCTCGGCGCGCAGCGCTCCGGCGGTGGAGTCGCACACCACCCCATCCCAGAGCGTGTTGTCGCACTCCCACACAAGCAGTTTCACGTTCGCGGCATTCATCGTTCCCCTACCAGTCAGCAACCATCCGGTACCAAGGGTGCCGGACGGTCCCCTCTTTCACGAACCGCCCCGCGCGTGACATCGTAGGGGCTGTCTGGGCCAATACACCAGCGCGGGCAAAACCGGAGCACCGAAGTCCGGGGCTGCCCTGCGTGTTCCGCGTGTGCGCGATTGTCGCTGGTAGTTTCGGATCCCGGCCGGACGAATCGAACGAAAGGGGCGTATGCCCATGCGGCGGCGCTGGAAACTCGCGGGTGGCCCGCCCGTGCTCGCGCTGGCACTGGTACTGACCGGTTGCGGCGCGGCCGAGGACTCGCCGCCGGTGGTGGTCAGTTCGCTGGGGCCGATCTCGGCGACCGTCGCACCCGTGCAGCCGGTTCCCACCGCAAATGCGTCGGCTCCCACGACCGCCACCGCGATCTCGAGCGCGGCGACGCCGGCGGTGGACCCGATGGCCGATCAGGCGCTCATCGATCACACCGAGTGGACCGACGAGATCGACGGACGCCGATTGAAGGTCTTCCCGACCCGCGCCGGGCGCATCGACCTGTTCCCGACGGCCGGGGATCGCGCCTGGGGCGAGGTGCTGGCGCTGGCTCCCGACGCGGACTCCCCCGGCATGTTCGACCAGTTCCGATGCCACTGGGAGTGGGCGCGCGCGGTCGCGCCGGACAAGGCCAGCTGGAACCTCGAGCCGTGGCGGCCCGCGGTCGGGTACGACGCGACGGTGTCGGCGCTGTGCAACCCGGGCGGTCCCGAACGCTGAGCGGTTGTTCGATGCGGTAACGAAACCGGTTGCCCGCCATAACCTTCGAGCCGATCGCCAAATGTGCGTATCGTGGGTGACGTCCAGCGCTCACTCCTGGGAGGGAGGGCAATGGTGCGCGCCTCGGCACCCGAGACCTCTACGCCCACGCCGCCCGCAGCCGCCCGGGGACCGGCGCATCCCGGCGTGCGCGCGCTGTTCCCGGCGCTGACCGAGACCGCCGAGGTCTACCTCGATTCCGCCTCCACCACCCAGAAGCCACGACCGGTGATCGACGCGGTGCACCGCTATCACCGCGAACGCACCGCCAATGCCGGGCGCGGCACCTATCCGTGGGCCGGCGCGCTGACCAGCGAGGTGGTCGCCGTGCGCGTGGCGATGGCCGAATTCATCGGGGCCGCACCGGATGAGGTGGTCTTCACCGGCGGCGCCACGGCCGGGCTGAACGCGGTGGCGCTGTCATGGGGGCTGGCGAATCTGCGCGACGGCGACGAGATCCTCTACAGCCCACGCGATCACGCCTCCAATGTGTATCCGTGGCAACATCTGCGCGGCCTGCTGGCCCGGTTCGGACGGCGGATCGAGCTGGTGCCCTACCGGGTGAACGAGCTCGGCGAGGCCGATATCGAGGATGTGGCGGCGCGGATCACCCCGCGCACGCGGATGATCACCGTGGCGCATCTGCACCATGTATTCGGCGGACTCACCACCCTGGAAGAGTTGCGCGGGCACATCGATCCGCGAATCGCGCTGTGCTTCGACTGCAGTCAGTCCGGCGGACATGTGCCGGTGCGGATGGCGGAGCTGAACGCCGATTTCGCGGTGTTCGCCGCGCACAAGATGTTCGGAGCCCCGGGGACGGGCATGCTCTATTGCCACCGCCGCCGACACAGTGAACTGCTGCCGTTTCTGCCGGGCGGCAATTCGGGAGTGTCACTGGACGATTCGGGCCTGGTGGGCGGCGCGATGCCGCAGCTGCTGGAGGGCGGCACCCACAACCTGCCCGGGATCCTCGCCCTCGGAGCGGCCCTCGAGGTGCTGGGCGAGCTGGGCCTCGACGCGATCACCACCCACAATCGGGCCCTCACGCGGCGGTTGATCGCGCGTCTGCGCCCGATCACCGGGGTCGAGTTCACGCCCGGCCCCGCGTACGCGCCGTGCGAAACCGGGTACGGGATCGTGTCTTTCACCGTCGCCGGGATCAGCGCCACCGACCTGGGATTCGTGCTCAGCGAGCTGGGCTTCCTGGTCCGTACCGGAGCGCACTGCGTTCCCGCCGGCGGCCCGGCGGCCGACGAGGATTCGGTGCGGGTGAGCACGCACATCTACACCACCGTCGACGAGATCGACCGGTTCACCCAGTGTGTCGCCACGATTGCCGAGGAGGTCTCGTGACCAAGTCAGGCCCCGAACCCCGCTACGACCGCCGCGCCGCCTCCCGGGTGCTGGCCGGACTGGCCCGACCCGGACTGGGCGTGGATTCGGAGCCGCCGCCTCCGCGCCGCGTCGAATACACCTGCACGCCGCTGGCTTCGGAGTCCGGCTCGCATCTGACGCTGTCGCAGCGGCTGTATCTGGAACGGTTCATGCGCCCGTGCCGTGCCGACCAGGTGACCAGCGCGACCCACCGCATCACCTGGACAGACAGCGACGGCATCCCCAATACCGGGCATTTCCGTACCGGCGGGCTGGGCCCGGTCGTGCCGATCGCCATGCGCGAGACGGTGCTGGCGCTGTGGCACGCCCTTGACGCCGATCCCGCACTGGGCCAGCGGATGACCAAGCTCGGCCCGCGCGAACAGGCGGTACTCGACGGCACCACCACCGATCACGCGCCGCACGAGATCTTCCGGGTGGGCATCGAGGCGGCGGGGCGGGCGCTGGCCCAGCACGCGCTGCTGGCGCGGGAGACGCCGTATCGCACCCCCTCCGAATTCGCGATCGGCATGCGCGATTCGGGCATCTACGCGGCGGTCGCGACGCGCTGGTTCTGGGAGTTACAGGCCTCGAGCTACCGGCGCGGCATGATCGCGGTCACCCTGACCACCCAACCCGATGGGACCGTACGGTATTCGGCGGAGACGGTGGCGACACTGCGCGCCATGAAGGACATGACCATCGAGGACGCGCACCGGGTCATGCGCCGCGCCACCAACGCCGAGGGGTTGAGCGTGACCGAGGCGATCGCCAAGTATCACGACGAGCTGGATCTGATCTCGCGCCAGTACGCGCTGCTGCCGCCGGGCACCCGCCCGGCGTGCCTGGCCGCCATGCCGCATCAACTCGACGGCGCGCACTACAGCATCTTGCCGCTGGTCGTCGACCGGTTCACCGAAGTGTTCACCCATATCGTCGACCGGATCACGGTGACCGAGGTGGCGGCCGAAACGGGGTCGGAGACCGGTGAACTCGCGACCGAGGACCAGGTGTTCTATGTCCCGGACATGACGTGCAAGCACTGCGTGCGCACCATCGGCGGGGTGCTGGACGCGATGGGCATCGGGGTCGGCGATATCGATCTGGTCAGCAAGCGGGTGGTCGCGGAGTTCCGCAGTCCCCGTAACCGGCATCGCGCCTTCGAGGCGCTGCGCGACAGCGGCTACAACCCGACCCTGGTCACGCCCGCGACCAGCGAAACCGCCGTATGACGGCTGCGGCGCCGCCGGGGTTGCCGGCGAAGATGCATGCGCTGGTGTCGGAATTCCTGGCCACGCCGGGCGCGGTCCGGGACGCGGTCGCCGAGTTCGGATCACCCGCGCATCTGGTGTTTCCGCAGGTCTTCGCGGAGAATGTGGAGCGGTTGCGGGCTGTGCCGGCGGCACGCGCGCCAGGGTTCCGGATCTGCTACGCGCACAAGGTGAATCAGTCGCGCGCGTTCGTGGCGACCGCGCGCGCGGCGGGCATCAGCATCGATGTGGCCTCGGAGGCCGAGCTGCGAGGGGCGTTGAAGGCGGGATTCGAGCCCGAGCGCATCGAAGTCACCGGTCCCAAGGGTGAGGGGTTGTTGGGCGCGCTGGTCGGCACCGGGGTGACCATCAATGTCGACAATCTGTGGGAACTGGAACGCATTGCGGCACTGGCGGATATCCCCGTGCCGGTTTTGGTGCGAATATGCGGATTCCCCGGGACGCCGGTGAGCCGATTCGGGGTGCCGTTGACCGACAGCGAGCAACTCCTGGCGATGCTGTCGTCCCAGCGCGATCGGATCGAGTTCCGCGGGTTCGCCTTTCACCTGGATTCGGGCGAACCGGCCGAACGGGTCCGGGCGGTGGAGAGCTGCCTGGAGTTGACCGAACGGGCCTACGGGTACGGATTGACGCCGACGGTGCTGAATATCGGGGGCGGCTTCCGGCAGGTGTTCACCGCGGACGCGGGCGCATTCGATGCATACGTGCACGCGCTGCGCGAATCACTCGTGGGCCGTGGCGAGCAGATGGCCTGGGGCGCCAACACTTTCGGATTCCACGTCGAGGACGGCGCGGTCCACGGGACACCAGTTTTTCACAAATACGCCAACATTGTGGATGCCGACCGCATGCTCGCCGATCTCCTGGATACGGGCCTGGAATCGCAGGGCGGCCGCAGTTTTGCACAGGTGGCTGGGGAGAACCTCCTCGACATCTGGCTGGAGCCGGGCAAGGCGCTGGTCGACCACGCCGGAATCACCGTGGCGCGGGTGGAATTCGTGAAGCGGACCGCCGACGGGTCGACCCTGGTCAATCTGGATCTGAGCCGCGACACCGTCACGCCGGCCGATCAGGAGGTGATGGTCGACCCGATCCTCCTCCCCGCTCGAACCGGCGCTGACGAGCCGGTTTCCGTCCCAGGCGACCCGAATCCCGATGCGGCGGGCGTGTTCCTGGCCGGGCGGCTGTGCCTGGAACGGGATCTGATCACCAACCACAAAGTGTGGCTACCGCGGTATCCACAATCGGGGGATTTCGTGGTGTTCCCCAATACCGCCGCCTACCACATGGATCTGTCGGCCGCACGGGCCTCGATGCATCCGGTGCCGCCGAAATTGGCGGTGTCGCGCGAATCCGGGATGTTCCGGGTGTGCTGCGACGTTGATTGGCACGAGGTGCACTGATGCGGTACGACCACATCACCGAACTGATCGGCAATACCCCCTTGCTGCGGCTGGATCCGGCCGTGCACGGGCTCGCGCGGGTGGAGCTCTACGCGAAGCTCGAGTTCTACAACCCGTTCGGGTCGGTGAAGGATCGGGTGGCATGGGGCATGATCCGCGACGACCTCGACGAGATCATCGCCGGGAAGCAGACTTTGATCGAGGCGTCGAGCGGCAATACCGCGAAGGCATTGCGGGTGCTGGCGGCCTTGCACGGGATCGGGTTGCGCGCGGTCACCAATCGGATCAAGGTCGCCGAGGTGCGAGACCTGTTGCAGCTGTTGGGGACCGATATCGAAGAATTGCCTGGTTTGTCGGAATGCCCGGATCCGACGGCCCCCAATGACGTGTACTCGATCATCGAATCGACCATGGCCCGCGCACCCGGCGCCTGGTACCACCCCTCGCAGTACACCAGCGAGAAGAACATCGAGGCCCACCATCACGGGACCGGGCGCGAGATCCACGAGGACCTGGCGCGCGACGGCATCACCCGTGTCGACTATCTGATCGGCGGGCTGGGCACCACCGGGTCCACCCGCGGCACGGCGACCTTTCTGCGCAAACACAATCCGGAGTTGAAGACCGTCGCGGTGGTCGCCGAACGCGGCGACTTCATCCCCGGTATCCGCTCGGAGACCGAGATGTGGGACGTGGGCCTGTTCCAGCCCGACTTCTACGACCGCATCATGGCGGTGGAGGCCGGGCGCGCGGTCGACGCCACGCTGACCCTGGCCACCGGCCACGGGGTGCTCGCCGGGCCGACGAGCGGGGCGACCTATGCCGCGGCGCTGGAGTTCCTGGGGTCGGTGGAATCGCCCTCGGCGCAGGCGGATCCGCTGGTCGCGGTGATCATCGTGTGCGATCGGCTCGAGCCGTACCTGTCCTACATCCGCAAGCGTCGCCCGGAACTGTTCGGCAAGCCCGGCCGGGCCCCGGCTCCGGACGCGGCCGAACTCGCCGCCACCCCCGCCCTGTCCCCCGACGAGCTCGAGCAGCTCGATCGCGCCGCGCGCCCGACCATCGTCGACACCCGCGGCGCGATGGCCTACCGGATCGCCCATGTGCCGGGCGCGTTGAACATCCGCGACGATCAGCTCGACGACATGCTCGTCCAGGGAGTCCCGTTCTCGCGGTCGCGGCCGGTGGTCTTCGTCTGCCCGGTCGGTGAGGTGTCCTTGCGGTTCGCGGCGCTGGCTCGCCGGGCTGGGTACGACGCGCACAGTCTGGCGGGTGGCATCACGGCCTGGCGCGACGCGGGCAAACCGATGGAATCCGCGCCCCGGCACAGTTGACGCCAATGTGCCGCGGCCCCAGCGATTTCGGCTGTGGCGACCCCTACCCGGGCGATAGGATTGCGGTGCTGCCGCACACGCATGGAACAAGGGGCCGCTCGTGCTCGAACAGTTCTCGCAGTTCTTCTCCCCACTGTGGACCCCATTCTCCCAACGGGTGCTCGCACCGTTGCTGAGGCGCGTACCGGCGTGGGCGCTGGCCGTGATCGTGGTGGCGGTGGCCGCCGCGGTGATCGTCACCCCGTTGATCGTCAACGTCGTCGCTGATCGCACCCAGTCCTCGACCGCGCCGAGCGTGCCCGCGTCCACCTCGATCGGCGGGCTGGATCTGGCGCAGTACTGCGTCTCCTACGGGTACGGCCAGGTCGACGGCCAGTCGTGCGAGGCGGTCATCGATTTGGGCAAGGCGTGCGACTGGCAGTACAAGCAGACCGGTCTGCACCTGTCCTTCTCCATGAACGACCCCTACAGCGGTATGTGCTTCACCCCCGAACAGGTGGTCAAGGGCGGTATCCGGGATATGCCCGGCTACTGCAAGGCGACGTACCCGACCAGCAACGAGGTGCGTCCGGCCGTGATCGACAAGACCACCTGGGTGTGCCAGGCCCCGATCGACATGCAGATCGCGTGCATTTGGCAATACCAGTCGCCGAAGGTGGAGGCCCGCAAGGACGGCGAAACCTGGATCTGCGTCAAGCAGACCCCCTGATCCGAATCGCGAATTCCGTTGAGCAACACCGCCACCGCGCCCCGCCCGCGAACACGGCGGGAACGGTGAGCTGCTGGACTCTGCACTTCCGGCTTCGGGAGGCTATGGTGCCTGGGGTCGAATTCAACAGTGTTGCCAGGAGTTTCACCATCAGTATCGAGCGCGCCGCGGGTCCGGACACCGACCTGCGCATCACCCTCACCGTCTGTCATGCCGCCACCGTGCTGTGTTTCTCGGCGGGTGTCGTCTCCATCCTGGTCGGCTCCTACACCGGCGCCGGTCCGATGCTCAATATGGTCGGCGTGGTGCTGTGGGTGGTGGCGCTGGCCGCGCGCATCGGGGTCTTCGCGATCACCCGGTCACGTTCGGGCCACGCCGACTGACCCGTCCGCGGTGCCGCTGCCGGAAACGGACACCGCGACTGGCACGATGAACACGTGGAGTGGGCGTTCGGACTCGTGGTGCTGGTGTCGGTCGCGGTCGCACTGGCGGCCGGTGCGCGCCGGCTGGGGTTGGGTGAGCCGTTCGTGCTCACCGTGGCCGGGGTAATCGCGTCGTATCTGCCGTTCGTGCCCGAGTTCGACATCGAGCCCGAACTGGTGTTGCTGGGGTTGCTGCCGCCGCTGCTGTACACGACGGCGATCCGCACCTCGCTGGTGGACTTCCGGCCGAAGAAGACCTCGATCACGCTGCTGTCGGTGGGGTTGGTGTTGTTCACCGCGTTCGCGGTGGGCGCGGTGGTGTATTGGCTGCTGCCGGTGCCGTTCTCCGCGGCGGTGGCGATCGGCGCGATCGTGGCCCCGCCGGACGCGGTCGCGGCGACCGCGGTGGCGCGGCGGGTCGGGATGCCGCGCCGGATCGTGACCCTGCTCGAAGGCGAGTCGCTGTTCAACGACGCGACCGCGCTGGTGACCCTGCGGACCGCGGTCGCGGCCATGGCGGGCAGTGTGACGCTGTGGCAGGCGGGGGCCAGTTTCATCGGCGCGGCCGGCGGCGGCGCGCTGATCGGGGTGGCCGCGGCGATGATGCTGGCGTTCCTGCGCCGCCGGATCACCGATCCGGTGCTGGACACCAGCGTGTCGCTGCTGGCGCCGTGGATCGCGTATCTGCCCGCGGAGTCGGTGCACGCCTCGGGCGTGATCGCGGTGGTGACGTGCGGGCTGATCCTGGGTCACGGTGCGCCGCACTGGCAGAGCGCGGCCTCGCGCATCGCCGAGCACACCAATTGGCGGACCATCGCGTTCATTCTCGAGTCCGCGGTGTTCCTGCTGATCGGGTTGCAGGTGCGCCACATCGTGGAGGCCGCCTGGCACAGCGACCTGCCGCATTCGACGCTGCTGTGGACGTGCGCGGCGGTGCTGGTGACGGTGATCGTGGTGCGGCCGGTGTGGGTGTTCCCGGCGACGTACGCGGCCTGGCAGATCGAGGGGCGGCGGCAGGGGAAACCCAAGCCGGAGTGGACCGGACCGGCGGTGGTGGCGTGGGCCGGTATGCGCGGAGTCGTGACGCTGGCGGCGGCGCTGCTGCTGCCCGGCGATACCCCGGAACTGGACACGTTGCGGCTGCTGGCGGTCGTGGTGGTGGGCGGAACGCTGCTGCTGCAAGGACTCTCGCTGCCGTGGCTCGTGCGGATGCTGCGCCTGCGCGGGCCCAGCCGGGCCGAGGACCTGTTGCAGGAGGCGAATCTGCTGCAACAGGCGACGACGGCGGGGTTGAAGGCGCTCGAGGAGAACATCGCGCCCGAGACGCCGCCGGATGTGGTGGACTCGCTGCGCAACCGGGTGGTGGTGCGGGCGCAGTCGGCATGGGAGCTGTTGGGGCGCTCGGAATCCCAGCGGGTCACCCCCAGCGGCGAGTACCGGCGGCTGCGGCTGGCGATGCTGGCGGCCGAGCGGGAGACGGTGCTGCGGATCCGCGACGCGGGGCAGGTCGATCAGGAGGTGCTGCAGGCGGTGATGGCCGCCCTCGACATCGAGGAGTCCACCATCGACCGGGTCGCCGAGGCCGAGGACGACGACGGGCTGGGCTTGCGGGCGCCGATGCCGCCGGGCGCGTGCGAGCACCTGCGCGAGGCGCCGTGCGTGCGGGTGCCCGATACCCCGGACGCCTGCGGGGAATGCCTCGACGAGGGTCTGGTGTGGGTACATCTGCGGATGTGCCTGGAGTGCGGGCATGTGGCGTGCTGCGATTCCTCGCCGGGCAATCACGCGACCAAGCATTTCAACGGCACCGGTCATCCGGTGATCCGCAGCGTGGAGCCGGGTGAGTCGTGGCGCTGGTGCTATCTGGACGAGCTGCTGGGCTGACCGCCCTTGACTTTCCCATCGGGAAAGTGGAGTCTTACTTTCCAAGCAGGAAAGTGAGGAGTCATCATGGACGGCATCACTCCGGAGCAGGCGCGTTCGGCACTCGACGCGGCCGGGCGGGCGCGGCAGCGAATGGCCGCCGAAGTCGGATTGCCCCGCGGTTATTGGTGGGGAATGGCCTGCGGCTGGCTGGCTTTGGGAGTCCTGGGCGATCTGGGCCCGGACTGGTTGGTCGCGGTCGCGACCTTGGCGTTCGGGGCCGGGCACGCGACGGTGGCGTCGCGGCTGCTCGACGGCCGCCGCCGCACCGGCGGGGTCCAGGTCAGCGCCGAGGTGGCCGGGCGACGCACGCCGCTGGTCGTGATCGGCATGCTGGTGGGCCTGGTCGCGCTGACCGTGGCCGCGGCGATCGCCCTCGACGCCGACGGGGCAGGGCATCCGCGGATCTGGTCGGCGCTGCTGGTGGCCGCGGTCATCGGTTTCGGCGGGCCCGAGCTGCTGGCGGCGGGGCGGCGGTGGGTGCGCGCGTGAGCGAGGCCCGTTTCGACGAACTGATCCACCCGAGCACGCGCCTGACGCTGGTGGCCACGCTCGCCGCGGCCGACTGGGCGGAGTTCGCGTTCCTCAAAGAGCGCCTGGGACTGTCGGATTCGGCGCTGTCCAAGCAGTTGGCGACCCTCGAGGAAGCCGGGTACGTCAGTACCGAGCGCCGTCTCGAGGGCAGTCGCCGCAAGGTGCGGGCCCGCTTGACCGACGCCGGGCGCACCGCCTTCGACGGGCACATCGCGGCGTTGCGCGAGATCGTCGCGGGCGCCACCGCACCCGGCGAGCCGCTCGGATAGACGGCCCCGATGGGCCGGGAGCGGTTGGTCAGGTGCGGGCCGGACGGCGGGCGGGCTGTTCACCGCGCGCGGGGCGGCGCTGCTGGGGCGGCTCGGGTCGCGGCTGGCGGCGCTGGGGCTCCTCGGCGCGGGCCGGCCGGCGCGGCGGTTCCTCGGTCCGCGGCTGGCGGCGCGTCGGCTGCTCGGCCGCGCGCCACTGGTGATGCTCGGCGACTTCGTAGTGCTCGGCCTCGTGATGCTCGGGCCCGTCGTTGCGGTCGGCCATGGCGCGCGCCGACCACCGGATGGCGTAGGCGACCCAGAAGCACGGCAACGACGCGGCCAGGAAGATCGCTCCCGCGGCGAGCAATCCGGAGCCGACCCCGAGCACCAGCAACTCCCAGCGCGGATAGCAGGTGGCGGTGCCCGTGCAGTCGCCGTAGGTCCGCTGACCGTACTCCCAGGCGAACAGGCCCACGCCCGAGCCGAGGGTCGACCCGAGCAGGAAGTTGGCGATGTACCAGCAGCGCACCAGTTTCCGGGCGAAGATGAGCGCGCCGAGCTGTCCGGAACCGAGACTGTCCGCGATGTCGTCCCCGACGCCCAGATGTCGGCCCCAGCCCGACGGCTCGGCGGGATCGGCTACGTCGGAGTTACTGACATACCGGCTTGCGGTCATCCTGCGCGATCCTTCTGCTCCTCGAACAGTCCACCGGCACAGGGTGATTCGCAATGCCTACCCGAACTGAATCCGAACTGGTCGATCATCGCAGCGTCACGGCATTCGCGCCGTCCTTGTGGCGGAATCGGCGCTTATGAGACGGCGTCGCCGGGCCGGGATCGGGGTCGGCCCGGCGACGCCGGGGTTCGCGGCGCCCGCTGCGCGGCGGGGACGCGGGAGACGAGTCTCGGGGAAGAGGACTCGCGCGGTGTCCGATCACCGGTAGGTGTCTGCGCTTCGTCACCCAGGCGATTCGGACAATCGGAACGTTAGCGATGTAATAGCTGAATTGCACTGCGAGCACGGGAATTAGGGGTCGATTAGGGGAACCCCCAGCTTTCGGCGTCGGCCCTGGACAGCCGACTGATTGCCGGAGATCGCGAATTGCGTTGGCGGGGTGGCCGGTTCGCATCGAGTAGTCCGATACTCGTGTGTCGGGTGTGCCGACCACCGACACTTGCCTATGTGCGCCAATGGCGTCGCAGTGTTCTCATTCATCCCGTTCATCTGGGGAGATGATCGACAATGATCCGCTCACGCACCTCGGCCGTGTCCGTGTTCGCCACCTGTAGCGCCGCGGCCGCGGCGCTCGTGCTCGCCGCGCCCGACGCGTCGGCCTACGTCAGCAGCGTGACCATCGCGACCGGCACCAGCATCGGCGGCGGCTACGGCACCAACTGCGCCTACACGGTCACCGTCAACGGCAGCCCCAACGAGTACGTGTGGCTCTACGACAGCGCCTCGGCGACGTTCAGTCCGCAGCAGTTCAGCCTGGGCAGCGGCGGCACCGCCACCTCGAGCTGGACGCCGACCTCCACGGGCACCCATTACGTGCAGGCCTGGACCTACAACGGCTCGCAGTGGGCGACCGTCACGGTCGGCACCGGCATCAACCTCGGCAGCGCGTGCGTGGTCACCAAGTGAGCCGGTCCGGGACCGGGTGTGCGCTCACACCCGGGCCCAGGCATTACTCTTGACCCGGTGCAGACCGAGCAGCCTCCCGCCGAGGAGCCCCGCATCTGGGGCGGAACCACCCTCACCGAACGCCGTGAGGCGCGCCGCACCGCGCTGCTCGAGGCCGCACTGGACCTGATCGGCGAATCCGGGGCGGGCGCGGTCACCATGCGCGCGGTGTGCCGGCGCGCCACGCTGACCGACCGGTATTTCTACGAATCCTTCGCCAGCCGCGACGAACTGCTCGACGTGCTCTACCGTCAGATCGCCGACGAGTTCCTGGATCCGATGACGGCGTTCGCGGTCGCCGATGATCCCGATCGGGATCGCGCGCTGTCGGAAGCGCTGGTGGACAAGGTGCTGCAGGATCCGCGCAAGTCACGACTGTTCCTGGTGGAGCCGTATTCGTCGACGGGGCTGGGCCAGACCACGATCGCGGTCATGCCCGCGTTCACCCGCCTGATCCAGGATCACCTGTTCGCCCACATCGATGATCCGGTGCGACGGCGGCTGGCCGCGGTCACCATGGCCAGCGGCAATGCGGGCATGTTCTCGGCGTGGCTCAATGGCACGCTGCGCGCCACGCGCGATCAGATCGTGGACCATCTGGTGGCGACCATCGACGCCTATCGCGGCATGTATCGCTGACCCTTCCACCGGCGCGGTTGCGGCGTGGATGCGGGCGACCGCGGTCACATCGGGTTGCGAGGCGCGACGCGGGGGTGTTTACTCGCTGACGCAAGGTGCCGTCGTTAGCTGAGGCTCCTTCACGGATACAGGCCGGCGATCCCGAACGTCGAGAGACGCCCCGGATCAGGACAGGCTTCCCCGAGCTAAGGGGATGCCCCGACCGGCTCCCGCCCTGGTGGCGGGTTACGCCGTGGAGTGCTGAAGGTCTTACGAGGGGTGGTACCCGTGCCGGCGATTCCCCGCCGGTCCCACTCCCCCGGCATGTACGCGACCTGGCGGTCGCTTTGTGCGCGTGTGTCGAGGAGGTGGTGGTCGTGCCCGATGGACCGGACCGAGTTCCGTTAGCCAATCGTTCACCAGGCGACACTCCATCAATCCTCAGGCCGCTTCCGCGCACCCGGTAGCGTCCACTTTCCGAGTGCGCCGTCATCCGCTGGGAGATCGAGATGACCACCTGGGAAATGCTGCTCCGCCTGGCCACCGGTGTCGGGTTGGGCGCGATCATCGGATTCGAGCGCCAGTTCCGGGCCCGCATGGCCGGGCTGCGCACCAACGCACTGGTCGCCGCCGGTGCGACCCTGTTCGTGCTGCTGTCCGCGCACGGCTTCAACGGCGCCACCGCCGACCCGACCCGCGTTGCGGCGCAGATCGTTTCGGGTATCGGCTTCCTGGGCGCGGGCGTGATCCTGCGCGACGGGTTCAATATCCGCGGCCTCAATACCGCTGCCACGCTGTGGTGTTCGGCCGCGGTCGGCGCGCTGGCGGGTGCCGGCATGTACTCGACGGCCGCGGCGGGCACGGTCGCGGTGGTGGTGGTCAATACCGCGTTGCGCACGGTCGCCCGGTCGGTGGACCGCCCGATCGCCGACGGCACCGACGCCCAGGACGCGCTGTACGCCTTCCACGCCGACACCGACGACGCGCACGAGGCGCAGGTGCGGGCGTTGCTGGTGCAGTCGTTGACGCGCACCGACTTGCGGCTGGTGTCCATCTCGAGTCATGACACGTCCCCGGGGCGGGTGCAGGTGCGGGCCGAGCTCACTGGCGATCGTCGCGACGATCGCCAGATGGAGTCCGCGGTGAGCCGTCTGAGCCTGGAGCCGTCGGTGACCAGCGTCGGCTGGCGCACGGTGCCGCGGCCGGTGGAAACCGAGCAGTGAGCCGCTTCAGACCATGGCCGAGGGGATGACAGTGGTGAGCCCGCCGTCGACGAGCAGGTCCTGGCCGGTGATGTAGGAGGCGTCGGCGGAGGCCAGGAACGCGACCGCGGCGGCCACATCGTCGGAGGTGCCGATGCGAGCGAGCGCTACCCGCGAGGCCGCCTCGGCCTGGGTCTCGGGTGTGGTCTCGACGCGGAAGGCCGGGGTGTCGGTGTAGCCGGGGCTGATGGAATTCACCCGAATCCCCTTGGGTGCCAGCTCCGCCGCGAGGGTCCGCGCCAGGGAATCGACAGCGGCCTTGGTGGCGGTGTACAGGGCGGTACCGGGGGCACCCCGGTAGGTGGCGAACGAGGCGTTGATGACGATCGCGCCACCCGCCGACACCAGCGGCAGGACCTGCTGGACGGTGAAGAACACCGACTTGAAGTTGAGGCCCACGATCCGGTCGAACTCCTCGGTGGTCACAGCGGCGAACGGCTGGAACGCCCCGACCCCCGCGTTAACGAACACCACATCCAGCCGCCCGAACCGCTCGCCGACCGTACGGCCCAGCACAGCAAGATCCTCGGCGTCGGTGACGTCGCCGGCAATCGCGGTCGCGCGCTCCCCCAGCTCGGCAACGGCAGCGTCGAGCCGACCCTTGTCCCGCCCGGTGATGATCACCTCCGCGCCTTCGGCAATGAGGCGCTGCGCCGTGGCCAGCCCCATGCCGCTGCTGCCACCGGTAATGAGGGCGATCTTGTTCTCGAAGCGGATCCCGTTGTGCGTCATGACTTCAGCGTGCCGGGATGCGCAGCGGGAAAACAGTGCGTGTCTATCGTGGGTGTGACACCACCACCCTGCGCGGCCTCCACCGTTTCAGGCGGGTGGTGCGAGGCGGAGGCGGTGGAGGCGGTCGAGGGCTTCGGCGGTGTCGGTGTCGGGGCGCGGGTTGTAGAGGACGACGTGTTGGTCGGGGCGGTCGGCGAGAGTCAATGTGGTGGTGTCGAAGTGGAGTTCGCCGACTTCTGGGTGGTGGAGGGCGTTGACGGCTTGAGTCGGGGTGCCGACGTCGTGGCGGGACCACAGGTCTGCGAATTCGCGGCTGCGGCCGGCGAGGTCGGTGATGACGGCGTCGAAGCCGGGGTCGTCGGGGCAGGGGGCGGAGTCGGCGCGGTAGGCGGCGACGACGGCGGGGGCGGCTCGGGTCCAGTGGTGGGGCATGGCCAGGTAGCGGGGGTTGGTGAAGTAGGTGATCAGGCAGTTGTGGCCGGGGGCTTCGTAGCCGAAGACAGCGCGGGCGGCGTCGTTGTAGGCCAGCACGGTCCAGTAGCGGTTGCGGAGGACGGCGGGGCGGGGGCCCCAGGCGTCGAGGAGGTTTCGGGTTTCGGGGGTGATGTCGGCGGTGGCGGTGCCGGAGCGGCAGGGCGGGTTGAGGCCGGCGAGGACATACAGGTGGGTGCGTTCGGGGGCGTCGAGGAGCAGGGCGGCGGCGATGGCGTCGAGGACGTCGGTGGAGACGGTGATGTCGCGGCCCTGTTCGAGCCAGGTGTACCAGGAGACGCCGACTCCGGCGAGGACGGCGACTTCCTCGCGGCGCAGGCCGGGGGTGCGGCGGCGGCCGGCGGTGGGGAGTCCGACCTGGTCGGGGGTGATGCGGGCGCGTCTGTCGCGCAGGAACTCTCGGAGTTGGTCGCGGCGCGCACCCGGGGTGTTCATATCTCACGCTAACAATCACGGGAGCCCCTTTCGTTCCGGCGGCGGTTAGCATGTGACCGGATTTCGGGTTTCGAGGGGGTGCGATGCGGCAGATTCTGGTGGCGGCGCTGGTGGCACTGGTGGTCTCAATCACGGTGACGCCGTTGCTGATTCGGCTGTTCACGCGGCAGCGGTGGGGGCAGGCGATCCGCTCGGACGGCCCGGCGAGTCACTTGTCCAAGCGGGGCACGCCGACCATGGGCGGGTTGGCGATCCTGGTCGCGATCTGGTGCGGGTACGGGGCGGCGGCGCTGGTGGGGCGGCATTTCGACGGGCGGGGCACGTCGGCGTCGGGGCTGCTGGTGCTGGGGTTGGCGACGGCGTTGGGGGCGGTGGGGTTCGCCGATGACGCGATCAAGTTGTCGCAGCGGCGCTCGCTGGGGTTGACGGCGTCGGGCAAGATCGTCGGGCAGTTGTGCGCAGCGGTGGTGTTCGGGGTGCTGGCGTTGCGGTTCCGCGGCGGGTCGGGGCTGACGCCGGGCAGCAAACAGATCTCGATCGTGCGCGACATCTCCACGGTGTCGCTGGCGGTGGCGGGGTTTCTGGTGGTGGCGTGCATCATCGTGGTGGCCTGGTCGAACGCGGTCAATATCACCGACGGCCTCGATGGTTTGGCGGCGGGTTCGGTGGGGTTGGCGCTGGGTTCGTATGTGCTGATCACGTTCTGGCAGTACGCGCACGCGTGCGCGACCAGGGCGGTGCCGGGCTGCTACACGGTGCGCGATCCGCTGGATCTGTCGGTGGTGTGCGCGGCGGGCGCGGCGGCGTGCGTGGGATTCCTGTGGTGGAACGCGGCTCCGGCGAAGATCTTCATGGGCGACACGGGGTCGCTGGCGTTGGGCGGGCTGCTGGCGGGGCTGTCGATCACCACGCGCACCGAACTGCTGATGATCGCGGTCGGCGCGCTGTTCGCGGCCGAGATCTCGTCGGTGGCCTTGCAGATCGTCATGTTCCGCACCACGCGCACCCGGGTATTCAAGATGGCCCCGTTCCATCACCATTTCGAGCTGATCGGCTGGCCGGAGACCACGGTGATCATCCGATTCTGGCTGTTGGCGGCGATCTCGGCGGCGACGGGCTTGCTGTTCTTCTACGCCGAGCACCTCGCCTCGTCGGGGCCGCGGCGCTGAGAAACGCGAAAGCCCACCCGGGACAACAGTTTCCGGGTGGGCTTTCGACGGTGCTAGCTCAGTGCACGACCGCGGGTGCGTCGGCCGCGGCCGGGGTCGCCGGTTTGGTGCGCGGCAGGAAGAACGCCGGGATCAGCGTCGCCAGCAGCAGCACGGTGGCCACCACGAAGGTGTGGGCGAACGCCTGGGCGGCTTGATCGAAGCCGTCGGCGAGGACCTGCGGCGGAACCTGCTGGGAGATGCGCGGATCGTAGTGCGATCCGATGGCCATCTTGGCTTCGGGCCGGTGGTTGAGCAGGGTGGTCAGCACCACGGAAATGGTTGCGGTACCGATGGATCCCGCGGTCTGGTTCACGATGTTCATCAGGGTGGAACCACGCGCGACCTCACCGTGGGTGAGGGTCTGGATGGCGGCGGTCATGGTCGGCATCATGGTGCAGCCCATGCCCAGACCCATGACGAACAGCACCCCGCACAGCAGCGGGTAGGGGGTGTCGGCCTTGACCTGGGTCAACGCGGCCATCGACAGCGTCATGATGGAGATACCGGTGAGCACGATCTTGCCGGGCCCGATCTTGTCGACCAGGCGGCCCGCGATCGGCATGGTCAGCATCGCGCCCAAACCCTGCGGTGCGATGAGCAGGCCGGCGGCCAGGGTGGATTCACCGCGCACCTGCTGCAGATACGAGGGCAGCAGCAGACCGGAGCCGAAGAACGCCATGGCGAACAGGGTCATGGTCATGACGGCGTAGCGCAGCGACTTGTTCTTGAACAGCCGCAGGTCGATGAGCGGGTGTTCGGTGCGCAGGGCGTGGAAGACGAACGCGATCAGCAGGCCCGCGCCGATGATGGCGGGGATGAGCACCTTGGCCGATTTGATGGTGCCCTCACCGGGGATGGAGGACACACCGAACAGGAAGGCGGCCAGGCCGGGCGAGGCGAGCAGCATGCCCAGGAAGTCGAAGCTCTGCGACGGCTCGGGATTGTCGCGCGGGAAGATCGTGTAGGCCAGGACCAGCGCGATGATGCCGATGGGCAGGTTGATCAGGAAGATCCAGTGCCAGCTGAAGGAGTCGATGAGCCAGCCGCCCAGGATGGGGCCGCCGATGGGGCCCAGCAGCATGGGCACGCCGAGCACGGCCATGACGCGGCCGATGCGGGTGGGGCCCGCGGCGTGGGTCATGATCGTCATACCCAGGGGCATGAGCATGCCGCCGCCGAGACCCTGGATGACGCGGAAGGCGATGAGGGACTCGATGTTCCAGGCCGTCGAGCACAGCACCGAGCCGATCACGAAGAACACCAGCGCCATCATGTAGAGGCGTTTGGTGCCGAATCGGTCGGCGGCCCAGCCCGTGAGGGGGATGACGGTGGCCAGCGCGAGGGTGTAGCCGGTCATGGACCAGGCGGCGATGGCGTAGGTGGTGTCGAAGTCGTGCTGGAAGGTGGGGATGGCGACGGTCACGACCGTGACGTCGAGGATCGACATGATGGCGCCGAGCACCACGACACCGGCGATTTTGAAGACGCCGATGTCCAGCTTGTCGTCGGCGGAGTCGGCCGCCTTGGTATCCGGAGGGGTGGTCACCGCTTCAGCCTGCCAGCCGGTCGGTGCGGACACCAGCACATTTTTCTCTCGGCGTGGATCGGAATGCTCACGAGCGGGTCCTTCCTGCCGCGCGACTGTCGCTCCGAGGTGGGACAGTCGAATCATACCGAGCGGTAGCAAACGTTAGGCGACCGCGCAGCGGCCCGAGCAGCGCACTCCGCGCGCGTACGCTGGCGTTTTCAGCAACCCCCCCCGGCGAGGAGAACATCGCGATGACCGACCCGGTAGTGGGCCTGACCGGTACGCTGACCTCGCCGATCCGGGGTGCGGGAGCCCTCGGTGAGGTACTGGTCGCCATCCGAGGGGGAACCGAGCTCTACATCGCGCGCGCGGACGAGCCGCTGCCCGCCGGTGCGCCCGTACTGGTGGTCGCCGCTCATCCGGGCCGTCTCGTCGATGTTGTTGCGTGGGTGCCGCTTCCGGGCGATTGATTCAACGGAAATGCTCGGGAACCACGTTCGAGGGGAAAGACACGATGCTGGGTTATCACGTACCCGATCCCGATGAGGCGATGCTGGTCAGCGGTGGCCGTCACGGCAAGGACGGCGGCGCGCCGTTCCGGGTGATCATCGGTCACGGCGCCTGGGTGGTGCCGTTGTTCCGCAAGGTGCGGTATCTGTCGCTGGCGATGTTCGAGGCCGAGATCGGTGAACGCTGCGTCACCAAACAGGCCATCCAGCTCGACGTGCGGGCGGTGATCGCGTTCAAGGTCGCCAATGACGAGCAGTCGATCGTCAATGCCGCGCAACGGTTCCTGTCCGAGCAGGAGAAGGAGATGAGCGTGCTGACCGGGCGCATCTTCTCCGGTCATCTGCGGTCGATCGTGGGATCGATGACGGTCGAGGAGATCATTCGCGAGCGCCAGAAGCTGGCCGACGAGGTGCTGGTGGCCTCGAAGGTGGAGATGAGCAATATCGGGTTGTGGGTGGACTCGTTCCAGATCCAGCACATCGACGACGGCAATCTGGGCTACATCTCGGCCCTGGCCGCCCCGCACAATGCCGCGGTGCAGCGTGACGCGCAGATCGCGCAGGCCGCGGCCGCCCAGCTGGCCGCCCAGGCCGAGCAGGAGTCCCAGCGCAAGCAGGCCGAGTATCAGCGGGAGACCGCGATCCTGCGGGCGCAGTATCAGCGCGATATCGACAAGGCCAATGCCGAAGCCGCGCAGGCCGGTCCGCTCGCGCAGGCCACCGCCATGCAGGAGGTGCTGGCCGCCCAGGCCGAGCAGGCGCGCAAGCAGGCGGAATTGCGTGAGCAGCAGTTGCAGGCCGAGGTGGTCAAACCCGCTCTGGCAGAAGCGGATCGGGTGCGCATTCTCGCCGAGGCCGAAGCCGATCGGACCCGGATCCAGGCCGAGGCGGCGGCGTCGAACAATCGGATCGCGCTCGATCAGCTGCTGATCGAACAGTTGCCCGAGATCGTGAAGCAGGCCGCGGGCGGGCTGTCGAAGGCGAATCTGACGGTGCTCAATGGTCCCGACGGGGTGTCGGAGATCGTCAACGGCATGGTGGGCCAGGGGTTGACGGTCTTCAATTCGTTGCAAAAGGCACTTTCCTCCAACAATGATCAGCCCGCGGACTAGAGTGACCGCCAGAGGGACGCGGCGACGAGGAGCGGGTGTTTAGGTGTCCATCGGGAAATTGGTGTCGTTCGACAGCTCTCGGGGTTTCGGGTTCATCCGTCCGGAGGACGGCGGCCCGGATGTGTTCGTGCATGTCAACGACATCGGGTTGGATGAGGACGAGCTGCGCCAGGGGCGGGTTTTCGAATTCGATGTGACCGAGGGTGATCGGGGTCCGAAGGCGATCAATCTGGCGGTGGTGCCGGGTCAGCCGGCGGCGCCGGCGCGGCACAAGGGTAAGGAGCATCGTGCCGCGGGGCAGATGACAGCGGCCGAGCATCGCCGGTTGATCACCGAACTGCTGTTGGATGCCTCGCCGCAGTTGACGGCGGCGGAGATCATCACGATTCGGGATCGGCTCACCTCGTTCGCCGATGCCCACGGGTGGCTCGAAAACTGACCGGTTCGCATTACGATCGGTCTCGGATCCGCCGCGAACCGAGGAGGCCGTGTGCTGTTGCCCGTCATGCCGCCGGTGAAACCGATGCTGGCCAAATCGGTGTCGGAGCTGCCCCGGGATCCGGGGTTGCGGTTCGAACCGAAATGGGACGGTTTCCGCTGCATCGTGTTCCGCGATGGACCCGAGATCGAGCTGGGTTCCCGCAATGATCGGCCCCTGACCCGGTATTTCCCCGAACTGGTGGAACTACTGGGTCAGGCGCTGCCGCCGCGGTGCGTGGTGGACGGGGAGATCGTGGTCGTCACCGAGAACGGCCTGGATTTCGACACGCTGCAGCAGCGGCTGCATCCGGCGGCGTCACGGGTGAAGAAGCTGGCCGCGGAGACCCCCGCGAGTTTCGTGGGCTTCGACCTGCTGGCCTTGGGTGACGAGGATCTGACCGAGCGGCCCTTCGCCGAGCGGCGCGCACTGCTCGAAACGGTGCTGGACGGCTCGCATCCGGGTACGCATCTGACGCCGATCACCGAGGATCCCGATGTCGCCGCGGACTGGTTCACCCGGTTCGAGGGCGCGGGGTTCGACGGGGTGATGGCCAAGGCATCGGATCTGGCGTATCTGCAGGACAAGCGGGTGATGCTCAAGATCAAGCATGAGCGGACCGCCGATTGCGTGGTGGCCGGGTTCCGTTGGCACAAGGACGGCCAAGGGGTCGGGTCGCTGCTGCTGGGCCTGTTCGACGACGACGGCAATCTGCATCATGTCGGGGTGGCGTCGTCGTTCACCGCGGCCCGGCGCAAGGAACTGGTCGACGAGCTGGCCCCGTTGCGCGAGCACGCCCTGGACAACCATCCGTGGCGCTCGTGGGCCGATGCCGCCGCCCAGGCCAAGGCCGACGGGAAGATGCCGGGCGGGGTGAGCCGCTGGACCGGTGGCAAGGATCTGTCGTGGGAGGCGTTGCGGCCGGAGCTGGTGGCGGAGGTGCGCTACGAGCATGTGATGGCCGGGCGGTTCCGCCACGGCGGCCGGCTGGTGCGGTTCCGCTCCGACCGCACCCCCGACTCGTGTACCTACGCTCAGCTCGACGAGGTCGCGCCCGCCGAGCTGGCCGATATCTTCGCCGAGGCCAGAAATTCGAAAGGGGCCGCGCAGTGAGTGATTCGGTGCGGATCGAGGTGGCCGGGCGCACGGTGCCGGTGTCGAATCCGGGCAAGGTGTACTTCTCCAAGCGCGGGGACACCAAGCTGGATCTGGTGAATTACTATCTGGCCGTCGCCGATCCGATCATGCGGACCATCGGCGGGCGGCCGGTGCTGCTGGAGCGCTACCCGGACGGGGCGTCGGGCAAGTCGTGGTTCCAGAAGCGTGTCCCGTCCTCGGCGCCGGACTGGTTGCAGACCACGGTCGTGTCCACCCCGAACGGCACCACCAGCGACGCGCTGGTCGCGGTCGATATGGCGCATATCGTGTGGGCGGTCAATCTGGGCTGCTTGGGTTTCCACGTCTGGCCCACCCATGCCGGGGCCGAGGCGGCGTCCACGTTCCCGCCGGTGCTCGACGCGGCGGGGAACGTGCTGCCGCCGACCGGGGTCACCGATGAGCTGCGCATCGATCTGGATCCCTCCCCCGGCATCGGTTTCGACGATCTGCGCGCCGCGGCGTTCGCGACCCGCGAGTTGTGCACGGAACTGGGTATCGATGTGCGGGTCAAGACGTCCGGCTCGCGGGGGCTGCACCTGTACGCGATGCTGGAACCGAACTGGGACGGCTACCAGGTCCGTGCCGCCGCGGTCGCGCTGGCTCGTGAACTCGAACGCCGCCACCCCGACGACATCACCGCGGCGTGGTGGAAGGAGGAGCGCGGCTCGCGGGTGTTCGTCGATTTCAACCAGAATGCCCCGCACAAAACGGTTTTCGGCGCGTGGTGCGCCCGCCCGAAGGTCGGCGGGCAGGTCTCGACCCCGATCTCCTGGGACGAGCTGGCGACCATCATCGCCGACGACCTGACCATCGCCACCGTCCCCGCCCGCGTCGCCGAACTGGGCGACCCATGGGCCGACCGCACCCCGCAGTCACTGATTCCCCTGCTGGAGATGTCGGACAAGGACATGGCCGCGGGCTTGATGGACGCCCCGTGGCCGCCGGTGTATCCGAAGATGCCCAACGAGCCGCCGCGCGTGCAGCCCAGCAAGGCCCGCAAGGACGCCGACTAGCTTTCACCCACCTCGTTCACAGCAGGGCACGCCACCGTCGCCGAAACCACCGAACTCGCTCGCGTCCTGGGCCTCGACGACCGCCGCGGGCGTCGAGGACGTATCGAGCGCAACCTTGTTGAAGTGGAGCCCTCCTCGGCTGAGCCGACGTAGCGTCGACGGTGGCGCCGATTCACGATTCGGCATGCGCGCCAACAAGACCCAGGCCCCGCGGGGTGTCAGTGGCGGTGGTCGCGGGTCAAGCCCAAGCGCAGTCCACCGAACTCCGCCGCCGGGGGCAGCACCAAGCCGTCGTAGTTCAGCTCGCTGGGATGGGCGATTCCGCCGTCCCGCAAGGCTTGCAGGGTGTCGGTGGCTATGTGTTCTCCGCAGTCCGGACGGTGGGGGTAGTCGATGTACCGAATGTGCTCACCCCTGTCTCCGTGCTGTATCTCGAGGCGGTGGTCCTGGCCACTGGCGAACCAGCCTTGGACGAGGAACCCCGTTGCGCCGGCACGATTCAAGCTCCACACGACGGTCTGCACGTGCGGTGTCAGTCTGACCACATCGACTGCGAGGGAGGCGAACACACGCCGCAGCCTCTTCTCGAAATCGTTCCAGTCGGCGACGGGACGGTCGGGGACGTAGCGCATTCCCCGCAGCGGCGAGCGGGCCGCATCGAAGTCAGGTGCCATCTGCCACGCGTTCACACCATCCATGTTCGAGCGCGACCACGTGCTCGGATCCAGTTGGGCCACAAACGATACGACCTCATCCCCCCTCATCGTGGAACCGTAGCCGAACCGAATCGGTGCTGGCCTCGAGATTCGAGGCGTGGAATGGTGGCGCCGGTCTGCTGGTCGATCGCACCGATCACCCGACCACGGCCCTGTGGTGCAGTGCCGCCTTCACCGCCGCGGCGGTGGGTGTCGCGGTGATCGGCCGGCGTCCGCGCGCCACCAGCCCGGTCGAGGATCAGCGGTGTGCCCGATCTCGTATCTGACTGGGGGTGACCCCGTATTTGTCCCGGTAGGCGCGGTTGAAAGTCGACAGCGTGGAAAACCCACTCGCGTACTCGGCCGTGAGTGAAATGTCAGGTTGATTTATCACCGACATCCGTTGTCGCACAATCAATTACGTGGCGACCACGGCACGCCATCGGTGATTCCACGACCGGGCCGGACCGTATGGCAGGCGCAACGATTCCGACGGGGCTCGTGCCTTCTTCGCCGCAAATCCGGGAGGTGTTGTCGCAGATCCGGTAGCCCCGATTCCGTCAGCGCACTTAGCCTTCCCCCACCAGTCACACTCGGGACAACCCGACGGCTGGAAAGGGAGGACGACGCAATGACCACCGGCACCGCCATCGCATCCAGCGAGGACGCCGCCGCTCGCACCGCAGGTCAGATCGACGAGGCTGCCGAGCTTCTCGACAACGGTGACGTCTTCGCCGCGGAAGCTCTGATCATGGCCATGTCGCCCGGCGACATGACCAATGCCATCACAGTCGCCGCAGGAGCTGCCGAGAATCCGCGTGGAAGACGCTGATCCGGGCTGAGCTCGATTGCCTGGCGCCGGCCGCGAACTGGCCTGTCACAACTTGAAGACGTCGACATTGGGGGATCATTATGGCGATTTCGCAGCCGCCGAGGACAGCTCAGCAGACTGCAGCCGGGCCCATCGTCGGTGGCGAGCAATCCCGCCGATCGATGTACTCGGCTGCATTCGCCGAGGCTCCGCACTCACTCTATGAGCAGTGGCGTGCCGAATGCGGGTCGCTGGTGCCCGTCGAGCTGTCTCCGGGCGTGCCCGCCACCCTGGTCATCGGGTACGCGACCGCGTTGCGGATCTTGAACGACCCCGATCGTTCTCCCGCCGATCCGCGCCGCTGGCAGGCTTCCGTGCCGTCCGGGTGTCCAGTTCTGCCCATGATGGAATGGCGGCCGAACGCGCTGCGCAGCACCGGGTACGAGCACAAACGCTATCGCCACGTCAATGTCACCGCGCTCGACACCGTCGATCTGCACGGCTTGCACGCGGTCGTCGAGCAGGTCGCGATCCCGCTGATCAACACGCTGTGCGGCGAACCCGGCGGCCGCGGCCAACGCTCCGCGATCGTCCACGCGGAGTTGCTCGGGCAATACATCCGTCCGCTGGTCCATCGGGTGCTCGCGTACGTGCTGGGTCTTGATCCCGATACGAACGACTTGGTGAGTGCGGGTATGGCGGCCATGTTCGAAGCCGCCGAGGATGCCAACGCCGGTGGTGAGCTGCTGGTCGCGGCTCTCGATGAACACATCGAGCGAAAGCGGGCCCGGCCGGGCGACGACGTCACATCCCATCTGATCAAGGCCGGCGACATGAGTGCCGAAGAGCTCATCCATCAGCTGGTGACGCTGCACGCGGCGGGCAGTGAGCCCTTGGCGCACCTGATTTCGAACACGCTGTTGTTGATGATGACAGACGAGCGGTTCGCCGGTGGGCTGCTCAGCGGCAGCCTGTCCACGCGGGACGCACTCGATGACGTGCTGTTCACGAATCCGCCACTGGCGAACTACTGCATCAGCTACCCCCCACAGTCGGCGCTGATCGACGGAGTGTGGCTGCCCGCCCATCAACCGGTGGTGATCAGCATGGCCGGCTGAGACAACGACCCCGCCATTCGATCCGGTCTCCATGACCGGTCCGGCAACCGGTCGCATCTGGCGTGGGGCGCGGGACCACACCAATGCCCGGCCCGGCAATTGAGCTACCAGGTCGCCGCGGACGCGATCGACTACCTGCTCGATGTTCTCCCTGAGATCGACATCGCGGTGGCCCCTGGCGATCTGGTGTGGCGGCGGGGTCCGTTTCACCGTGCCCTGGAATCGCTACCCGTCCGGTTTCGCGAAGCTGTCCCGTTGCCGGTGTAGTTCACCCAGTGCGGGAGAGTTGCCTCGCAACTCTCCCGTAAAACGTTGAGAATCAACAACATCGGCTACTTTTGTGAAGGCCCGGAAGCTGAAGGGCGCTACACCAGCCCCTGTAGGCAGGGTTCACGGTCAGATTGGAGTTCACATGAAGAGCCACACCGACCCCATCGTCCTCGATCCCGAAGGTCCGGACATTCAGGGTGAAATTGCCCGCATCCGCGAGCGGGGACCGGTCACCAAGGTGGTGCTCCCGGGCGGAGTGCTCGCATGGTCGGTGACCGACACGGCGATGCTCAAGGAGATTCTCTCCAGCCATGCGGTTTCCAAGGACCCGCGCCAGCACTGGCCGGCCTTCCGGGAAGGCCGGATCGGCACGGAATTCCCGCTGCTCAACTGGGTGAACACATGGTCCATGTTCACCGCCTACGGACCAGATCATCGTCGGCTCCGCGCCCCTCTCGTGCCGGTCTTCACCGACAGGCGGACCGCGGCGCTGGAGCCTCGGATCCAGGCGATCGCCGGTGATCTGGTGACGGGTCTCGAGGCCAGGACGGGGGGTGAGCCCGTCGACATCCGCGAGCATTTCGCCTATCCACTGCCATTGCGGGTGATCAACGAGTTGATGGGGGTTCCCCAGCAGCTGATCGAGCCACTGCGGAAGTGTGTGGACGGGATCTTCGACGTCGCCTTGAGCGAAGCGGAAGCCGTAGCCAACTACCACGCGATGATCGGGCTGCTGCAGGAGCTCGTCGCGTATCGCCGCGATAATCCCGCCGAGGACATGACCAGCACCCTCATCGCCCACGCCGACGATCCCGCAACGGTTTTCAGCATTGAGGAGCTCATCGGGACGCTCTATCTGACGATCAACGCCGGGCACGAGACGACAGTGGACCTCCTCGACCAAGCCGTCTTCCTGTTGCTCACCCACCCGGACCACCTGGCCGCCGCACTCGACGGCACGCTGTCCTGGTCCGATGTGATCGAGGAAACGCTGCGGTTCGAACCATCGATCGCGCATGCCCCGCTGCGCTACGCGGTGACCGATTTCGTTCTCGGCGACGTCGCGATCACCGCAGGCGATCCGATCCTCTCGTGCCCCGCCGGCGCCAACCGGGACCCGAAGGTATACGGCGACAGCGCCGATACATTCGATCCCACTCGGACGAACAAGGGCCACATGGCGTTCGGGCACGGACCCCATCGCTGTCCGGGCGCACCGCTGGCCCGGCTCGAGGCCCTCGTGGGTCTTCCCGCGCTGTTCCAGGCGTTCCCGCAGATGAAGCTCGCCGTCTCGCCCGACGAGCTCGGCGCGGTGCCCGGTTTCATCGCCAACGGCCATGACCGTCTGCCGGTTTTCCTGCGATAGACGCGGCTGATCGCTGACCCGCCGTGGGGCCTGCCCGGAAAGCCGAGGCCCCGCGGCGAGGCCGTCTCGCCGGTCATCGCGCCGTGGGCGACTACCCCTTACGGGACTGGAAATGGCGTCGACGGCGGAAACACGGCGGGCAGCGCTGTCAGAGCGCGGTGAAACGGACCCGGCCGCCACACCAAATCGTCGACAGGCACCGCCAGCCTTATTTCGGGTAGGTAGTCCAGGAGTTGATCGATGGCCTCCTGCGCGAGCAGGACCCCGAAGGGCCGGGCGTGCGCGGGGCAGGCGTGCGGGCCCGAAGAGAATGCCAAGTTCCAGCCGTTATCCAGGGGACTGCCCGGCTCCAACTCTGGGTCGGTGTTGCAGGCAGCCATGCTGATGATGACCGGTTGATGCGCCGGCAGCCACACCTTGTCCAGCATGACCGGCTGCTGCGGGTAGGTCACGCAGTAGTTCGCCATCGGCGGGTCGGACGTCAACCGCTCGTCGATCGCGATGCGCGTGGGCAGCGGGATCCCTTGAACGATGCTGCTGGTGAATCGGGGGTCGGTCATCATCAGCAACAGCGTGTTGGCGATGAGGTTTGCTGCCGGCTCGACGCCCGCGGCGAACAGCAGGACCAGCTGATGCACCATCTCCTCGTCGGTGAGCCCAGCCGGATGTTGGACCAGTCGCGTGGTGACGTCATGGGCAGGCTGGGCTCGTTTGAGCGCGGTGAGGTCGAGCAGCGCTTCGCCCATGAGCCGGTTCACTTCCGCGGTGTCCACGCCATCGAACATGGCGGCGTTGACCGCCGCGATACGCTCACCGATTTCCGGTGGACAGCCCACTGCCTGGCAGAAGGCCGAGAAGACGAGCGGGAAGGCGTATTGACCGAGTACGTCAGCCGTGCCGTCCGCACAGAAACTGTTGACCAGGGGAACAGCGGTGCGCTCCACCATCGCCCGCACGGCGTGGAGGTCGATTCCAGCGAGCGCGTCGTTGATCGTCTGACGGTATCGGGCATGGGCGTTCCCGTCCGTGCGGATGGCGTTGGGCCGGGCTTCGACCATGGGCATGATCGGGATATCGGAGGGCACGCTCTGTTGCCAGATGCTCGGATCGGACGGAAAGCGGACAGGATCGTTGAGGATCCGCACCGCGGTCGCGTACTTGATCACCAAGGTCGCAGGCACTCCGGGCCATATCTCGACCGGCACCAGCGGCCCGTAGGTGGCGCGCATCCACCGGTAATGCCCGTGGGGATCAGCGGCGAACTCGGGACCGTAGATCGAGACTCGCGCGTGATCGGGCGACCTCACGCCGAGGGTCGCGCCCTGATGCGCGTACTGCGGATCCACATATGCTCCAAGATTCCATCAAACCGGTTGCGGGAAAATATAACCCACGCTGGCAGCGGTCTCATCTTCAACTCTCCTCGACGTGGCTGCTCATCGACCGCGGAGCCGTCCGCGTCGGTGCGCCGATCAGCTCGCCGGGGGAGGCCATTTTCAGGCGACCCCGCACCACCGGCCTGCAGTACCGAGGGTCAGTGGCACCGTGAGCGGACGTGAAGCCTTCTGCTGCACAGGATTCCGCCGATGCCAGCCCGCCCCGCACCACGATCGACATCCCGCCGGCCTCAGGGGCAGCCCGGCCTCACGACCATCAGACCCGCGGCCAGGACCGTCGCCGCTCCCCCGGGGATGAATGCCCCGGTCCGGAGGCGGCGGCGAGCGGCGGCGGGTATGGGTCAGACCGTGGCGGGAGCGTGTTCGGTACCGGCGCACCAGATCTTGCGGATGGCGCGGGTGGCGGTGATGTCGGCCAGCGGGTCGGCGTCGAGCAGGATCAGGTCGGCGCGCAGGCCGGGGGTGATGGCGCCGCGGTCGGTGAGGCCGAAGTGGTGGGCGGGCAGGGTGGTGGCGGCGTTGAGGGCATCGGCGGGGGTGAGACCGGCTCGGACGAGGAGTTCGAGTTCGTGGTGCAGGCTCGCGCCGTGGGGCGGGTGGAAGGGGATGCCGGGCATCTGATTGGCGTCGGTGCCCGCGAGGATGGGGACGCCCGCGGCGTGGAGGGCGCCGACGGTTTTCACAGAGGCGGGGAAATACTGTGCGACGCCGTGGATTTCGGCGACGCCTTCCATCATGACGAGGGTGGGGATCACCACGTGGGCGCCGGTGGCCAGACGGTCGATGTCGGCGGCGGGCAGGCGGGCTCCGAGGGGGACGTGGGTGAGGGCGTCGACACCGGCGTCGATGGCCATGGCGTACGCGCCGGGGGTGGAGGTGTGGGCGACGACGGTCAGGCCGCGGGCGTGGGCGGCGGTGACGACGGCCTTGGCGGTGTCGGCGTCGGGTCCGCCTTCGCCGGGGGCTTCCAGGACCAGTTCGATGTAGTCGCTGCCGGTCGAGACACGCTGCGCGACCATGGTTTCGGCGTCGCCGGGGTGGCGGATGACGCCGACCTCGGCGATGCCGGGGACGTGGGCGTGCACGCCGGCGGAACCGATGATCGGCGCTCCGGCGCAGCGCACGGTGGTCGTGGCGGTGCGGGCGCGCGCCTGCTCGATCAGGGCGGTGTCGACCGATCCCATGTCCAGGGCGGTCGTGACGCCGTGGGCGGCATAGGCATCCAGCGTTTGCGGGCTGTCGAGGTGGACGTGGGCGTCGATGAGGCCCGGGATGAGGATGGCCCCGTCGGCGTCGAGGGTCTCGGCGCCGATGGGGTCGGTTCCCAGGACGGTGCCGTCGATGACGAGGGTGGTCGGTGCGGTGATGGTGTGGCCGTCGAAGATTCGGACGTTGCGGATGGCCAGCTTGTGGTTCGACTCCCCCTGCATGCAGCCAATCTAGAACCCGTTGCAGCAGTGGGCAAGATCGACGTCAGGCGGCTCCGGCGGTGCGCTGTTCGGCGAGGGCGGCGGGTTGGCGGGCGCCGCGCAGGATCAGGTGCAGCAGGGCCACGAACAGGGTTTGGTCGATCGGACTCCAGCCCGCGGACATGCGATTGTGCACGAATCCCACGGCGACACCGGAGTCGGGGTCGGCCCAGCCCATCGACCCGAACAGGCCCATGTGCCCATAGCCGCGCGGGGCGTGCGGGGACGGGAAGCTGTGGTAGCCGACGTGCCAGAACGGGATGACCAGGGCGCGGTCGAGTTGGTAGGTGCGGATGCGTTGCAGGCCCCGAACGGTTTCCGGCGACAAGTAGGTGCGGTCGTCGACAGTGCCACCGCCGGCCAGGGCGCTGTACATCTTGGCCAGGGCCGGTGCGGTGCACACCGCGTTGCCCGCGGGCAGGGCGGTGTCGAGGATGGCGGGACGGTCGCCGCGGAAGATCGATTCCAGGCCGGGGACGTAGATGGAGGAGATCGGGGATCGCAGCAGGCGCGGCAGTTGCGGGACGGCGGTGGCGACCGAGCCCGGAATGGTGCGCTCGGCCAGGTTTTTCAGCGATCCGACCAGGTCGGCGGGGCGGGTGCGGGATCCGGCGGGTGGGCGGCCCAGGTGGATGCCGTCGACGCCGAGGGGTTCTGCGACCTCGCTGCGGTAGAGGCGGGTCATGTCGTGGCCGGTGATGGCGCGGGCGAGGCCGGCCATGAGCCAGCCGATGGTGAGCGCGTGGTAGATCGGTTTGCCCAGCAGGTGATCGGGTTTCGCGGCCGCGAGGCGTTGTTCCATGAGTTCGTGGTCGAGGACTTCGTCGGCGGTGACGGCGGGCAGGCCCGAGAGTCCGGCGCGGTGGCTGAGCAGTTCGGTGACGGTGATGCGGGCTTTGCCGTTGGCGGCGAATTCGGGCCAGTATTCGGCGACGGGGGCGTCGTAGTCGAGCAGGCCGCGATCGGCCAGACGCGCGAGCACGGTGGCCGAGACACCTTTGGACGCGGAGTACACCATGGCGCCGGTGTCGGCGGTCCAGGGTGTGCCGTGCGCGTCGGCGGCGCCGGCGTGGATGTCGACGACCGGTTCGCCGTCCTGATACACCGCGAGTGCGCCGCCGTTGCCCCGGCGTCCGGCCAGGATACGGGCGAATGTCCGTATGGCGGAATCGAATCGGGGGTCGGCGGTGCCGTGCACTCCGGCGGGCAGTCCGGCGGCGGTGGCGGAGCTGTGGGTCGTCATCGATCCACGGTAGCGGCGGCACCACCACCCCGGCAAGATGTGTCTGGGACAATTTTGGGGCGGGGTGGGAGGTTTCGAAACCGGTGATGTGGGAACGGTTATGCGCCCGGTCAACCCAGTGCGGTGCGCAGCGTCTCGCGCAGCCAGCGTTGGGCGGGGTCGGCGTCGAGGCGGGCGTGCCAGCGCAGCCGGATGTCGACTTCGGGGAGGGGCGCGGGGATGTCGAACCAGCGCAGGCCCAAGGTGTCGCCGTAGTGTTCGGCGAGCCGGTGCGGGACCAGCCCGACGTAGGGGGTTTGTGAAACCAGCAGGGCGGCAAGGGCGGAGGTGGGCACGACCGCGGCGACGTGGCGGTGCAGGCCCGCGGCGGTGAGCGCGTCGTCGAGGGGGCCGCGGGCGCGGCCGCGCCGCGACGCCGAGACGTGCGGGTGTGCGCAGAGTTGGGCCAGGGTGGGGCGGCGGTGTCGGCCCAGCGGATGCTCGGCGCGGACGATGCCGACGAGGTGTTCGTGGTAGAGCTCGGCGGTGTGGATGTCGGGTGCGGCGGCGGTGTCGGCGCCGATGTCGAGGTCGACGGTGCCGTCACGTAACGCTTCGAGGCTTTCGTCGCCTTCGGGCACGAAGCGCAGGACCACGCCGGGTGCGGCGGCCGCGGTGGCCGCGACGGCGGCGGTGACCAGGGTCGCGGCGACACCGTCGTTGATGCGGATGGCGAAGGTGCGCTTCAGTGCCGCGAGGTCGATGGTGCGGTCGGCGCTGATGAGGGCGGCGGCCTCTTCGAGCAGGGACCGCACGCGGGGTGCGGTGCGCAGCGCGAACGGGGTGGGCGCCATGGCGCGCCCGGCTCGCACCAGGATGGGGTCGCCCATGGCGCGGCGCAGTCTGCCCAGCGCGCGGCTGGTCGCGGGGATCGACAGGTGCAGGCGTTCGGCGGCCGCGGTGACACTGGCGTCCTGGAGCAGGGCGTCGAAGACGCGCAACAGGTTCAGGTCGAGCTGCTCGGTCATTGTTGCATCTTATGCAACTCTGGGTTGCCGAACTTGCGTCGCGCGAATACTCACCTGATCCATAGCGTGCACCGCATGCAAACAAACCTTCTCCCCCAGGCTGGGACCGCGCCGAATGCGGTTGTCCGGCGGGGGCTCGTCTCGTTGATGTGCGCGTGTGTGGTGTTGGTCGTGGGGATGGTGGCCGCGATCAATCTGGCTGTTCCGATGCTGGCGGCGAGTCCGCTGCGACCCTCGGCGTCGGCGCTGGTGTGGATCGTGGACACCTATGTGATCGTGTTCGCGTGCCTGGTGATTCCCGGCGGCGCGGCCGGTGACCGGTTCGGGCGCAAGGGGGTGCTGCTGGCCGGGCTGGGGTTGTTCGCGGTCGGCGCGCTGGTCTCGGCGCTGGCGCCGTCGGTGGGCGTGTTGCTGGCGGGTCGAGCGATCACGGGGGCGGGCGCGGCGGCGGTGTTGCCCAATACGTTGGCGGTGCTGCTGCACGCGGTGCCCGTCGATCGCAAGGCCGCGACGATCGCGACGTGGGCGTCGATGACCGGGATCGGCGGGGTGCTGGGCAATGTCGGTGGCGGCGCGGTGCTTTCGGGCGGGTCGTGGCGGTGGCTGTTCGTGGCGGCGGCGCCGTTGGCGGGGGTGCTGGCCGTGTTGGTGGCCTGGGTCGCGCCAGTGTCGGGCCGTCACGATCGGCGGTTGGATCCGGTGGGGACGGTGTTGCTGGTCGCGGCGTCGGTGGCACTGCTGGTCGGGATCGTGGAGGGTCCGGTGGCGGGGTGGGGCAGTGCCGTGGTGGTCGCGGGGTTCGGGTGTGCGGCGGTGCTGTTCGCGGTGTGGACGGCGGTCGAGTTGCGGGTGCGGCATCCGTTGCTGGATCCGCGGCTGTTCGCGTCGCCGGGTCTGCGCGGCGCTTGCCTGGGGATGACGGCGGTGTTCTTCGGGATGTTCGCGCTGTTCTACGTGAACGCCTCGTTCCTGCAGTACGCCAAGGGTTTCGGGGTCCTGCGCACGGGGCTCGGGATCATTCCGTTGACGGTTCCGGTCATCGTGGGCGCACGCCATGTCGCACGCCTGTCGGGGCGGATCGGGGTGGACGCCACGATCGCGATCGCGTTCGGTTTCGTCGGCGGCGGACTGCTGGGCCTGTCCACCACCGGCCTCCACACCTCCTACCTGGTGTACGCGGTGTGGCTGGTGGTCACCGGAATCGGTGTGACGCTGGCTCTTCCGACCTTGTCGGCGGCGATCACCGGCGCATTGCCGCAATCGCTGGCCGGGGTCGGCGCGGGATTGCAGGCCACGACCCGCGAATTCGGCAGCGCGTTGGGTGTCGCGGTGATCGGCACCGTCCTGACCTCCCGTTTCGTCGCCACTCTCCCAGCGGAGGTCCGCGCGGGCGGCGCGCACACCGTGGCGCAGGCCCGAGGCTTCGCACCCGAGCGTTCCGATGCGATCGTCGCGGCGTTCGTCTCGGGCGCGGATGCCGGATTCCGAGTGGTCGGGGTGGCGGTGCTGGTCCTGGGTGCGCTCGTGCTCGGGCAGGCGTTGATGTCGCGTCGCGTCGCCCGGTAGCGGCGATCAGCGGTGGTGTCGGTGCGGTCTGCGACAGTGGCGGGTATGGATGCGGTGGCGTTCGGTGATGCGGAGGCGTTCGATGCCTGGCTCGAGGTCAATCACGGGCACGCGGAGGGGGTGTGGATTCGGATGGCGAAGAAGGGATCCGGGATCGCGTCGCTGACCGAGGACGAGGCGGTGGATGTGGGGTTGTGCTGGGGCTGGATCTCCGGGCAGCGCAAGGGCCTCGATGCCGAGTTCTATCTGCAGAAGTATGTGCCGCGGCGGCCCGGGAGTTTCTGGTCGCAGGTGAATGTCGACAAGGTGGCGGCGTTGACGGCGGCGGGGCGGATGCGCGGGCCGGGGCTGGCGGAGGTGGCGGCGGCGCGCGCGGACGGGCGGTGGGCGGCGGCGTATCCGTCACAGGCGAACTTCACGGTGCCCGAGGATTTGGCGGAGGCGTTGGCGGCGCGGCCACGGGCCCGGGCCGCGTTCGCGGCGCTCGACCGGACCGCCCAGTATCTGATCGTGTTGGACGTGGTGCGCACGAGAACGGCGAAGACACGGGCTTCCCGGCTGGAGAAGGCCGTGAGCGGGCTCGAAAACCAGTGAGACCGGCTGATTCCGGGCGACACGCGTGATGCGTGTCGCCCGGAATCGGTGTCAGTCCCGGTTCGTGGTGAGGACGGGGGCGAGGGCGCGCAGCGCCGCAGCAGCGTCGTCGCCGAGGACTTGGATGGCGACGTGGTCGGCTCCGGCGCGCAGGTGCTCGTTCAACCGGTCGGCGACCTGATCGGCGGTGCCGTGGGCGACGACAGCGTCGACGTAGCGGTCGCTGCCGGGGGCGGCGAGGTCGGTGTCGTCGAATCCGAAGCGGCGCAGGTTGTTGGTGTAGTTGCTCAACCCCAGGTAGAAGCCGGCGCGGTCACGGCCCTGGGTGCGGGCGCGGGCCGGGTCGTCGTCGAGGACCACTTTGTGTTCGACCGCGAGCAGGGAATCGGGGCCGAGGATGCCGCGCAGTTCGGCGGTGTGTTCGGGCACTGTCAGGTAGGGCAGGGCGCCGGCGGTGCGGTCGCGGGCCAGGCGTGCCACGCGCGGGCCGAGTGCCGCGAGGGCGCGCCCGTGCCGGGGGACGCCGCGGGCGTCGAGGACATCGAGGTAGTCGACCAGCGCGTCATAGGGTTTGGTGTAGTCCGCGGTGTGTTCACGGTGGCCCGCGCCGATGCCGAGCAGGAAGCGGCCGGGGAACTTCTCGTCCAGACGCAGGTAGGTCTCGGCGGCGGCGTCGGGCGCCGAGGCCCACACATTGACGATGCTGGTGGCGACCACCAGTGATTCGGTGGCGGCGAGCAGTTGCTCGTAGCCGTCGAAGTCGGCGGGCGGGGAGCTGCCCAGCCAGATCGTGCCGTAGCCGAGTTCCTCTATTTCCCGCGCGGATTCCGGGGTGAACTGCGGATAGGGCTGCCACACGCCGAATGTTCCCAAGCCGTCGAATGCCATACCGGGCACCAACCGTCGATGATCGGGTTGCATTCCCCGGCGTGGTATCGAATTCGCTCAGGCGGCGTCGGGGCGGCCCTGGGCGCGGAATCGTCCCGGTGCGACCCCGAATTCACGTTTGAACGCTTTGGCGAACGCGTATTCGGAGGTGTATCCGGACTTTTCGGCCACGACGCGCAGCAGCAGATCGGTGTCACGCAGCAATCGGGCCGCGCCGGTCATGCGCCACCAGGTCAAGTAGGTGAGCGGGCCGATGCCCAGGGTGGTGGTGAACCGTTGCGCGAACACCGATCGTGAGACGCCCGCGCGGTCGGCCAGTGATTGCACGGTCCACGCCTGGCCGGGGTCGGCGTGGATGGCTTGCAGGGCGGTGTGCACGGCCGGGTCGCGTAGCGCGCCGATCCATCCGGTGTCGGAGGGGTGGGCCTGGTGCCAGGCGCGCAGCAGGAACAGCAGCAGCACTTCGAGCAGTGGCGCGATGGCTCCGGAGCCGTCGGCGGTGTCGAGCTCGTGGCCGAGCAGGTCGATCGCGGCGCGCAGCGGGCTGTGGTGGCCGACGCGGGCGGGCAGATGGATCACATCGGGCAGTTCGGCCAAGGCGGGGTGAGGACGCGCGTCGTCGAGCGAGTATGCGCCACACAGCAATACGGTGTCCGATGCCGCCGCGGCGGGACCGGGGTCGCCGTCGGGGCGGTCGGCGATGGCGTGGCCTCGACTGCGCGGCATGAACGCGACGTCACCGACGTGGAGGTGGATCGGGTCGCCGTCGTCGGGCAGCAGCCAGCACGAACCTTGCAGCACCACATGGAAACCGGCGCTGTTGCCCGCGGCGGGAAAGTGGGTATGCCAGCTGCCGCGCCGGACGGTGCGGTTGGAATGCGGTGTGCCCAGCCGCATCGCGGCGACCGCGTCACTGAGGATGTCCACGAATCCCACCGTACCGGTGGTGCCCGCGACACCGGACGATCGGACATCGGGACCGGACTTTCGAGCATGGATCGTCCGATCGGGGGTGCCTAGCGTGGGTTGCGAGCCGATTCCCGGCCGTATCCCCTTCACCCGATGGAGTTGTCCCTCATGCGTATTGCCGTGCACGGCGCGAGCGGTTTCACCGGTTCGCTCATCGTCGCCGAACTCGCGCGCCGCGACCTGTCCCCCATCCTGGTGGGCCGCGACGAGACCCGATTGCGGGCCGTCGCCGCCCGCACCGGGATCCCCGACGCCGAGATCCGGGTGGCCGCCCTCGATGACACCGCCGCCCTGACCGCCGCGTTCGACGACAGCGACGCCGTCGTCAATGCCGCCGGACCGTTCACCCTGTGGGGCGAGCCGGTGGTGCGGGCCGCGATCGCCGCCCACCGCCATTACATCGACACCACCGGCGAACCCGGCTACCTGCACAAGATCCTGTCCACCTATGACGAGCCCGCGAAACAGGCCGGGGTCGCGGTCGTTCCGGCGGTCACCGATGACGGTGTGCCCGGTGATCTGATCGCCGCGCTCACCGCGGCCCGCCTCGGCGCGCCGCTGCGGGAGGTCCGGGTCGCCGACCTGCGTCGCCCGGGCGCGGCCTCGCGTGGCACGGCCCGTTCGATGGCCGCCATCGCCGTGCTCGATCAGGTCGAATACCGCGACCGGACATGGCAATCGGCGAACGAGTCGGCCACCACCCTGATCGAACCCGGCGAACCGGAACCGGTGTCGGTGACGCCGCTGGCCTTGCCGGGCGTTTACACCATTCCCCGCCACCTCGACACCCCGATCGTGCGCGGGGTGATCCGCACCGAGATGGGTGAGATCTTCGCGGGCCTGGGTGGTGAAGTCGCCGAGACGATTCCGGAGGTCCCCGACGCCGACGCCTTGGCCGCCTCACGCTGGCTGATCCTGGCCGAGGCCACCGCCGTCGACGGCAGCCGGGCGCGGGGCTGGGTGACCGGGTTCGACCCGTACGCGGCCACCGCGGTCATCGCCGTCGAGGCCGCGCGCCGCCTGGCGCTCGACGGCGCCGCGGCCGGAACCCTCACGCCCGCACAGGCTTTCGACGCCACGAGCTTCCTCGACCATCTCGCCACCACGGGCGTGCACTGGCAGGTCGAGGAGCTCGCGAGCGTCTAGGGGTTCGCGTCGACCTTCGGGAACGTCTCGGCCACCAGCGTGGTGAGGGCGTCGGCGAGCAGGTGGTGCACCTGCTCGCGGGTCAGGCTGCCGCGCACGATCCATTCGCGCCCGGCGGCCTTGACCAGACCGCCGTAACAGCGCACCAGCGCCCGCAATTCGGCCGAATGCAGCGAATCGTCGAGACCCATCATCGCCACCATGCGGTCGGCGGCGGCGTAGTCGGCCTCGTCGAGGATGCGCTGCACCTCCGGATCGTCGCCGACGCCTTCGTGGCCGGTGACCTTGACCCAGGTGCTGCCGTGCTCGCCGATGGTGTCGAGCAGCCAGGCCACGCTGGCGTCCACTCGCTCCCGCAGCGACCCGGCGGGCACCGCCATCTTCTCCGGCCGCGGCAGCGTGACCATGCGGCGCACCACCGCCAGGTACAGGTCGCGCTTGTTGCCGAAGTAGTGGTTGATCAACCCGCGCGCCACCCCGGCCCGCTGGGCCAGCTCGGCGGTGGACACCGCCGCGTAGGGTCGCTCGCCGAACATGTCGATCGCGCAGGACAGGATCTGCGCGCGACGTTCGTCGGGTTCGAGGCGACGACGGCGCGTGGCGCCGTCGTCCGCCGAAGGGTCGGAGTTACCGCCGGGCCTAGGCGGCGCGGTGGGTTCGGGGTTACCGCCGGGCCTTTGCGGCGCGGTGGGTTCGGAGTTACCGCCGGGCCTTGGCGGCGCGGTGGGTTCAGAGTGAGCGGGCAATGAGATCCTTCATCACCTCGTTGGCTCCCGCGAGGATTCGCAGGACCCGAGCGCCGGTGTACAACTGCGAGATCGGGTATTCGGTCATGTATCCGTAGCCGCCGAAGAACTGCAGGCAGCGATCCACCACATTACCGAGTTGATCGGTCAACCAGTATTTCGACATGGCCGCGGTGGGGATATCGAGCTCCCCGCGCAGGTGCTTGCTGATGCAGTCGTCGAGGAACACGCGTCCGACCTTGGCGATCGTCGCGCACTCGGCGAGTTCGAACCGGGTGTTCTGCATGGCGTAGAGCGGCTTGCCGAACGCCTCGCGGCCCTTGGTGTAGTCGACGGTCAGCTGCACGGCCTTCTCGGTCATGGCGACCGCGAGGATGGCGGTGACCAGGCGTTCCTGGGCCAGCATCTGCATCATCTGATAGAAGCCCTGGCCCTCGGCCTGCCCGAGCAGGTTCGACGCGGGCACCCGCAGGCCGTCGAAGAACAGCTCGGCGGTGTCCTGGGCCTTGCCGCCGATCTTGGACAGGATGCGGCCGCGCTTGAAGCCGGGGGTCTCGTCGGAGACCTCGGCGAAGATCAGCGAGACGCCGGCCGCGCCCTGGGTGGGGTCGGTCTTGCAGGCGATGATGATGCCGTCGCACAGCCAGCCGTTGGAGATGAAGATCTTCGAGCCGGTGATGACGTACTCGTCACCCTCGCGCACCGCGCGGGTCTTGATGTTCTGCAGATCCGAGCCGGTGCCGGGTTCGGTCATGCCGATGGAGAGCACCATCTCGCCGCTGGCCGCCTTGGGCAGCACGCGCTGTTTGAGTTCCTCGGAGCCGAACTCGTGGATGTAGGGCGCGATGATCGAGGAGTGCACCGACATGCCCAGGGAGCCGTCCCCGGCGTGGGTCTGGGCCTCGATGATGGCCGCCTCGTGGGCGAAAGTGCCGCCGCCACCGCCGTATTCGGTGGGGATGGCCGCGCACAGCAGGCCCAGTTCGCCGGCCCGGTTGTAGAGGGCGCGGTCGGGGTGGCCCTGTTCGATGAACTTCTCGGTGTGCGGGATCACCTCCTTCTCGAAGAAGGTGGTCGCCAGAGTCCGTACCGCTTCGACCTCGTCGTCGCTCCATGCGGGGCGTGCCATCGCAGATCCTTCGCTTGCCTGAACGGGGTGCGCATATGCGCCTCGCCCCTAGGGTGCACGGCTATTGGCGTGGTGTCAACAACGTGTCAATACTCGGTCGACCGGGCCTGATTCACCTCGGCGAACGTCGTGAAGATCGGCACGTCCGGATCCGCGGCGATCCCCTGACGCCGCAGAAAGCCATCGATCAACCCCCACACCAATTCCGTGGCCTGCGCCACGAACTCCGCGGTCTGCGCCGCCGACGGCGTATCCGAATCCGACAGCCACAGATCGGTGATCGACACCACCGCACCGGTCAGCGCGCGCGACAGATAGTCCAGCCCCGCCGTGTCCAGGGGCACCGCCTCGGCCACCGACCGCGCCAGCTTCTCCAACCGCAGCGCCGCCTCGCGCCCCAGATCCAGCTGTAGCACCCCCGAGCCCGACTGCTGGATCACCGGGGCCTGACCCAGATACCGGAAGACGTTGGGATGCTCCAGGATTCCGCGCGCGTACTCACCGAACACCCGCGTCAACGCCCGCCGCGGCGGCTGCAGCATCAATGTCATGTCCGCGCCCGCGGCCGCGAACGCCCGCCGCGACATCCGCGCCGCGATCTCGGTGAACAAATCCCCCTTGTCCGCGAACTGCCGGTACAACCGCGGCTTGGTGATCCCCGCCTCACGCGCGATGTCATCCATGCTCGGGCGCGGACCCGCCCGATCGATCACCCGGATCGCGGCGTCCACAATGTCCGCACGCGACACCAGCCGAGTCCCCCCAGCACTGCTACGAACCACCCGCGCAGCATACATGTACCGCCGGTACAGCAGGTCCACACGATAATCCCGCTTGATTTCGGACCGATCGTACTGCCAGTATCGAATCCCGTACCGGCAGTACGCACCACCGGAAAGACGACGATGTCCGACCCAGCCCGCCAACTCGGCGACACCCTGCGCGCACCCCTGCCCGCAGCCTTCGACCAGCTCCCCGACAGCGACCTGGCCGAACTCCACCGCCTCCTCGAAGCCGCCAAGACCCACCGCCGCGACACCCTCGACGCCGCCCTCGGCTCCTCCCTCGACTTCGTCCCGCGCCTGCTGCGCCCCGCCGTCAAGAAAGCACTGGGTCTATGAGCGACCACCTCGCCGCCGTCGCCGAAACCACCAAACTCGCCCGCGTCCTGGGCCTCGACGACCCCACCGACCTCGACTTCCTCGTCGACCTCCCACCCGCCGCCCTGCGCGAATACCGCGAACGCGTCACCGACCTGCTCTTCGACCGCGACGCCCAACGCATGAAGGCCATCGCCACCGCCAGCGCCATCGTCCCCGTCGCCATCGGCTCCAAGATCGCCGAACGCGCCTTCGGACCCATCCTGTGCGCCGCCGTCGCCGGCGCCGTCGAACCCCGCCGCGCGGTCGACATCGCCAAGAACCTCACCCCGGCCTTCCTCGCCGAAGCCGCCGTCCAGCTCGACCCCCGCCGCACCGCCGCCATCATCGCCGCCGTACCCGCCACCATGGTCGCCGACGTCGCCCGCCAACTACTGTCCCGCGGCGACCACATCACCATGGGCCGCTTCGTCCACGTCATCCCCGAACCCGCCCTGCGCGCCGCCGCCCCCGTCATGAGCGACCCCGACCTGCTGCGCATCGGCTTCCTGCTCGAGGACAAAACCGCCCTCGACCGCGTCCTGCACATCGTCGCCGACCGCGTCCCTGGCATCATCCGCGCCGCCCACGACCAGCGGATGTGGGCCGAAGGCATCGACCTGCTCGACAACATCGCACCCCACAACCGCGCCTGGATCGGCGACATCACCGCCGGCCTCGGCGACGACGTCCTCGACGGCCTCATCACCGCCGTCGCCGAACTCGACGCCTGGACCACCCTGCTGCCCATCACCAGCGCCATGAGCCCCGACAGCCTGCGCCTGTTCGCCCAACGCCCCGCCATCCACGACGAACATATCCTCGCGGCCATCATCGACGCCACCGCCGCCCACGACCTGTGGCCCCAAGCCATGCCGCTCGTCGACGCCGCCCTCACCCCCGACACCCCGGACACGGTGTGGCACACCCTCATTCACCTCCGCGACCACATCCCCGCCGACCTGCTCACCCGGGTCGCCGACCACGCCCGCGAACTCGGCCACGACCACCACGCCATCCGACTCGAACCCCTCCGCACCGCCACCGCCTGACCCGACCCCCACCCACCGCGCCCGGTCCCAGGTCACGGCCGGGCGACCCGCACCTGCGGCGCTCTGGGAGAATGGCTCGGTCCACCGCCCCGCACACGAAGGATCACCGCAGCTCCGATGGCCGAGCAGACCACCCCGACCGACGCCCCGGCCATCGACCCCGCAGATCTGGCGACCTGCCTGCGCGTCCTCGAACAAGCCGGACAGCTCGACAAGGACCACCCGGACTCCGTCACCGTGCAGCGCGCCGTCGGGCACATGTTCAAGAAGTTCAAGCGCAACAAGCGCATCGCCACCCGCGACGCCATCTCCGCCGCCGACAAGGAAGTCGTGGCCGCCACCGCCACCGGCTCTCCCAACCGCATCGACGACGAAACCGCCGGGATCCCGATCAGCTCCGCCACCGAAGGCGGCAGCGCCGGAACCCTGCTGCGGGCGCGCCCCTGCTACATATGCAAACAGCGCTATACCCGCGTGGACGCCTTCTACCACCAGCTCTGCCCGGACTGCGCCGCCAAGAGCCACGCCAAGCGTGACGCGGGCACCGACCTCACCGGCAAGCGCGCCCTGCTCACCGGCGGCCGCGCCAAGATCGGCATGTACATCGCGCTGCGCCTGCTGCGCGATGGCGCCCACACCACCATCACCACCCGCTTCCCCAACGACGCCATCCGCCGCTTCGCCGCCCAGCCCGACAGCGCCGACTGGCTGCACCGGCTCCGCATCGTCGGCATCGACCTGCGCGACCCCGCCCAGGTCGTCGCCCTCGCCGACGACGTCGCCGCCCAGGGCCCGCTCGACATCCTCATCAACAACGCCGCACAGACCGTGCGCCGCTCGGTCGGCGCCTACAGCGCCCTCGTCGAAGCCGAGAACGGACCGCTGCCCGCCGGCGAACTGCCCGACGTGATCAGCTTCGGCAAGACCATGCAGGCCCACCCCACCGCGCTGACCGCGAGCCTCACCCCCAACCTCACCGCCGCCGACATCACCGACCTCGCCCTGATCGCGGGATCGGCTACCCCCGAACGCATTTCGCAGGGCGTCGCCATCGACGCGGGCGGCCTGGTGCCCGATCTCGCCCACACCAACAGCTGGGTGCAGAACGTCGGCGAGGTCGATGCCACCGAACTGCTCGAGGTGCAGCTGTGCAACTCGGTCGCGCCGTTCATCCTCATCTCCCGACTACGCCCGGCCATGGCCGCGGCCCCCGCCCGCCGCAAGTACGTCGTCAACGTCTCCGCCATGGAAGGCGTCTTCGCCCGCGGCTACAAGGGCGCGGGGCACCCGCACACCAATATGGCCAAGGCCGCGCTGAACATGCTGACCCGCACCAGCGCCCGCGAGATGTTCGAGTCCGACAAGATCCTCATGACCGCCGTCGACACCGGCTGGATCACCGACGAGCGACCGCACTACACCAAGATCCGGCTCGCCGAGGAGGGCTTCCACGCACCCCTCGACCTGGTCGACGGCGCGGCGCGCGTGTACGACCCGATCGTCCGCGGCGAATCCGGTGACGACCTGTACGGCTGCTTCCTCAAGGACTACGAACCTTCCAACTGGTAGCCGACTCCCTTACCGACCCAGCTCCCTCCCCTCTTTGCTGTTTTTGAAGGTGAGGGGGCTGTTTCTTGACCATTTTCGAGAACGTGAGGATTCATGTTTAGATGCGCATATGTACGTACTCATATGACTTGATTGTCGAAATCGGCTCCGCCGAGCGTCGGGCGGCCGTCAGAATTGGACGAGAAGCTCCCCTACCCTGCGGGTTTCCCGAATTCGATCCACGTGCACTCCCCCACCCCGCGTTCCGACCGCGGCCCATGATCGACACACGCACTCCCCCACCAGGACGGGTGATCTCATGAGCGCTAAGTCTGTGGCTGATGCATTGCGGGAGCGGTTGCCGTTCCTGCGCTGGTCGGTGATCCGATTCGCCTTGGGCGGGCCGGCTTTCGCACGTACGGGTCAGGTCGGCGACGGCCGGGAGGAGGCGGCGCGGGCATACGTGCTGGCCCACGGGACGGCCGGCGATCCGGATAGTGTGCTCGCCGCGTACGACGGCTTCGCGCGGACCCGCAGCATGCTCGTGAACGTCGGCGACGAGAAGGGCCTCATCCTGGACGCGGCGGTGCGCCGAGCCAGTCCCGCGTCGGCCCTCGAATTGGGTGGTTACTGCGGGTACAGCGCGGTCCGGATCGGGCGGGTGCTGGCGCCGGGCGCACGGCTGGTGTCGGTGGAGCTCAATGCCGACAACGCGTCGATCGCGCGCACGCTGCTGGAGCACGCCGGACTCTCGGATCGGGTGACCGTTGTCGTCGGCACCATCGGCGACGGCGGCGACACTGTGAAGCGTCTGGTATCCGAGCACGGATTCGGTGCCGGCACACTCGATTTCGTCTTCCTCGACCACGACAAGAAGGCTTATCTGCCGGACCTGAAGACGATCCTGGAGGCCGGCTGGCTGCACCCGGGCAGCCTCGCCGTCGCCGACAATGTGCGCATTCCGGGAGCACCGGACTACCTGCGGTACATGCGCGAGTCCGAGGGCACCACATGGCGCACCGTCGAGCACCACACCCACGTCGAATACCAGTCGCTCCTGAAAGATCTCGTACTGGAGTCGGAGTATCTGGGCTGACCCGCACCTATCCTGGGGTCATGGTCTACCGGCTGCTGGCCGACGCGACCGCGGTCGTGCATTTCGCGTTCGTGGCCTATGTCGTGGTGGGCGGGTTCATCGCCTGGCGCTGGCCCCGCACGATCTGGCTGCACCTGCTCGCCTTCGGATGGGGATTCAGCACCGTGCTGTTCACGGTCGAGTGCCCGCTGACGAACCTGGAGAACTGGGCGCGCCACCGCGCGGGCGAGGCGGGCCTGCCGCCGAGCGGATTCATCGACCACTACATCACCGGTGTGCTCTACCCCCGCAGCGCGCTGGAAGAGGTCCGAGTGGTCGTGGTGGTGTGCGTCGTCGTTTCCTGGGTGGGCCTGTACCTGCTGTCGCGGCGGCGGGCCGCCACACCGTCGTGATCACCGACGATCCGGGCGCCGTGGGCGAATCCGCTTCGGGGCGTGCATAATCGCGCTGGTTGTCGAAGTGACTTAAGGGGTTTTCATGGGTGGCTCATCGATCGCGTCGGTGTTCCTGGAGCGGGTGGTGTATCCGGTGCGCACGGCGGTCAGCACCGTCTGGGGAATCGGGACCTTCACCCGCACGGGCCAATTCGGTGACGGGCGTGAGGCCGCGGTGCGCGATCACGTGCTGGCCAATGCCGAGCAGGGCAACCCGGACAGTGTGCTGGACGCGATCGACCGGTTCGCACGTACGCGCAGCAATCTGGTGAACGTCGGCGACGAGAAGGGCCTGCTGCTGGATGCCGCGGTACGCCGGGCGAATCCGGCACTGGCCCTGGAGCTGGGCACCTACGTCGGCTACAGCGCGGTCCGCACGGCACGGGTGCTGCCCGAGGACGCGCGGCTGATCTCGGTCGAGTTCAGCGCCGCCAATGCCGAGGTGGCGCGGGCCATCATCGCGCACGCCGGATTCGCGGATCGGGTGACGGTGGTGGTCGGCACCATCGGCGACGGCGGGGACACCATCCGCACGCTCGCCGAGGAGCACGGGATCACCGAGGGCGCGGTCGATTTCGTCTTCGTCGACCACGACAAGTCGGCGTACCTCGCCGATCTGAAGCGCATTCTCGATGCGGGCTGGCTGCACCCGGGCACCATCGTGGTGGCCGACAATATGCGCATTCCCGGCGCGCCGGACTACCTGGCCTACATGCGGGAGGCCGAGGGCACGTCCTGGCGCACCGTGGAGCACGACACCCATATCGAGTACCAGTCCCTGCTCAAGGACCGGGTGCTCGAGTCGGAATACCTGGGCTGACGGCGAACTCGCCGCGGCGGCCCAGGCGCTGTCCGCGGTAGTCCGGCCGACTCACTTCGAGGGGCCGGGCGTCGCCGCGGCGAGCGCGCGGGTGATCGAGTCCGCCAGGGCCTTGATGTTCTCGGGCAGGTCCAGATAGAAGTGGCCGCCTTCGAAGGTGGCGAGATCGAAATCGGCGGTGGTGAAGTCGCGCCACTGCCCGGCCTGGACGGCCGAGGTGGTCGGGTCCGAGGAGCTGATCAGCGCGGTGATCGGCGTGCGCAGCGGAGCGCCGATCTGATGGCGGTAGGTCTCGACCGCGCGATAGTCGGTGCGGACCGCCGGGAGGACCAGATCGGCCAGCCCCGGTTCGTCGCGCAGGATGCGCACCGAGGCCGGATCGTTCGACAGGCGTTCGAGTTCGGCGATGAGACCCTCGTCCGGGCCCTCGTGCAGGCGTCCGGACTCCTCGTGCACCGGTGCGGGACGGCCGGAGACGAACAGGTGCGTCACCTCGCGTCCGCCCGCCTCGACTCGGCGGGCGGTCTCGTAGGCCACGGTCGCGCCCATGCTGTGCCCGAAGATGGCCAGCCGCACGTCTTTCGGCCAGGTCAGCAGGTCGGTGGCGGCGTGCCCGGCCAGTTCGGTGAGCGCGGGGACGGGCGGGTCGCCGAGGCGGTCCTGCCGCCCGGGGTACTGCACGCCGAAGACCGCGGTGCCCGCGCCGAAGCGCTGGGCCAACTGCCGGTAGGCGCCGACGGAGCCGCCGCCGGGCGGGAAGCACACCAGTACGGTCTCGGGGGCGGGATCGGGCTTCAGTTCGCGCAGCCAGGTGGTTCCGGGGAGTCGATGGGCGCTCATCCGATCGAGTATGCCCCGAGATCTCGCGTCGGGCTCGCACCTGGGCCCGGCGTTAGAGTCGGCTCGTGGCCACCTATGACGCATTGGTTCGCGACTACGAGACCGGAATCGGGGTTGCCGGGACGCCGGTGCCGACCCTCGATGCGGGCGCGAATCTGGCTGCGACGCTGCCGGTCTGGGCGCTGGCGGGTGGCGCGGTCGCGGCCTTCGCCGGTGCCGCCGACCGGTGGCGCGAAGTCTGCGGGGTGACGCCGCTGCGCGGTGTCGTCGATCCCGGCCGTGTCGCGGCGGCCTTCCAGAGCGACAAGCTGCTGCGGATCGATGGACGGCAGCCGCGAATGTTCGCGGAGTTGTCGGGCTTCTTCCGGAGCGCGGACGGCTGGGTGCGGACGCACGCCAACTACCCGCACCATCGGACGCGTCTGCTGGCGGCGCTCGATCTGTCCGCCGGGGCCGGGCCCGAGGATTTCACCCGGCGGGTCGCGACGCTCACGGCCGCCGATATCGAACGCCGCGCCGCCGAGCACGCGGCCATCGCGTTCCGGGTGCGCACCGAGCGGGAGTGGGCTGACAGCCCACAGGGCACAGCGGCCGCGTCCGGCCCGCTGGTCGCGCTCGACGCCCGCGACGATCGGGGCGCGCTCGACTCACTCTGCGCCGCAACGGCAATGCTCCCGTTGCGCGGGATCCGGGTGCTGGATCTGACCCGGGTGATCGCCGGTCCGGTGGCGACGCGGGCATTGGCCCTGCTGGGAGCCGATGTGTTGCGGATCGACCCGCCGGAGCTGCCGGAGATCGACTGGCAGTTCCTGGACACCTGTCAGGGGAAGCGTTCCACTGTAGTCGATTTGCGCACCGAACTTCCGGTCTTTCGCGAATTGATCAGCAATGCGGACATAATCATCTCGGGTTACCGACCGGGCAGCTTGGAACGGTTCGGAGTGCGGCCCGGTGATATTCGACCGGGAATTGTGCACGGCCGAGTTTCGGCGTGGGGCGAACAGGGTCCGTGGGGAGATCGCCGCGGTTTCGACAGCATCGTGCAGGCCGCATCCGGAATTTCTCTGATCGAAGGCACACGCGATAATTCTCGTAACGAACCTGTCGTGGGCGCCCTCCCGGCCCAGGCCCTCGACCACGCCAGCGGGTACCTGCTCGCGGCGGGCGTGCTGGACGCGCTGTGCGCGCGCCGCGCCGACGGTCGCGGCCGCGACGTCCGGGTCGCGCTGGCTCGCACCGCATCCTGGCTGATCACCGCGCCGGGCCGGACGCCCGGGCACGCGCCGGCGCAGGTCCCGGATCCGCGCTACGCGGTGACGCACGCGGCGGTGAGCACCGCGGGCCCGGCGTTGAGCGAGTATCCGGACTTTCCGTGGCCCGCTCCGGCCTACGGATCGAGCGCTCCCGAATGGAAAGCCCGACCGGACGGTTCGTAACTTCGGCGAATGTATACAAGCTGCTGCACGCACACCCGTAAGCACATCCGAGAAATAGTCGAATTGCCTTGCAATGCAGCACTTTCGACACGCCTCCACTTATCCCACATACGGCGTTAATAAATGAGACCCTGAAACCGACATCAAAATTGTCGACCCGTATGTCGACATGCGGATGGAGGACGTCACCGTGGACACACCTGCTCCCTTGCTCACCGCCGCCAGCGACACCGGCGCCACCAAGGTAGGGAGACGGGAATGGGCCGGACTGTCGGTGCTCGCACTGGCGTGCCTGGTCTACTCGATGGACCTGACGGTCCTGCACCTGGCGGTGCCGCAGATCAGCGAGGTCCTGCGGCCGACCAGTTCCCAATTGCTGTGGATCATCGACGTTTACGGATTTCTCGTCGCGGGTTTGCTGCTCACCATGGGCACCATCGGCGACCGCATCGGCCGTCGCCGGTTGCTGATGGTCGGAGCGGCCGCGTTCGCGGCGATCTCGGTGATCGCGGCGTTCGCGCCGTCCGCGCCGGTGCTCATCGCCTGCCGGGCACTGCTCGGCGTCGCCGGGGCCACCCTCGCGCCCTCCACACTCTCGTTGATCTTCACCATGTTTCGTGACGCGGGGCAACGGTCGGTCGCGGTCGGGGTCTGGGTGGGCTCCTACTCGGTCGGCGGCTCCATCGGGCCGCTGGCGGGCGGGCTGATGCTCGAACACTTCTGGTGGGGGTCGGTGTTCCTGCTCGCGGTGCCGGTCATGGTGCTACTGATCGTGCTCGCGCCCCGGGTGCTGCCCGAGTTCCGGGATCCCGACGCGGGCCGCCTCGATCCGGTCAGCGCCGCGCTGTGCACGGCGGCGGTGCTGCTGGTGGTATTCGGCATGAAGAAGGCCGCCCAGGACGGGCCCGGCCCGATCGCGGTGGCCGCCCTGGCCACCGGCATCGGGATCGGGGTGATCTTCGTTCGGCGGCAGCTCAATACGCCCGAGCCGATGCTGGACCTACGCCTGTTCCGACTAGGCAGCTTCCGGACCGCGCTGACCATCAATATGGTCGCCATCTTCGTCGCCTTCGGATACGCCCTGTTCGTGGGCCAGTACTTCCAGCTGGTGCTGGGCATGTCGCCGCTGCGCGCCGGCCTGGCCACCATCCCGGCGGGCCTGGGCTTCATGGTCGGCTCGCAGCTCGGCCCGCGCATCATGAAGGTGGTACGGCCCGCCTACATGATCGGCGCGGGCATGGCCATGGCCGCCGCCGGACTGCTGCTGCTCACCCAGATCACCACCTCCGGCGGGGTGGAGCTCACCATCGTGGCGTCGCTGCTGGTGTCGTTCGGCCTGGCACCGGTTTTCGGGGTGACCACCGAGCTCATCGTCGGCACCGCTCCGCCGGAGCAGGCGGGGGCCGCCTCCGGACTCTCGGAGACCGGGGCCGAATTCGGTGGCGCGCTCGGGATCTCCATCCTCGGCAGCATCAGCATCGCCATCTACCGCAGCCAGCTCAATGCCGGCCTGCCCTACGGCATGCCGGAACCCGACGCGCGCGCGGCGCGGGACACGCTCGGCGCGGCATTGGAAGTCGCGCGCACCATGCCCGGCAGGCTGGGCACCACGGTGGCCGACGCCGCCAAGCAGGCCTTCCTCACCGGCATGCACCTGACGGCGGCCATCGCGGCGGGGGCCGCACTGCTGCTGGCCGTCATCGCCGTGACCCGGCTGCGGCACGTGCCGCCCAGCTGAGATCACTCGCCTCGGATCGCCTCGATGGCGGTGGTGAGCGAATCACCGTCCAGCAGTTCCGCGCTCGGGGCGATGACCATCTGGATGGCGAGCCCCTGGAACACCAGGAACAGCAGCTTCCCGACCGCGACGGCCTGATCCTGGCTCAGATCCGGATGGGTGGATTTGACGATGGCGACGATATCGCGGTGCGCCACCTCGGTGGCCTCGGCCATGAAGATCTGCTGCGCGGGATCGCGCGCGATCTGCAAGCCGTTCTCCATGCTCAGCAGCAGGCCGTCGCGATTGCGCTGCACGACGTCCACGAATCCGTTCCAGGTCGCGGCGAGCGACTCCCAGAGCGTGCGGCCCTCCCCCGCGTCGCGGATGGCGGCCTCCATGCCGTCGCCGATCTGGGTGCCGACCCCGATGGTGATGGCCTCGGTGATCAATTGGTCCTTGGACCCGAAGTGATAGCCGATGGCGGCGAGGCTGACACCGGCGGCGCTCGCGATGTCCCGGGCGGTGACCTTGGCCAGTCCGCGCTCGAGGACGGCCTTGCGTGCACCTTCCAGCAGGTCTTCTCGATTTCCCATGACCTCACCCTAGCAGTGTCTTAGACATTCGTTCCAGACACCCGTATCAAACGCCCGGTCGGGCCTCGGTTCCATCCGGCATCGTCCCCGCTACCCTCGAACCCGTGCGGCAGAAGATCCTCATGGACAACGACACCGGCATCGATGACGCCCTCGGTCTGCTCTACCTGCTCGCCTCCCCCGAGGCCGAGATCATCGGAATCGCCTCCACCGCGGGCAATGTGCCCGCACCGCAGGTCGCGGCCAATAATCTGGCGCTACTCGATCTCGCGCGAGCCCCGGAAATCGAAGTGGCACAAGGAGCATTGACACCCCTGGCGGTGCCGCTGCGCACCACCGAGGACACCCACGGGCCGCAGGGGGTCGGGTACGCGGAGCTGCCGCCGAGCAAGCGGACGCTGTCGAACCGGCCGGCCGCGCAGCTGTGGGTCGACCTGGCCCGCGAGCACCCCGGCGAGATCGTCGGCCTGTGCACCGGCCCGCTCACCAACCTGGCGTTGGCACTGCGCGTCGAACCGGAACTGCCGCAACTGCTCCGGCGGCTGGTCATCATGGGCGGGGCGTTCAACCACCCGGGCAACACCACCCCCACCAACGAGTGGAACGTGCACGTGGATCCGGAGGCGGCCAAGGAGGTCTTCGACGCCTTCTCCGCCGTGCCCGCCGACCGCCGGCCGATCGTGTGCGCGCTCGACATCACCGAGACCATCGAGATGAAGCCCCCGCACCTGGCGCTGCTGGCCGAACGGGCGGGCAGCACGCCGGTGGAACTGGTCACCGAGGACGATCCGCCACACGCCCGCTCGAAGGCGAGCAATCCGCTGGTGCGGTTCCTCACCAACGCGGTGCGCTTCTACTTCGACTTCCACAAGCTCTACGACCAGGGCTATCTGGCGCACATGCACGACCCGTTCGCGGCGGCGGTGGCACTGGACCCGAGCCTGGCCGTCACCAAGCCCGCGACGGTCGACGTGGAGTTGACCGGCACCCTCACCCGCGCCACCACCGTGGCCGACTGGGCCGGGATGTGGGGCCGGGAACCCAACGCGGACATCGTGGTCGCGACCGGGCCCGAGGAATTCTTCGAGCGGCTGATCGGCCGCGTCGGCGACTACGCGCGGACGGTGTTCGCGGAAGGAGACACCGACCGGTGACCGGCGGAACAGACCTCGACTACGTCACCGGATTCCGCGAACGCCTCGGACTGCCCGGAATCATCGACGTGCACACGCATTTCATGCCCGAGCAGGTGCTGCGCAAGGTGTGGACCTACTTCGACACGGCCGGACCGCTGGTGGGTCATCGCGAATGGCCGATCACCTACCGCGACGAGGAGCAGGTGCGGCTGAAGACGCTGCGCGGGTTCGGAGTCAGCGCCTTCACCTCGATGATCTATCCACACAAACCCGACATGGCGGCCTGGCTCAACAGCTGGTCCGCCGACTTCGCCTCCCGCACGCCGGACTGCCTGCACACCTCGACCTTCTATCCGGAGCCGGGCGCGCCCGAGTACGTGCGCGCGGCACTGGAGTCCGGGACTCGAATCTTCAAGCTGCACATCCAGGTCGGCCACTACCACCCGGCCGATCCGCTGCTGGACGAAGTGTGGGGCCTGATCCAGGACGCGGGCACGCCGGTGGTCATCCACTGCGGATCCGGGCCCGCCGCCGGGGAATTCACCGGTCCCGAGCCGATCACGGCCCTGCTGCGGCGTTTCCCGCGACTACGGCTGATCATCGCGCACATGGGGGCTCCCGAGTACCGCGAATTCCTCGACATCGCCCAGGCTCACGCCGGCGTCCTGCTCGACACCACGATGAACTTCACCGATTTCTTCGAGGCCGCGGACCCCTTCCCCACCGCCGAACTCCCCCGCGTCCGCGATCTCGGCGACCGGATCCTGTTCGGCAGCGACTTCCCGAACATCCCCTACCCGTACGGGCACGCGCTGTTCGCGCTGGAACGCCTGGACCTCGGCGACGACTGGCTGCGCGCGGTCTGCCACGATAACGCGGCACGCGTGTTCACTCTCGGATAGCACCTCACGTCCTGGCGATATCGAGAAAGGCGGGCCGGTCATGCGGTTGGTCGCGGAAATCCTCGTCGGATTGCTCGCCGCGTTGCACGTCTATACCCTGGTCATGGAGATGTTCCTGTGGACCACGCCCCGGGTTCGCGCGAGCTTCGGCACCACCGCCGAGTTCGCCGAGGAGACCAAGGTGCTGGCCGCCAATCAGGGCCTCTACAACGGTTTCCTGGCCGCGGGCCTGATCTGGGGCCTGGTCGCGTCCGATCCGGTCGGGCAGGCCGCGAAGATCTTCTTCTCGGTCTGCGTGGTGGTGGCTGGACTGTACGGCGCGGCCACCGCGAGCCGGCGGATCCTGTTCGCCCAGGCGGTGCCGGGCGCGATCACGCTGGCCGCGGTGCTGCTGGCCGGATAGTCGCTAGCTGCCGGAGACGCTGAGCGCGATCTTGGCGTTGCGGCCCGGCCGTTCGCTGGCCGCGGCCGCCTCGGCGGCCTGTTCGAGCGGGTAGGCGGTCTCGACGGACAGATCCAGCACGCCCTGGGCGGCCAGGGTGACCAGTTCGGTGATGAGCCGGCGGCGCTCCTCGCCGCCGATCTCCTCGGCCCGCTTCGAGCCCCAGAAGCCCTTCACCACGGCCTGTTTGAAGATGATCGGGCCGGGATCGAGCACCAGCGGCTGACCCGAAAGGGCACCGAAGGTGATGAGCTCGCCGCGCGGCGCCAGCACGGTGAGCAGGTCGTTGGCGGCCTTGCCGCTGACCTGGTCGACGGCGCGCACGATCGGCTCACCGCCGGTGACCTCGGCGGCCCGCTCGACCCAGTCCGCGGACTCGGTGTCGAGCACCGGCTCGAAACCCCGCTCCCGCAACGACTTCGCGGCGGACTCACTGCGCACAAGATTGAGCACATTCACGCCGCGGGCGCGGGCCAGCAGGTTCAGCAGCCGCCCGACCGCGCCGTTGGCGGCATTGATCGTGATCCATTGCCCGGGTTCGACCTTCAGGTCCTCCAGCAGCATGAGCGCGCTCAGCGGCATGGCCAGCAGCTGGCTCGCGGTCGCGTCGGACACCGAGTCCGGCACCGGCACCACGCCGCCCGCCTTGGCGACGAAGTACTCCGCCCACGCACCCTGCACACCCGAGACCGTCACGCGCTGACCGACTTCCAGGCCGGTGACTCCCGCGCCGAGCGCGTCGACGCGGCCGACGGCCTCGGTGCCGGGGACGGCGGGCAACTCCGGCCGATAGCCATAGATGCCGCGAATGATGGCCAGGTCGTGATTGTGGATCGGGGCCAGGGTGGTCGCGACGCGCACCTCGCCCGGGCCGGGTTCGGGCACCGGCCGTTCGGACGTGGTCAGCACGTCCTTCGGCTCGCCGAATGCTTCGATGACCACCGCGCGCATGGGAGCGTTCATGAGGGGTTCTCCTTCGATCGAGGGTGGGCGGCCAGGGCCGCGGTGAGCCGGTGCAGGGTCGTCCGCAGGTCGGCCAGTTCGGTGGTGGACATGCCGGAGATCTCCTCGGCCCGTCCGGGGATGTGGCAGGCGGCCGCGCGCAGGTCGCGGCCGCGGTCGGTCAGGCTGATCTCGACACGACGTTCGTCGGTCGTGGAGCGGCGGCGGGTCACGAAGCCCGCCGTTTCGAGGCGCTTGAGCAGGGGTGAGAGCGTGCCCGAGTCCAGGTCCAGCGCCGCGCACAGATCGCTGACAGTTCGCTCGTCGCGCTGCCAGAGCGCGGCCAGAACCAGATATTGCGGATAGGTGATGCCGAGCGCGTCGAGCTTGGACCGGTACAACCCGGTCATCGCCCGCGACGCCGCGTACAGCGCGAAGCACAGCTGGTTCTCCAGTGCCTGCTCATCGGTCACGGACAATACGGTAGCCACCAATTAGATTGTGCACAATCTATCTGCCGGTCTGCTCCGTCACACCGGCAGCGCGGAGACGATGCATGGTGATAGCGATCGGGTTTATCCGGCGAACCGCGGACATTCGGGATACGTTGCCCTGGAACGCGTTCCAATCGAGGAATGCCGAGCAGCGGGGAGTTGCAATGACGCATGAGGTAGTGAGCCGTATCGAGGAGCTGTCCGGACAGCTCGCGGCGACTGCCCCGGAGACCGAGCGGCTGGGGAAGCTCTCCGACGAGAGCGTGAAGCTGCTCCGCCAGACCGGCATCATGCGGATGCTGCAGCCGACCGAGTACGGTGGCCTGGCCGCGCACCCGCGCGACTACGCCGAGGCGGTCATGGCCGTGTCCAGGAACTGCGGCTCCACCGGATGGGTGACCGGCGTGGTCGGTGCGCACCCGTGGGAAATGGCGCTGATGGACCGCCGGCTCCAGGAGGAGGTGTGGGGCGAGAACCCCGAAGCCTGGATCGCCTCGCCGTACGCGGTGATGGGCGTCGCGAAGCAGACCGACGGCGGGTACACGCTGAACGGGCGCTGGGCGTTCTCCTCCGGCACCGACCACTGCGACTGGATCTTCCTGGGCGCGCTGCTCGCCGACACCGAGGGCAACCCGGTGATGCCCCCGACCGTGCTGCACGTGGTGCTGCCGCGCAAGGACTACACCATCGTCGACGACTCCTGGGACGTCATCGGGCTGCAGGGCACCGGGTCCAAGGACATCATCGTCGACGGCGCGTTCATTCCGGCCTACCGGACCATCGAGATGGAGGCGGTCGCCGAAGGCGAGCTGGCCGCCGAGCGCGCGGGCCGCACCGACACCGTCTACAAGCTGCCGTTCTGGTCGATGTTCCCGCTCGGCATCACCGCCGCGGTCATCGGCATCGCCGAGGGCGCGCTCGCGGCCCACCTCGACTACCAGCGCAATCGCGTCACCGCCACGGGCACCATGATCAAGGACGACCCGATCGTGCTGTCGGCCATCTCCGAGGCCGCCGCCGACATCGCCGCCTCCCGCAGCCAGCTGCTCGACGGCATCAGCCGCCTCTACGATCTCGCCGACGCGGGCAAACCCATCTCCTTCGAGGACCGGGCCGTGGTGCGCCGCAATCAGATTCGCTGTGCGTGGCGGGCGGTGGCGGCGGTGGACCAGATCTTCGCGCGGTCCGGCGGCAACGCGGCGCGGCGGCAGAACCTCATGCAGCGGTTCTGGCGCGACGCGCACGTGGGATTGCAGCACGCCATCCACACGCCCGGTTCGATCTACCACTCGACGGCGTTGACCACCATGGGCCTGGAACCCGAGGGCCCGCTGCGCATGATGATCTGACATCCTCGGCGCGGTCCGATAGCTGCCGGGATGCTGCTGCCGGACCGCGCCCCTATACCCGTTTTCGCCCACCGCGAAACCCATCGGCGGCGAACACGCGCGCTGATGTCAAAGGAATCGACATCAGCAGCGGGATACTCACTGTCATGCATCGGCTGACGCGCTCCCTCGTTGCCCTGATCGCCATATTTGCCGCCCTGGTGCCAGCATCCGCGCACGCCGACCCCGGCGGCGGTTCCGGCATCGTGGACGTGCGGCCGCTCGGCGGACGCCAGTACGAGGTGACCGTCTACTCCGCGGCCATGGGACGCAACATCCCGGTCTGGGTGTCACACCCCGACGGCCCGGCCCCCGCGCTGTACCTGCTGAACACGGTCGACGGCGGTGAATCCGGCGGACCCTGGTCCAATCGCACCGATGTCGCCCAGTTCTTCGCCGACAAGCCGGTCAACGTCGTCACCCCGATCGGCGGGCGCGCCAGTTTCTACACCGACTGGCTCTCCGACGACCCGGCGCTGGGCCGCAACAAGTGGTCCACCTTCCTGATCCGCGAACTGCCGCCGCTGTTGGAATCCCACTTCCAGATGACCGGGCGCAACGCGATCGCGGGCGCGTCCATGTCCGCGACCTCGGCGCTGAATCTCGCCATCGAAGCGCCCGGCATGTACCAGGCGGTCGGGGCCTACAGCGGCTGCCCGCGCACCACCGACGCGGTGGCCCGCAGTTTCGTGCACTCCGAGCTCGGCCTGTTCCGGGCGAACGCCGCCAATATGTGGGGGCCCGACGACAATCCGGCCTGGGACGCCCACGATCCCGTGATCAACGCGGACCGGCTGCGCGGAGTGGCGCTCTACATCTCGGCGGGCAATGGCGCGCCGGGCGCGCACGATTCCCTCGCGGACCCGAGCATCGGCGGGAACGTGGCCACGCTGACCGATCGCATGGCGGTGGGCGGGGTCATGGAGACGGTGGTCCGCAGTTGTACGGACTCCCTGGTCACCCGGCTCGGGGAGCTGGGGATTCCGGCGCAGGTCGCCTACCGGGACGGCACGCACGCCTGGCCGTATTGGCAGGATGACGTGCACGATTCCTGGCCACTGATCGCCGACGCCCTGGGGGTTTAGCCGGCGGGCGGTACAGGCCAGGTGATTTCGAGATCCTGAACCTCGAAGCCCTGCGGGAAGCGATAGGTTCGAGGCACACCGGCCCGGCCGCCATGGCGTTCGTAGAACGCGATGGCGGCCGTATTGTCTTCCAGCACTTCCAGATACACCAGGTGGCCAGGGAATTCGGCGGCGGCCCACTCGAATCCGTGACGCAGCAGCCGCGTCCCGATGCCGCCGCGCTTGAGGGCCGGGCTGACGTGCAGATTGTCGATCAGAACGCGACCGTCCGGTTGCAGCGCCAGATAGATGAATCCCAGCAGATCCGAGCCGGATTCGGCGATGAAGAGGCTGCCGGGCGCGACCTCGGCGGTCAGCCGGGACAGCCACATGGCTCTGTGGTCATCGGCCAGCGCCCCGTCCAGATACGCCCCGGGCATGATCCCGACGTACGCGGTGCGCCAGCTGGCGGTGTGCAGCGCGGCGACCGCGTCCGCGTCGGAGGCGAGACCGGGGCGTATCCGGATGGTCATGGCGGTCAGGGCCGTTCGTCGAAGGCCCGCAGGATCTCCTCGGCGGCCAGTGCCGGGGTGAGGGAGCCGTCGCGGATCTGCTTCTCCACCGGGGCCTTCAGGGCCTTGACGGCCGGGTTCTCGGACAGGCGGCGCAACAGGTTGTCGTGCACCATGGTCCAGGTCCAGTCGACCTGCTGGCGGCGGCGCTTCTCGGCGAACTCGCCCGCCTCGGTCAGCACCCGGCGGTGGGTGAGCACCGCGTCCCAGAACGTGTCCAGGCCGGTGCCGTTGAGGCCGGACATGGTGAGAACCGGTGGCCGCCACAGCGATTCGCGCGGGTGCACGAGCCGCATGGCGCCCTGGAGTTCGCGGGCGGCGGCCTTGGCCTCGAGTTCGTGACGGCCGTCGGCCTTGTTCACGGCCACCAGGTCGGCGAGTTCGAGCACACCCTTCTTGATGCCCTGCAGCTGGTCGCCGGTGCGGGCCAGGGTGAGGAAGCAGAAGACGTCGACCATATTGGCGACGGTGACCTCGGACTGGCCGACACCGACGGTCTCCACCAGGATCACGTCGTAGCCCGCGGCCTCGAGCAGCACGATGGTCTCGCGGGTCGCCTTGGCGACTCCGCCCAGGGTGCCCGCGGTCGGCGAGGGCCGGATGAACGCGTCGCGCTGCACCGACAGCCGTTCCATGCGGGTCTTGTCGCCCAGGATCGAGCCGCCGGTCAGGGTCGAGGACGGGTCGACGGCCAGCACCGCCACCCGATGGCCCTGGCCGATCAGGTACATGCCGAGCGCGTCGATGAATGTCGACTTGCCGACGCCCGGCACGCCGGTGATGCCCACGCGATTGGACAGCGCCTTGCCCGCGTCGGGGGTCAGCTTCAGCAGCAGCCGCTGCGCCAGTTCCCGATGGTCGCCGCGGGTGGATTCGACGAGGGTGATGGCGCGGGCCAGTCCGGCCCGCTCCCCCGCCCGCACCTGCGCGGCCAGCTGGTCGACATCGATCACCCGGCGCGCCACGGGGGTGGCGGGCCGGACGCCGGGGCCGGGTCCGGGGACCCCGACACCGGCGGTGGTGCCGAGCCGGGGGTGGTTCTCGCCACCCCCGGTCGCGCGTGCGGCGTCGCTCATTCCGTTGCGCCGCTGCCGATCTCGTGGCCCAGCTGTGCGGCCAGCTTCCCGATCAGGTCGATCGCGGCGTCGGCGATGATGGTGCCGGGGCCGAAGATGCCCGCGGCGCCGGCGGCGTACAGCTCGTCGTAGTCACCGGGCGGGATGACGCCGCCGACGGTGACCATGATGTCGGGGCGACCGACATCGGCCAGTGCCTGCCGCAGGGCGGGCACCAGCGTGAGGTGGCCTGCGGCCAGCGACGAGACGCCGACGACGTGCACGTCGTTGTCGGCCGCCTGCTGCGCCACCTCTTCGGGGGTCTGGAACAGCGGGCCCACGTCGACGTCCATGCCGAGGTCGGCGAAGGCGGTCGCGATCACCTTCTGGCCGCGGTCGTGGCCGTCCTGACCCATCTTGGCGATCAGGATCCGGGGGCGACGGCCCTCGGCTTCGGCGAATTCCTCGACCAGTTCGATGGCCTTGCTGATATTGGTCACCTTGCCCGCCTCCTCCCGGTAGACGCCGGAGAGCGTACGGATTTCGGCCTGATGGCGGCCGTAGACCTGCTCCAGGGCATCGGAGATCTCACCGACGGTGGCCTTGGCGCGGGCCGCCGCGATGGCCAAGGCCATCAGGTTGTTCTCCATGCCGCCCTCGGTCGAGGCGGCCGCGCGGGTGAGCTCGGCCAGCGCCTGCTCGACCGCGGCCGAATCACGTTCGGCGCGCAGCTTTTCCAGCTTGGCGTTCTGCTCGGCGCGCACGCGCGAGTTCTCGACCTTGAGGACCTCGATCGGGGTGTCTTCCTCGACCAGGTACTTGTTGACGCCGATCACCGGCTGCTGGCCGGTGTCGATGCGGGCCTGGGTACGAGCCGCGGCCTCCTCGATGCGCAGCTTCGGGATGCCCTCCGAAATCGCCTGCGCCATACCACCGTGCGCCTCGATCTCGGCGATGTGGGCGCGGGCGCGCTCGGCCAGCTGGTGGGTCAGCCACTCCACGTAGTACGAGCCGCCCCACGGGTCGGCCGGACGGGTGGTGTTGGACTCCTGCTGGATCAGCAGCTGGGTGTTGCGGGCGATGCGGGCGGAGAAGTCCGTCGGCAGGGCCAGCGCCTCGTCGAGCGCGTTGGTGTGCAGCGACTGGGTGTGGCCCTGGGTGGCGGCCATGGCCTCCACGCAGGTGCGCGCGACGTTGTTGAACACGTCCTGCGCGGTCAGCGACCAGCCCGAGGTCTGCGAGTGGGTGCGCAGCGCGAGCGACTTGGAGTTCTTCGGCTCGAACTTGGCGACCAGCTCGTTCCAGAGCAGGCGGCCCGCACGGAGTTTCGCGACCTCCATGAAGAAGTTCATGCCGATGGCCCAGAAGAACGACAGTCGCGGCGCGAACTTGTCGACCTCCATGCCCGCGTCCAGACCGGCCTTGATGTACTCCACGCCGTCGGCGAGGGTGTAGGCCAGCTCCAGGTCGGCGGTCGCACCGGCTTCCTGGATGTGGTAGCCGGAGATGGAGATCGAGTTGAACTTCGGCATCTTCGCGGAGGTGTAGGCGAAGATGTCGGAGATGATCCGCATCGAGGGCTTGGGCGGGTAGATGTAGGTGTTGCGGACCATGAACTCCTTCAGAATGTCGTTCTGAATGGTTCCGGCCAGCTGCTCGGGCGCGACGCCCTGCTCCTCGGCGGCGACGACGTAGAGCGCCAGGATCGGCAGCACCGCGCCGTTCATGGTCATCGACACCGAAACCTGGTCCAGCGGAATCTGATCGAACAGTTCCCGCATGTCGAGGATGGAGTCGATGGCGACGCCGGCCATGCCGACGTCACCGGTGACGCGCGGATGGTCCGAGTCGTAGCCACGGTGCGTCGCCAGGTCGAAGGCGACCGACAGGCCCTTCTGACCCGACTGCAGGTTGCGGCGGTAGAAGGCGTTGGAGTCCGCGGCGGTGGAGAAGCCCGCGTACTGGCGGATGGTCCACGGCTGGTTCACGTACATGGTCGGGTAAGGACCGCGCACGAACGGCGCGATACCCGGCACGCTGTCGAGGGGGTAGCCCTCGGCCACGATGGCGTCGCGGTCGGCCTTGGTGAACACCGGCGGCACGTCGATGCCCTCGGGGGTCGACCAGGTGAGCTGTTCGGGCGCATAGTGATTGGCGGTCGCGGCGGTCTTGACGAACTCCTCGACCTGCGCGGCGCTGACCTCGGCGGGGGCGGTGTCGCCCTCGGTCAGCGGTACTTCGGCGAAATTGCCGATCCGGTGCTTGATATCGCTCATCTCTACGCTCCCAGCTTCTCCAGCAGACCGGACAGAGCCGCCACCGCATCCATGCGCGCGGTCACGAAACCGTCGGGGCGCTGGGCGCCGGTCAGGTCCGCGACCGCCTTCTCGGGTCCGGCCAGCAACACGGTGGTGACACCGGCCGCCCGCAATTCCTCCACCGCCGCGGCGGCGTCGGTGCCGTACCGCTTGTCCGAACCGCACAGCACCGCGATCGACGGACCGGCCTCGGTGACCGCCTCGATGCCGCCGGAGGCCAGCAGGTTGGTGGAGAAGGTGACACGAACATTGTTCTCCGACACCGGGCCCAGCGGAACCAGGCGCACCCGCGGGCGCGCGCCGTTGGCGGCCAGGTAGGCGTCGGAGCGGTTGCGCAGCGCCTCGAAGGCGGCGCCGTAGCGGGCGGCGTCGTCGGCGCGCGCGGCCTCCGACAGCGGCTTCTCGCCCAGGTTCGGGAACTCGTTGACACCGGTGACGGCCGTCTTGCGGTGCGCCACATCGGAATCGCGCTTCGCCTTGGTCTCGCCGACGCGCTCGGCGAGCAGACCGGCCTGCAGCGCGGCCAGGTAGCCGCCCGCGGCCTCGATCTCCTGCATGAACTCCCACGCCTTGGCGGCGAGCTCATCGGTGAGCGACTCCACGTACCAGGAGCCCGCGCCCGGGTCCTGCACGTGACCGAGGTGGGATTCCTCGAGCAGCAGCAGCTGGGTGTTGCGGGCCATGCGCTCGGAGAACGCCTGCGACACCTCGAGTTCCCCGGCGGGCAGGGCGGCGTCGAAGGGCAGCACGGTGACGATATCGGCGCCGCCGACGCCCGCGCCGAACGCGGCGAGCGTGGTGCGCAGCATGTTCACCCACGGGTCGCGCTGGCTCATCATGGCCGCGGAGGTCACGGCCTGCTGCGGCGCGTTGCCGGCGGACGGAGCGCCGCACACGTGGGCCACGCGGGCCCAGAGCTTGCGGGCGGCACGGAACTTCGCGACCATCTCGAACTGGTCGTCGGTGGCGGCGAAGCGGAACTCCAGTTGCCCCAGCGCATCCACGATGTCGGCGCCCGCGTCGGTGAGCGAGCGCAGGTACTCCAGGCCCGCGGCCACGGCCGCACCCAGCTCCTGCGCGTCGGAGGCGCCCGCGTTGTGGAAGGCCACGCCGCACACGGTGATCGCGCGGATGGTCTCCGGCCGGGCCACCGCCTGCTGGGCCAGCGCGACCGCGCCGTCCAGGTCGATGGCGGAGGTGCCCGCGAACAGGCTCGTCAGCGGGGTCGCGCCCAGCGAGACGCGGATGTCGGCACGGTTCGGCACCGTGGTCGCGTTGGCCGCGGCATAAGCGTCGAGCACCGAGAACAGCTGGGCGGCGGCCTCATTGGCGGCCGGACCGGCGTCCAGGGTGAGCGGGGCCAGCTCGAACAGCAGGCCCTTCAGCGCGGTGGCCAGGCCCTCGACCGGGACGCCACGCTCGGCGACGCCCAGCTGCACGGCGCTCACGCCGTTGTCCAGCGCGAAGAGGATGTCGGCGTTGACGGCCTTCGCGTCCTCACCGGCGAACTTCTGGCTCACGAACCAGCCGCGGTGCACGTCACGGGTGGCGTCGCCACCGCGCACGTAGGGGAACTGCCCGGGCAGCGGCTGCTCGGGCAGTTCGTCGCGGCGCGTGTAGAGCGGGTTGACCGTGAGACCGTCATAGGTCGTGACCGCGAGCAGCTTCTCCGGCTCGTCCGGCAGTTCGCTCGCATCCACCCTGCGGGCCTTCGCCAGCACCCCGGCGACACCCTTGCGCCAGGCGGCATACTCGGGCACCGGATCGGTGTCCGAGTCGGAAGCAATCGGCATAGCTGCTGTTCCTTCTTCCACTCCCTGACCGCGGTGCCCGTTGGGCCGGCATTCGCGCAGATCAACGGTCACTTTGGTTAACGAGCATTCCTCGTCTTTCCCCTGATGCTAGCGGCACCCCCGTGATTGCCGTCTCCGGAGTCTCGCTACCAGCGGGTAACCTGGCGCGGTGCCAACAACCGTGAGCTCCCCGCTCGAGCGCGCATCCGGGCTGCTCAACCGCCTGCGCCAACCCCGCACCCTGGCCTTGCTGATCGGCTGCGGACTACTCTTCGCGCTCGCGGCCTTCGCGCCGCATCCGGCACCCCAGCAGATCCGGCAGTGGGCCGACTCGGTCGGGCCCATGCTGCCGCTGGTGTTCTTCGCGGTGCACACACTCATGTGCGTCGCCCCGTTCCCTCGAACGATTTTCACGCTCAGCGCGGGGATGCTGTTCGGGTCAGCCGAGGGGCTGACTCTCGCCATCACCGCCACCACCCTGAGCGCGGTGCTGGCATTGTGGCTGGTGCGCGCGCTCGATCACGAGCGAGTTCGCGCCAGGCTCACCCATCCGACGGTGCAGGCGGTGGACACCCGGCTCGCGCGGCGGGGCTGGCTGGCGATCGGATCGTTGCGGCTCATCGCTTTCGCGCCGTTCTCCATCGTGAACTATTGCGCGGCACTGTCTTCCATCCGATTCACGCCCTACCTCGCCGCCACCTTCCTCGGCATCATCCCGGGCACCGTGGGGACCGTGCTGCTCGGCGACGCCCTCACCAACCGAACCTCCCCCGCCCAGATCATCGTGACCGTCGCCTGCCTGGCCGTGGGCGTGATCGGGCTGGTCGTGGACGCTCGCATGACGGTCGGCCAGGCGGACCCGACCGGCGCGGGCCGCTGACCCGAGGATCGGTCAGTCTCGCGCTGGGGCCCGGTCGGATACGAGGTGGGTGTCGAGGTACTGCCGGACCATGGTGGTCAGGGCGGCCAGCCGTACGGCATCCAGTTCCGGCTGCGGGAAAGTGCCGGTGTGGATGGCGAAGCCGTCGAAACAGAACACCACGATCGAGCCCAGGGCCAGGTTCTGTTCGGGGGTGAGTCCGCGGGTGGCGGGCAGGCCGCCACCGGAGAGCAGGGCCGCGGCGTACTCGTCGCGGACCACCGAGAGGTGTTCGCGCAGTTGCTCATCGGTGCGGGCCGCGATGGTCAGCTCCAGCCACACCGTATTGATGGGGTCGCGGGCGGCGTCGAGCCAGATCGCCAGCACCGCGTCGACATCGCGTGGATCGGGCAGCTCGGCGACATTCGCGCCGAAACGCTCGATCTGGCGGCGGCCGACCTCGCCCGCGGCCGCGGCCACCAGGTCGAACAACGAGTCGAACCGGCCGAACAGTCCGCCGTGCGAGACGCCGGCGCGGCGGCATATCTCGTTGACCGTGAGCTTGGAGTAGCCCTTCTCGACGATCGCCCGAATGGTGGCCTCGATCAGCGCCTCTCGCGTCTCGGCGCGCCGCTGGGCCTGAGTCCGACGTACGGCCGTCACGACACTCTCCTCCAGGCTCAGCTCATATCCGATCAACCGATCGTTTTCCTGCAACCACGCTACCAACCTGCCCCCACCTGCTCACAGTCCACGGGCTACCGGCGTGATCCGCGCGAGGACGGTGGGGTCCCCGCCTTCCCACCGTCCTCGCGCCCTCCATGGTCGGCCGCCGCGCCTGCCTCGGGCCGCCTGCCGATACCACTGATCAACGTGATACCTGCACCCCTCCCGGGCAAGGGGCACACCAGGATTGGCGCATCCGGATCCTCGGCGGCGTGATCGGGTAGCCCGGGACCCGTGCCCGGAGGCCACGTGCCCGGTACACCCGCATGATCAGCATCGGCGCGACCCGATCCACGACCACCCCCGCCGACCGGGCCCGAATCACCCTGCCCGCCGGACCGATTCGCGGCCTCGCCGTGCGCGCGGCATCGCTGGCCGGATTCCTGGCGCTGTGGTGGGCCGTCGCCGCCGCGAAGTTCGTCGACCCGCAATTCCTGCCGGGCCCGCACGCCGTGTGGGACGCCTTCGTACGCGCCAACAGCTGGCATCCGCTCGCGCCCGGCGTCCCCCGCGAAGTGCCCGGGCGAGCAGAACTACTTCCTGTGGGAGCACCTGCTGGCCAGCCTGCAACGCATCGCCGCGGGAGCGGGCGCGGCCGTGATCCTCGGTCCGATAGCCGGATTCGCGCTCGGCACCTCCCGGACGGCGGCCACCGTCGTCGGCCCCTACCTCAACTTCGTGCGGACCCTGCCGCCGCTGGGCTATATCGGGCTGCTCATCGTCTGGTTCGACATCGGCGACACCTCCAAGATATGGCTGTTGTTCCTGGCCGCCTTCCCGCCCATCGTGATCGCGACCATGGCGGGCGTGCACCAGGTTTCGGCCGACCGGATCAATGCCGCGCGCTCGCTGGGGGCCAACCGGTTGCAGGTCGTCACCCGGGTGCTGTTGCCCGCCACCCTGCCCGAGGTCATCGGCGGGATCCGGGTCGCGGTCGGATTCGCCTGGACCTCCGTGGTCGCGGCGGAGCTGAACAACGGCATCCCCGGAATCGGCGGGCTCGCCTTCCTGGCCGGTCAGCAGCTCAATACTGCGCTGACCATGGCCTGCATCATCATCGGTCTCACCGCGCTCACGCTCGACGCGGTCATCAGTCGGATCGGCGCGCTGGTCGTGCCGTGGAAAGGCCAAGCATGAAACGCGTTGTCGCGGCCCTGGCGGTCGCCGGACTGCTCGCCGTCTCCCTGACCGCGTGCGTCCAGTCCGGACGCACCGATCAGTCGCGCGGCGGCGGGGAGAGCCCGGCGAGTTCGTGAGCATCGTCGGGCCGTCCGGTTGCGGCAAGACCACGCTGCTGCGACTGCTCGGCGGGTTCCTCGAACCCAGCACCGGCACCCTGCTGGTCTGCCAGGACCGCGTCGATGGGCCGAGCCCGGAACGCGGTGTCGTCTTCCAGTCGCCCACGCTGTACCCGTGGCTCAGCGTCCGCGGCAATGTCGAGTTCGGGCCGAAGTGTCGTGGCGTGGACAAGAAGGCGCGCCGGGTCGCGGCGGACCGGCTGCTCGAGCTGGTCGGGCTCAGTGACCTCGGCGGAAAGCGGCCCTATGAGCTGTCCGGCGGGATGCAGCAGCGTGCGCGGATCGCGCGGGTGCTGGCCAACGATCCGCGCATCATCCTCATGGACGAGCCGTTCGGCGCGCTGGATCAACTGACCCGTGAGCGGTTGCAGGTGGAGTTGCCGCGACTGTGGCGCGAAGCCGGGAAAACCATTGTGTTCGTGACCCATTCGGTGGAGGAAGCGGTATTTCTGTCCACCTGGGTCCTGGTCATGAGCGCCCGGCCGAGACGGGTCGTCGTGGACCGCGCCATCACCCTGCTCGGCGACGACGAGAACGGTGTCCGGGAGTTAGCTGTCACCGCTACATCCGAATTACAGGCTCTCAAGATCGAATTGGCGCAGTCGATCTACGAAGCCCACGCGTGATTCCATGAAATACGACAATGGTCCGTGCCGCATCGTTGCGGCACGGACCATTGCGAATTCCGACTGAGCGGAACGCCTATTACAGGTAGGCGCCGCACACGGGCCAGGCGCCCCGGCCCTGGCCGGCGAGCACGTTCTCCGCGACGCGGATCTGCTCCTCACGGCTGGCGTTGGCGGCACTGCCCGCGCCGCCGTAGGCGTTCCAGGTGCTCTGGGTGAACTGCAGGCCGCCGTAGAAGCCGTTGCCGGTGTTGGCAGCCCAGTTGCCACTGCTCTCGCACTGCGCGACAGCATCCCAGTTGCCCGAGGCGGCCGAGGCGGTCGCCGTCGACAGCGCGAACGGGACGGACACGAGCGCGCCCACGGCCGCGGTGGCGGCGGCGATACGAGTGCGGGTGGTGAGCTTCCGGTTGCGATGCATAAGTTTGTTTCCTCGCCCCGCTCCCACCGGCCCGTGCTGCTCGCTGCGGGTCCCCGTCCCCAGGGGTATCGGTTGCTCTCGAATCGTGGGACGGAGTTGCCGGTGTTCGTCGATTCGAGCTGGAGCCCGGGTTTCTCCGAGCCGCTAGCGACGGTAACGGAAAGATCTCCGCAAATCACGTATCGATCACGAGCAGTTGACGAAACGATTGCGACCGCACTTTATGTGGTTTACGCAGTTCGACGCGGAGAGTCGGAGAATGACATTTCTGAAATTCAGCCACGAATTTGTGAGCGAGGTCACGCATAAAAGGTGACCCCCATCGCGTAATACAAACGCGAGACAGAACGATGCGCGCGCGAAAACGCGCCGCGACCGGCTCGGATCGCGGTGCGCACAACCGTTGCCCCAGGTCAGAGCACTCGGGATAGTGCCTGGAACGTCGTTTCGGGTCCCCCAGGAGGAACCATGGCCGCCATCGATGAACCCCGGTCCGGAGCCCGCGCGGTCGACCGCGCGATCCACGTCCTGAACTGCCTCGAGGGCGACGATCCCGAGCTGTCGCTGAGCGAACTCGCCCACCGGGCCGCGCTGCCGGTCAGCACGACGCACCGGCTGGCCCAGGCGTTGGTCCGAGGCGGGCTGCTCGAGCAGGACCCGGCCACCGACCGGTATCGCGTCGGACAGGGGCTGGCCACACTGGCCCGGCCCGCGCTGGCTCGGCTGGGTCTGGACTCGGTCGCGCCGCACCTGTACGCGCTGGCGGCGGGCATCCGCATCACGGTGAGCGTGAGCGTGCCCGAGGCCGACGACGCGGTCACGGTGTTCCAGGCCCGCCCGCCCGTCCACTTCTGCCACCATCAGGTGCCGCGGGCCCGGCAGTCGCTGCACGCCAGCGCGACGGGCCACGCGTTGCTCGCCTACTCCGCCGGCCGGGCCGCGGCCGATGTCGACCTCGACCAGGTCCGCCACCGGGGGTTCGCCAGCGAGCTCATCGAGACCGACGATCCGATTCGCGCGCTCGCGGTGCCGATCGTCGGACCGCACCGGCAGGTGCGGGGCGCGCTGGCGGTGCAGGCCCGCTCGGCGCGGCTGGATGGCGAGCTGATCCGCGCCGTCGTCCCGGCCATGCGCATCGCGGCGGGCCGGATCGCGCCGCTGTTCCAAAACACCGGCGACGCAACGCTTTCCACCGCCGAATTTCGCTCACGCTGATTTCCACATCGTGAAATGGCGGTTGCCGGGGCCTCCCGGCCATCGCAGCATGTGAGCACTCCGATCGACCGTCCCCGCCCCCGAAGAGGAATCCCCATGCGGCTCTGTTGTCGTCCCCGCCACGAAACCCATTCCGCGACGGACACACTCACCGAAAGACATCCCCATGGCCTTCTCCCTCCGCCCCGCGCGGGTGCGACACGCGGTCGCCGCCGCGATCGCGGTCACCAGCGCGGCGGTCCTGCTCACCGGCTGCGCCAAGACCGATGCGGGCACGACCGCCGACGGTAAGACCGTCGTCCGCTACCAGGGCAGCACCGGCCAGGTCACGGCCTTCGAACTCGCGGCCGACCTCGGTTACTTCACCAACATCGACCTGCACTGGGAGGGCGACACCACCTCCGGCCCGGCCAATATCCAGGCCGCCGCCACCAAACAGGTCGAATTCGGCAGCGCCTTCAACGGCGCGGTCATCAAGCTCATCGCGGGCGGCGCGCCCGTGACCTCCGTGCTCAGCTCCTACGGCGCGGACGAACTGAACTTCACCGGCTACTTCGTGCGCGACGACTCCCGCATCACCTCGGCGCGCGACCTCATCGGCAAGAAGGTCGGCGTCAACACCCTGGGCGCGCACCACGAGTTCATCACCCGCCAATGGCTGCACGATCAAGGGCTCAGCGACGCCGAGATCAAGCAGGTGCAGCTCGTCGTGCTGCCGCCCGCCAATACCGAGGACGCGCTGCGCAACGGGCAGATCGACGTGGCCGCGCTCGGCGGCGTCTTCCGCGACACCGCCATCGGGCGCGGCGGGATCCATCCGCTCTACACCGACAAGGATCTGTTCGGCCAATTCGACTACGGCACCTACGTCTTCCGCAACGACTATCTGAAGTCGCACGCCGACGCGGTGGCCGACTTCGTGCAGGGCACCGCGCGCGCCACCCGCTGGCTGCAGGTGACCCCACGCGACGAGGTGGTGGCCCGGTTCGCCGACATCATCCACGAGCGCGGGCGCAACGAGAACACCTCGCTGCTGCAGTACTACAAGAGCTCCGGCGTCCCGGTCCCCGGCGGCGTGGTCGCCGAACGGGAGCTGCAGATCTGGATCGACTGGCTGGTCCGCAATGGCGAACTGCCCGCGGGCAAGCTCGCCGCCAAGGACCTCTACACCAACAAGGACAATCCGTACGCCAACGGGAAGTACCCGGCGACCGGCGGCCCGAGCGGCGAGGCGGTGTCCAAATGAGCACCGCCGCGGTGAAACTCGCGCTCTCGGGCTTCCGTAAGGAATTCCCCGTGCGGGGTGAGCGGGAACCTCTGACCGCGCTCTCCGACATCTCCGTCGATGTTCGCGACGGTGAGTTCCTGGTCCTGGTCGGGCCCAGCGGTTCGGGCAAATCCACGCTGCTGGATCTGCTCGGCGGGCTGGACCGGCCGACCGCCGGGCAGATCCTGCTCGACGGCGCGCCCGTCACCGGGCCCGGACTCGATCGCGGCATCGTGTTCCAGCAGTACGCGCTGCTGCCGTGGCGCACAGCTCGGGCCAATATCGAATTCGGGTTGGAGGCCAAGGGCATTCCCCGTCGCGCCCGCAAGGGAATCGCCGAGCACTACCTGGAACTGGTCGGACTGGCCGGCTTCGGCAACCGGTACCCGCACGAACTGTCCGGCGGCATGAAACAGCGCGTCGCCATCGCCCGCAGCCTGGCCTTCGATCCGGAAGTACTGCTGATGGACGAGCCGTTCGCCGCGCTCGACGCCCAGACCCGGGAGTCGTTGCAGGACGAGCTGTTACGGATCTGGCGGGCCACCGGCAAGACGGTGCTGTTCATCACCCACGGCATCGACGAGGCCGTCTACCTGGGGCAGCGCGTCGCCGTGCTGACCTCGCGGCCCGGGCGGATCAAGGCCGTGGTCGACATCGACCTGGACCGGGCCGCCGACCCGGATGTCCGGTCCAGTGAACGGTTCCGCGAACTGCGCCACCACGTGTGGTCGCTGCTGCACGACGAGGTCGCGCGGGCCCAGGACCTCGAGCAGGCCGCGCTCACCGCCGATCGGAGGAATTCCCATGTCTAGCGCTGTGCACCTGATCGACGCACCCGTCGAGATCCCGTCCCGCACCGCCGCCGATCGCGCGGCGCCGCGACCGAGCCGGGCCGCCTCGGTCCTGCCCACGCTCGCCCGCATCAGCTGGCGGATCGGCAAACCGGCCGTGGTGATCGCGGCATTCCTCGCGGTGTGGGAGGCCGCGCCGCGACTGGGTCTCGTCGACGAGGTCTTCCTGCCGCCGTTCTCCACGGTGGTCAGCGCCGGGCTCGAGCTGATCCGCAACGGTCAGCTCTGGGAACACGTGTCCACCAGCCTGACCCGCTCGCTCATCGGTTTCGCCATCGCGCTGGTGACCGCGATTCCGGTCGGTGTGGCGATCGCCTGGTACCGGCCGGTCGCGGAATTCCTGAACCCGGTGCTGGAACTGTTCCGCAATACCGCCGCCCTCGCCTTGCTGCCGGTGTTCATCCTGATCCTCGGCATCGGCGAGACCTCGAAGATCGCGCTGGTGGTGTACGCCGGATTCTTCCCGATCCTGCTCAACACCATCAGCGGCGTGCGGACCGTGGACCCGCTGCTCGTGAAATCGGCCGTCTCACTCGGCTTCTCACCGCTACGACTGTTCCAGAAGGTGATCCTGCCCGCGGCCGTGCCGTCCATCTTCACCGGTATCCGGATGGCGGCCTCGGGCTCGATCCTCGTGCTCATCGCCGCGGAGATGTTCGGGGCGCGCGCCGGGCTCGGGTACCTGATCACCGCCGCGCAGCAGAACTTCCAGATTCCGGACATGTACGCCGGGATCGTCGCCATCGCCGTGGTCGGGCTCACCTACAACGGCGTGCTCGTGGCCATCGAGCGACGGCTCTCCCGCTGGCGCGCGCACCGCTAGCCGCCACCACCCCTGAAACCATCGAAGGATCACTCCCCTATGCCCAGCCCCCGCAAGACCTTCCATCTCAACGCCTTCCTCATGGGCGTCGGCCACCACGAGGCCGCCTGGCGGCACCCGCGCACCCGCGAACACCAGGTGCTCGAGGTCGGGCACTTCCAGGAGCTCGGCCGCATCGCCGAACGCGGCAAGCTCGACTCGGTGTTCTTCGCCGACGGGCTCGCGGTCGGGCCGCGCATCGAACGCAACGCCCTCGCCGTCTTCGAACCGGTCACCCTGCTCGCGGCCATCGCCACCGCCACCGAACACGTGGGCCTCATCGCCACCGCCTCGACCAGCTACAACGAACCCTTCAATCTGGCCCGCAAATTCGCCTCCCTGGACCACATCAGCGGCGGACGCGCCGGGTGGAACATCGTCACCTCCGGCAGCGAGGACGAGGCGTTCAACTTCGGCTTCGACGCCATCCCCGAACACGCCCGCCGCTACGAGCGGGCCGAGGAGTTCGTCGATCTGACCGTACGGCTGTGGGACAGCTGGGAATCCGACGCCGTCGTGCTCGACCCGGAGACCGGCGTCTTCGCCGACCCCGACAAGGTGCACACCCTCGACTACCGCGGCGAACGATTCCGGGTCCGCGGGCCGCTGAACTCCCCGCGCAGCCCGCAGGGGCGGCCGCTGCTCGTACAGGCCGGATCCTCGGAGAGCGGAAAGGAATTCGCGGCCCGCCACGCCGAGGCCGTGTTCACCGCCCAGCGCACCCTCGCCGAAGGGCAGGCGTTCTACCGGGATTTGAAGGCCCGGCTGCCCAAATACGGGCGGTTCGCCGACGACCTGAAGGTGCTGCCCGGTCTGGTGCCGTTCATCGCCGGCACCGAAGCCGAAGCCCGTGCGCTGGAACAGGAATTCACCGACCTCATCTCCCCAGACTACGCGCTGCGGCAGCTGTCGACGCTGCTCGGCGTCGACCTCACCGAGCACGCCCTGGACGCGCCGCTCCCGCCGCTGCCCCCGGAAAGCGAGATCGAAGGCGGCAAGAGCAGATTCACCCTCGTCAAGGAACTTGCCGAGAAGGAGGAGCTGACCGTGCGCCGGCTCATCGGCAAGCTCGGCGGCGGCCGCGGCCACCGCACCCTCGCCGGCACACCCGAACAGATCGCCGACGACCTGCAGAGCTGGTTCGAGCAGGGCGCCGCCGACGGCTTCAACATCATGCCGCCGTACCTGCCCGGCGGGCTCGAGGACTTCGTCGACCAGGTCGTGCCGATCCTGCAGCAGCGCGGCCTGTTCCGCACCGAATACACCGCCACCACGCTGCGCGGCCACTACGGCCTCGACCCGGTGGAAAGCCAGTTCACTCCCGTCCGCACCCAGGCCACCGCCTGAGCACCGAAAGGAAACCCTCATGACCACCGTCACCGAGAACCCCGTCGCCACCTTCCAGATCACTCCTGTCGCCGGGCACATCGGCGCCGAGATCAGCGGCATCGACCTGCGCGGCGACTTCACCGACGAGCAGATCGCGGTCCTCACCGCGGCACTGCACGAATACAAGGTGCTGTTCTTCCGCGATCAGCGCATCGGGCACGCCGAGCAGATCGCCTTCTCCCGCCGCTTCGGCGCGGTCACACCCTCGCACCCCTATGACGACGACGCCCCCACCGAGCACCCCGAGATCCTGGCCGTCGACAGCCGACTCTACGAAAAGCGTTTCGGGAAGAAGAAATTCAGCTACACCAATCAATGGCACACCGATATCTCGCCGCTGATCAATCCGCCCGCCGCCTCCCTGCTGCGGGCCGAGATCGCGCCCGAGCGCGGCGGCGACACCCAGTGGACCAATCTGGCGGCCGCCTATGCGGGACTGCCGGATTCGCTCAAAACGCTGCTCGACGGGCTGCGCGCCGAGCACCGGTTCGGCGGCAAGCTGCCCGTGTGGGACGCCGACAGCGACTACGCCAAACGCGTCGCGGCGGCGCCGCTGGTCACCGAGCATCCGGTGGTCCGCGTGCACCCGGTGACCGGGGAACGCGTGCTGTTCGTGAACCCCGGCTTCACCACCCGCATCATCGGACTGAGCCCGCGGCAGAGCGACGCGCTGCTCGAGCTGCTGTACGCCGAGATCGCAGACCCCGCGTACACGGTCCGATTCCGGTGGGCGAAGGACAGTGTCGCGTTCTGGGACAACCGCGCTACCGCGCACCTCGCGCCCAGCGACCTCGACCATCTCGACGTGACCCGGGTGCTGTACCGCACGACCCTCGAAGGTGAGGTCCCCGTGGGCGTCGACGGCGAGCCGTCGCGGTCGATCTCCGGGGACCGGTTCGACGGTTCCGCGAACTGACCTCTCCGACGACGAGGCCCTCCCGGCACCACCGGGAGGGCCTCGTTCGATGTCGCGACCGGGAAATCCGTCAGAGCCCCTGCGGGCGCGGCGGCTGCGGCGGGTTCTGCCAGCGCTGGTCCGGCGGTTCCGGCCGGTACTGCGGCTGCACGGGCGGAGCCGGACGCTGGGTGTGCGGCAGCTGCTGCGGCGCGACCGTCGGCGGCAGGCTCATCGGCTCGACCGGGGTCCGGGCGTCGGCCTCCGCCGCGCGCACGGCCTGCTGGGTGGCCGGGTCGGTGGCGGTGTCGAACCAGTCGGCGACCTCGTCGGAGTCGTCCTCGGTCGCGGATTCCGCGCCGTCGGGGGCCGGCTCGTAGCGGAATACGCCGTCTTCGCCCTGCTTGCCGAAACCGCGCGCGAACCCTTCGAGGGCCTTGCCGAAGTCGCTCGGCACCAGCCACACCTTGTTGGCGTCACCCTTGGCGACCTGCGGCAGCGTCTGCATGTACTGGTAGGCCAGCAGCTCGGGGGTGGGCTTGCCGTTCTTGATGGCGGCGAACACCTTCTCGATGGCCTTGGCCTGGCCCTGCGCCTGGAGATACGCGGCCGCCCGCTCACCCTGAGCGCGCAGGATGCGGGACTGCCGCTCGCCCTCGGCGGACAGGATCATCGACTGCTTGGAGCCCTCGGCCGCGAGGATCTGCGCCTGCTTCTGGCCTTCGGCGGTCTTGATCGACGCCTCGCGCTGGCCTTCGGCGGTGAGGATGATGGCCCGCTTCTCACGGTCTGCCTTCATCTGCTTCTCCATCGATTCCTGAATCGACGGCGGCGGATCGATCGCCTTCAGTTCCACGCGCGCCACTCGCAGACCCCAGCGCCCGGTCGCCTCGTCGAGGACGCCGCGCAGTTCACCGTTGATCTGGTCGCGGGAGGTGAGGGTTTCCTCGAGGGTCATGCCGCCGACCACGTTGCGCAGCGTGGTGATCGTCAACTGTTCAACGGCGGCAATGTAATTGGAGATCTCGTAGACGGCGGCCTGCGGGCTGGTGACCTGGAAATACACCACCGAGTCGATCTGCACGGTCAGGTTGTCCTTGGTGATGACCGGCTGCGGGGGGAAGGACACCACCCGCTCGCGTAGGTCCACCTTGGCGCGCACCCGGTCGGCGAACGGGACCAGGAAGGTCAGCTGCCCGGACACGGTCCGCGAATAGCGGCCCAGCCGCTCGATCACGGCGGCCTCCGCCTGCGGCACCAGCGCCACCGACTTGAAGACCACCACGACGACCAGAAGTATGAGTACGACGGCGACTATCAGTACACCCATCACTGCCCTTTCATGACGACGGCGTGCGCACCGTCGATCCTCATGACGTATACGGTCGAACCGATGGGATAGGTCTCCGAGGCGTCGTACGGGCGCGCACTCCACACCTCTCCGCCGAGCTTCACGCGACCACCGTGCTCGTCGACCGTTTCGAGCACCTTGGCGGTCTTACCCGGCAAAGCGTCCACCCCCGTCTGATGCGGCGGCGGAGTCGCGTAGCGCCGCAACAGGAATGGGCGCACCAGCACCAGCAGCGCGATCGAGGTGCCACCGAACACGACCGCGTCCACCAGCACCGGGGCCCCCGTGAGCGCGTTCACGCCCGCCGTGATCAGCGCGGCGACCCCCAGCATGATCAGCACAAGAGTGCCCGTGAGCATCTCGGCCGCCGCGAGCAGGATGCCCGCGACCAGCCAAACTATTGCGGCCACGCCACAACAGTAACTGCATTTGCGGGGCCTGGCTGATATTCGTGATCACTCCGAGCCCCGCGACCGGGCACATCGGACACCGATCACCGGAAACCGTGCACAACCTGCCCAGCAGCCGCCCGACCGCCGGAATGGGCGCGGCGCGAGCGGGATTCCCGTCCGCCGCCGGTAACCTCGACGTGGTGAGTGGGCACCAGAAGTACGGCGACATCTTCACCGGGCACGCACGGAAACAGAAGCGGGAAGTGCCGCGCGTGGTCGCCGAACGCGACCTCGTCGCCGAGGACGCGGCCACCGGATTCTGCGGCGCCGTAGTCGGTTTCGACCGCAGCTACGACGGAGAGTTCGTCAAACTCGAGGACCGCGCCGGACGCGTGCGACTGTTCGCGATGCGAGAAGCCGCCTTCCTCATCGACGGCCAAGCGGTCACCCTGGTCAAGCCGACCGCCACCGCACCCGCGAAATCCACCCGATCCGCCTCCGGGTCCACCCGCGTCGAAGGCCTCACAGCGCGCGTCGCCCGCGCCAGCCGCATCTGGGTCGAAGGCATCCACGACGCCGCCCTGGTCGAACGCGTGTGGGGCCACGACCTCCGAGTCGAAGGCGTCGTCGTCGAACAACTCGAGGGCCTCGATCACCTCGGCGCGAAACTCGCCGAATTCCAGCCCGGCCCGAACCACCGCGTCGGCGTCCTCGTCGACCATCTGGTCACCGGCTCCAAGGAATCCGGCCTCACCCAGGGCCTCGGCGCGCACGTCCTCGTCACCGGCCACCCCTACATCGACGTGTGGCAGGCCGTCCGACCCACGGCCGTCGGCATCCGCGCCTGGCCGGACGTACCCCGCGGCGAAGACTGGAAGACCGGCATCTGCCAACGCCTCGGCTGGGGCACCCCGCAGGACGGGTGGCGGCGCGTCTACAACGCGGTCAACTCCTACCGCGACCTGGAAACCCCCCTCATCGGGGCGGTCGAACGACTGATCGATTTCGTCACCGAGCAGGAGTAGCCCGCCAGTTATCCTCGAATACATGAGTTCCCCAAGCGCCTCGCTCACGGTCTGGGCCGGTTCCTGGCTGGCAGGCTGTAGCGCCCCCGACGATGTGCTCGACGAACTGCGCGCTTGGGCTTCGCGGCAGACCGTGGCCGCCGGAGACCCTGTCACCGGCGGGCACACGGGGCTGCCGTGGGCGTCCGACGAAGACCCCGCGGCGGTCGCCGGGGCGGGAATCATGGTGCTGCTCAAGATTATTCGCGAGGCGTACACCGGGCCCGAAGCGCAGGTTCGGCTGGTGCTGCCGATCCCCGGAGACGTGCGGGGCATACCAGTCGGCACCGAGTTCGCGGCCGCCGCAACCGAAGCCGAGGAAGGCATCCTCGTCGGAGCGCCCGGAACCACCGGGACCGGACTCGTACCGGTGTGGACCGATGAGGACGCCCTGCAGTGGCGGGTGTACTCCACGCCCATTCCGCTGACCCTCGCGCCGGAAATGCCGTTGGGTGAGGCCGAATACACGATGCGGGAAGCCGTGCGGGATGCGGCGGACGCGTTGCAGCAGATGCACACGACGCGGCTCGGGTCGGGTGGGGTCGCGCCACGGGATCTGGTGGAGGCCGAACTGGCCGGGCATTCGCGGCACAAGTATCCGGATTCGATGCCGCTGCGGGCGCGGCGAATTCTCGACACCGCCGATCAGGTCGCGGCGATCCTGACCGTCGCCGAGCGGGAGCCGGCTTCGGCGCCGACCTCTGCCACCGCGGTGGCTGCTCAGGAAGCGTTGTTGCGGCCGTTGTGGAATGCGATTCGCGCGGCTCGGCTGGCGGCTGTCCACGCTCGCTGAGTGTCCGATTCGTTCAAGAGAATCGGTGTGGCCCGCGCTTAGGGTTCGGGCATGGGTATTCGACTGAATGTGATCGGGATCGTGGTGGCGGACATGGGGGCTTCGCTGGAGTTCTATCGGCGGCTCGGGGTGGAGTTCGCGGATGGGGCCGAGGACGCACCGCATGTCGACGCCGACTTGGGTGGGGGCGTCAAACTGATGCTCGATACCGAGGACACGGTTCGGTCGTTTCGGCCGGACTGGGTGGCTGGGCCGGGGGCTGGGCGGATCGGGCTGGCGTGTGACTGTGGGTCGCCGGGTGGGGTGGATGCGAAGTTCGAGGAGCTGGTGGGGGCGGGGTATCGGGGGGAGTTGAAGCCGTTCGATGCGTTCTGGGGGCAGAGGTATGCGACTGTGCTCGATCCGGATGGGCATGGGGTGGATCTCTACGCCGCGTTGGGCTGAGGGACGACGAGTCAAAGACTCGAAGACAAGAGAGATCAGAAGACAAAAGACGCCTGGAGAAGGAAGAGAGGTGGCCGAGCTTGCGAGGCCCCTCGCCTACCAGCCCCCGCACGGCTCGGCCGTGCAGCATCCCGGAGCAAGAAGGGCTGAGAGGTTGGGGTTCGGGCTCGAGAAGGTGATGCGTGCGGTCAGTGGGCTGGGATCGGCGGGAAACGGATCCCAACCCGGCGTCAGCCCAAGTCCGGCAGGGCAGGCGAGGCGACCACACTCCCCGTCGCTTTGCGCACGCCAGCAGCAGACGAGCAGCCGGGAGTCACGCTGCCCGTGAGCGCCACATTCGGCAACTGGAATCGACGGCAGCCGCGATCGCCTGCCCCACATGATGACGATCGTTCACGCGCGGGGTGCCGGTGGGATCCAGACTCTTCGGCGCAATCCATCCTGTCCGGCCCGCGTGGGGCGAATCTTTACCCATCACAACGGTTTTCCAACCATCCTGGCCGTCATTGATGAGTGCGTGGCAGTGGTCGCACGCCAGGGTCAGGTTGGTGATGTCGGTGGGCCCGCCTTTGGCCCAATCATTGACGTGGTGGGCGGCGCACATGTTGGCGGGTTGTTCACAACCCGGGCGAGTACAACCCTTATCGCGGGCCAGGAGCGCGAATCGTTGGGCTCGGTTGGCGGTGCGTCGGGAGCGTCGCAGGTAGAGCGGCATCCCGTCGCCGTCGAGGACCGCGATCACCGGGCGGGTTCCTTCGGCCATCTTCAGGGCTTCGTTGATCGAGATCTGGGTGCCCGACGCGGTGGTCGCAACCCCGGTCCCGTTCTCCAGGTCGGTCAGGCTCATGGTCAGCACGACCTCGACCGGCAGCCCACGGTGCATGCCCAGAGTCCGCATGTTCACACCCGGCCGCACCAACGCCAGCAACGCGTCATGGGTCCGCTGCCCGGCGTCACGACGATCCCGACGCGCGGCAGCATCGAGAACACTGTCGGCGATGAACCCACCCGTGGCCGAAGGGCTTTCCGGGTCTTCGACATTGCACATGCCGGGGCGGGCGAGCTTGGCGAACACCGCATCCAGGCAGGCACGCAGTTCCGGGGTGATCCAGCCCTCGATGCGCGTCATGCCATCCACGCCGGGGCGGCACAGGGTGATCCCGCGACGGCGGCGACGGTCCGCGTCGGAAACAACCTTCCCATCGGGATCCAGGCGCGCGAGGATGTCACGCCCGATCTTCAACAGATCATCCGGCCACCCATTACGCGAGTAGTCGACGAGGATCTGTTCGGCTTCCGCACGAGCCTCGGCAGGGACGTCGACGGGCAGGTGGTTCATCACGTCCATGATGTGACGCACGTGATCCCGCGAGATCTCCCCCGCAGCAAACGCTTCAGCGGCCACAGGCAGCACCGGCGGCGCGACATGGCCCGTCTGCTGCACGAACTCCCCACAGTGGTGAGTGATCTTCACCCGCACCGACGCGTCATACCGCGACAAGCCGAGGGTGTGGCGCAGGAACGGCACCATCTTCCCCGCCCCGCTACGCGAGTGCAGCGACCGCTCCCCCGCTTCGATGATCAGGCGGGTATCCAGAGCGGCCAGCTGGCGCTTGCAGGTTTCAATCTTCTGCATCAACGTCACAATGTCTTCATCGGAAAACGCCGACATCTTCCCGTTCTGCATAGATTCCGAAAGGGTCGAGACCGCGGCCGCCAGTTCGGCGATACCGCAGTCATCGAGTGTCACCCCCATCGAATTCATGCATCAATTCTATCGTCAATTCACCGCACACACCCTCGAATTACGAAGTGATATAACAGTATTCAGAATGACGGCGGTTCCAAATTCAATCCCAGCAACTTCATCGGCGACATGCCCGAGAACTCTCGGACATCCCGTGTCAAATGTGCCTGATCCGCATATCCAGAAGCGACCGCTACGTCCGCAAGCCCCATTCCGCCGCGCGCCAATGCCAATGCACGCTGCATCCTCAGGACCCTCCCCAGAGTCTTGGGCCCATATCCGAACGCCGCAAGCGATATTCGATGCAGCCTGCGCGGTCCCGTCTCCAGCTCATCGGCGATGGCCGCGACCGAGCTGCCCGATCTCAGCGACGCCACAAGGAATCGCACCACGGGATCGACGGCATCAGTTCGGCCCGCACGCCAGCGAGCGATCGCTTCCAACCCGGCGACCGGACTCGATGCTCGTGCGATCAACTCCGAAGCGGTGCGCAGATCGGCGGGCGACCATAGATCGGCGAGATCAGCCCTGGCGTCCCGGAGTTCGTGCGCGGGCACACCGAGCAGTGCCGGCGCCGTTCCCGGGTAGAAGCGGATACCCGCGATCCGGTCCGCGAAGCCGGGCTCCGGACGGTAGGCCCGGGTGTCCGGGCCCGCCACCGATAATCGTCCATCGACCCACAGCAGATCCATGCAGCCATCCGGCAGTACCGGCGAGTCGGTGGCCGAGATGCCGTCGCGACACCAGATCACCGCGTCGCCGACGCTCGACGGTCGCTCCCGATAGCCTTGTGGGGCACGGACAGTCGTCACGACGCACGCACCCGATCGCGCGTTGACCTCGAAATGTGCTGAAAATCAGCAGTATTCGGCACCTCGTGCACTGTTGCATGAAATGCCTTCTTGCACTGCGTGCAATATTGCACGTTATGTAGTCGCCGGGTCGGCGCTGTCGGAGACTTCGACGACGTGCTCATCCTGCCCCGGCTTCCACACCGTCACTTCCATGCGCCCGTCGACGATCTCCACCGACGAGGCCCCGGTCAGTTCCACCGCGTAGAACGGCTCGAACGTGCGGCCGCGCAGGTCGAATCCGCTCTCGGCGAAGAGGTCTTCGGCCCAACGGCGCTGCAGCTCGGGATCCTGCACATCACGCACGCTGCCGAAGATCTTCACGTCGCCGTCGCTGACCTGGGTGTCGACGGTCGCCGTGTGCAGGCAGAAGCGCGGGTCGCGGGCCAGGTCGGCGAACTTGGTGGTGCCCGGCATGCCCACCAGCCAGAGATCACCCTCGAAGATGCGCGGTTCCAGGGGGCTGATGCGCGGTGAGCCGTCTTTGCGCAGGGTGGCGAGCATGCAGAGGTTGCCGGTGGCGGCGTGACGACGGGTGAAGATTCCCGAGATGCGAGGTGCGGCCGCTGCGAACTCGTTCCAAGACGTCATGACCGCGACCGTACGCCGAGGGTCCGACATGTCCGGCCACCGAAACCCGGTTCCCTCTGTTTGAATGGCCCGATGTCGTACTCCCGCCGCCTCGCCGTCCTCCTCGCGGCGCTCATCGGCTGCGCAGTGCCCGCCCCCGCCCATGCCGTGGTCGGCGGCACCGAGGCCGATGCCGCCGACCATCCCTGGCTGGCCGCGGTCGGCAGCCCACTGTTCTTCCCGCGCGCCTCGGGTCAGTTCTGCGGCGGCGCGCTCATCGCACCGGACCGGGTGCTCACGAATGCGCACTGCGTGCAATACGCACAACTGCTGCCGCAAGCGCTCACCGTCACCTTCGACCGCAGCGATCTGACCTCACGTGACGGAACTACCGTGAGCGTCACGGATATCCGCTTGCACCCCGACTTTCGCACCGACACCGTCGACGGCGTCGACGTCTATCACCATGACCTCGCGATCCTGACGCTCGCGCACCCGCAGTCCCGCCCGACCATCCCGATCGCCGCACCCGACGGTGGCACCGGCATCGTGCTCGGTTGGGGCGCTACCAGCGACGGCGACATCTCCAACACCGTTTTGCGGCAGGCCACCGTCCCGATGGTGTCCGACGCCGAGTGCGCCGCCGCCTACCCCGGCGCCTTCGACGCCGCCGACATGGTGTGCGCCGGCTCGACCGACGCCGACACCGGCGAGTTCGACAGTGGCGGACCGCTGCTCATCGACGGGAAACTGGTCGCGATCACGTCCTGGGCACGCGGAACCGCGCTGCCCGGGTACCCGGGCGTCTACGCGCGGATACCCGCGGCATTCTGAGTTTCCGCCCTCGACACCGGCTACCGGCCGCGAAGCCGAGCACCGACACCGCACCTCCGCCGGGGCTGCGCGTTCCACGACAAGGAGATCCATGAACGGCGTGCACCCACGCTCCCGCACCGGCGAAATCGACTGGACCGCGTTGGAACACGCGTACGGTGACGCGAGCGACGTGCCCGGCTGGATCGAGGGGCTGGAGGATTCGGCGACGGTCGAGCAGTCGTTGCACGAGTTGTGGGGCGCGGTGTTGCACCAGGGCACCCTGTACGACTCCACCGCGCCGGCGATGACATGGATCGCCGCGACCCTCGGCGCGCGGCGCACCGCGGACGCGGAGAGCACCGCGTGGCTGCTGCTGATGTTCGCCGACGCGGTCAACGACTACGAGCAGGTCGACAACGACACCGAGACCGCCGCCCTGGTCCGGTCCGCCCGGGCCGCGCTGACCGGGATCGCCGCGCTGGTGCGGCCATTGATCGGCGACGACGGCCCCGAGGCCGCGGCCGCGGCATTGCTGCAATCCGCCGCGCTCCCGGCCGATTCCGGCAAGTCCGCAGTCGATTCCACGGTTCTCGACACCCTCGTGGACCGGGCGGCATCGCGACCGGCGGGTCAGGTCGAGCAGGCGTGCGTCGCCGCGCTGACCACGCTCGGGGCCGACGCGACTTCGGCGCTCGCGGACCGGGATCCCGGTCTGGTCATGGCGGGCACGCTCGCGCGGGTCGCGTCCCGGCGCGATGAACCTTCCGATCTCGACGCACTGATCGCAGGGTGGGAGCTGGCCGTCGAGGTCGCACCGAACATCGCTTTCGGCGTCGACAATCTCCCGGAGTGGCTGAGCGCGGTCAACCCGGACGCCGCGGCTCATGTCCTCGCAGCCTTGCCGGTGCCGGACGAGACGACGATCTCCGGACTCGTCGATGTCGTGCTCGGATCCCGCAGCAATGCGCCGGCGGCGGTCCGCCGATTGCTGGCCATCGCGGCCCTGCCCGAGTCCGGGCCCGAGACGATGATCGCCGCACTGCGCCAATGCCCGCCGATGCCCGAGGTCCGCGACGCGCTCGTCACGCTGGCCGCGCAGGTCACCTCCGGCGGCACCGCCACCCTCGGGTCGAGCAGCTTCGAGACCGATGCTCGCGTGGATGCCGCCTTCGCACTACTGCGGGCCGGGGATGGGCGGTGGTCACGCCCGCTGACCGATGCCCTGCTCACCAACCCGGCCGCGCGCGGCCTCATGGTCGCCACGTCGGCATCGGCGCGATCCGCACTCGGCTACGCGCTCGTGCGCGCGCAGGCACCGGCCGGCACCCTGCTCACCGTCGCAATCCTGCACGCACTGCGGCAAACACCGCCCGCCGATCCGTCCCGCGACGGCGCGGGTCAGCTCATCGCGCTCCTTGGCTCCTGGCCCGCCGCGGCCACAGGCGACACGATCTCGGCGGTCCGGGAGCTGCTGGCGTCCGCACCGAAACAGGCGGCCGACGCGCTCGCGGGCTGGAACGACACGGCGAGCATCGGCCACGTCCGGGAAGCCGCACGCGGCGGCGACGCGACAGTGCTGCTGGCGCTCGCGCGATTGACCAAGGACCCGAACGACTTCCACCGCGTCCTCGACGCCGACCTGCGGTACACCGAATCAGAGGTGATCGCGCACTGGGACGATCGCTCCGACCCGCGCTTCCTCGACTGGTGCCGCGGCCTCGTCGGCACTGAGCCCGCGACCAGCATCCCCGAGCGAGGCAACCAGCTGGCCGCGCTTCGTGTTCTCGCCGACAGTGACGCTCGCGAGGCCGCACACGGCTGGCCCATCCTGCGCGGCATCATCGACGCCGGGACCGAGCCGATCGAGGACGCCGTCCGCCTCGCGCTCGATTGGCGTGCCGGGCAACTCCTTCCGCCCGAGGCGGTGGCCGACTCGAGCGCACTGCTGGCCGACCTCGTGATCACCGACCGCAAGAACTACAACGGCCCGCTCATCAAGGCCGGCGTCATCGCGGCCATCGCTCTGCTCGACTCGGAACTGCCGCTGCCGGGAACTCCGGCCCGCATCGCGAAGATCGTGGCGCGAGCGGTGACCGACAGGTGGGCGCGCGACCTCGGGCTCCGACTCACCGAACGACTCACGAGCGCACCGGCGGCGGTCCGCGGCGCGGTGGTGAAGAAGCTCCGCCCCCTGGTCGAGCGCGACGAGCGCTTCGACTCCACCGACGACATCGCTGTCGAGGACGAGTGGGCCCTCACCCGCCTCCGCCCGATCCTGCACGCTGTGGAATCCGCTTGAGACGCCGCACAACTGGGCAACCGTCCGACAGGCCGCGCTGAATCGCTCGACAACGCCGCGGACCCGTTTACAGTGGGGACCTCGATCGCGACGAAACGACGATTTCACGAGGCAGGTCCGAGATAGCAGCGAGAGCGGAAGAATCGGCGACCCCGGAGAACGCACGTCGCCGGTGGCGAGTCGTCCTGGGAGTGGCGGTCATCGCCGTCGGCACCGTGGTGGCGATCGTGGCCGGAGCGCTCGCGGCGGGCGTGGCGGCCAACGTGGTGGACACCCCGGCGCTGTTCCTCGGCATCGGTCTCGTTGTGGCGGTAAGCGTATGCTTCCTGATCAGCCGCTGGGGCTTCCGTGTGGCAGGGGTGCGCCGCGCGGCCGCGGCCGCGGCGGGATCGAGCGCGGCGGTCGGCGCGGCGATCGTCGCGCTGGCGGCTGCGACGATTCTCCACCCCTTCCCGCCGCAGCCCAACGCCGAAGCGCCCGCGGCTGTCCGATATTGGGAACTCCCCACCGGGTCGCGGATCGCCTATGTCCATGTGCCGGCCGCCGATCTCCCATCCCGGAAGCCGCCGGTGATCTTCCTCCACGGCGGGCCGGGAACCCCGGGAGAAGGAATACCGATCGGCGGGGCCGAACTCGCGGCCCGCGGATACGACATCTACGCGTACGACCAAGTGGGCGGCGGCCGGTCGACGCGACTCGGTGACGTCACCGAATACACCGTGCGGCGTCAGGTCGACGACCTCGAAGCGATCCGGCGCCGGCTCGGCGCCGACCAGCTCATCCTCATCGGACGATCCTGGGGCGGATCGCTGACGGCGCAGTACATCGCGGCTCACCCTGACCATGTCGCGAAGGCGGTCTTCGTCGCGCCCGGCGCGATCTGGCCGGAGGCCTTCCCCGACGGCGTCGGCGAGCCGTGGAATGCGATGAGTCCAGCCCAGCAGGCCCGCTACGACGAACTGATGAGCAACCCGCGCATCCTCGCCCTGTCCTTGCTGATGGGCATGAACCCCCAGGCCGCGCACGCGTTGGTCCCCGACGCCGAGGCCGACTCGTGGATGCATGAGGTCGCTCTCACCGGGCGCGACGGGGCGTCGTGCTCACGCGAGGTCACCACGCCGCCACACGACAACCTGCAGGGCTTCTACGTGAATCAGCGAACCACAGCCGATTTCGCCACCATCCCCGATCCCCGGCCCGCATTGCGGAACGCACGCGTTCCCGCGCTGGTCATGGCCGCACAGTGCGACTTCCTCCGCTGGCCCGTCTCCCGTGAATACCGTGACATCCTCCCCCTCTCGACCCTCGTCGATGTTCAGGGTGCGGGCCACGCGGTCTCGACCGACCAGCCCGAACTGTTCACCCGACTGCTCGAGACATTTCTCGACGATCAGCCGCTGCCGCTGCTCGCCTACACCTCGATGGACCCGCCGCCCGGACGCTGGACCCGCTGAACCTCAAGCCCTCGACGCCGATTGGTCGAAGGTGAAGACACCGGCGGGGTCATAGTGCTTGGCGATCCCGCGCAGCCGGGACGCATTGTCGCCGTAATAGGCGGGCGCCCAGTTGGATAGGCCGGGATCGATGTAATTGACGAAGGCCGTATTGCCGGTCAACGCACCGAGACCATCCCGCACGTCGTTCACCGCCGTCCGCGCCTCCGGGGTGGTCGCACCTACGTAAATCTGTGCCGTCGCCAACGCGCCGCGATAGGGAAATGCCGTGTCCTTCGAACCGATTCGCGCCGGTGCGCCGGACATGCTGTCGAGCAACACATCCATTCCGCTGTGCCCGGTCAACAATGCGGTCAATCGGCTCGGGTCCGCCAGTGGTTTCGTCAGCACTCGCGAGGATGCCGTGAACGACTCCCGTCCGAGCACTCCCCCGCCATTCCAGTCCGGCCGGCACTGCTCGACCGAGTAATTCGCGCAGCCGCCGAAATACATCATCGCCGAGAGGTAATCCTTGGACAGCGAATACCGGTTGGACGGTTGCGTCCTCGTGGCCGCGACCAGTTTGTCGAGCAGGGCATTCATAGTGCTCTCCGACCCGACATAACATCCGTTGATCCGGCACGTCGGCGGGCTCCCGGCGGAAATGCCGAGGGTGGACCAGAATTCGTCGGGCGCGGAGGCCGTGAACGTCTGCCAGGCTCCGAGGACCTCCGTCAGCGATCCGGCCGGGAAGCGGACCTGGAAGACCGCCAGCTGCGGCGCCGCGACGGTCTTGAAGGTGAAGGAGGTGACGATGCCGAAGTTGCCGCCGCCACCACCGTGCAGCGCCCAGAACAGGTCGGGTTCGGAGGTCGCCGAGGCCGTGCGGACGGTTCCGTCGGCGGTGACCACCTGCGCCGAAATCAGGTTGTCGCAGGTCAATCCGTACTTGCCGGTCAAGACGCCGAGGCCGCCGCCCAGGGTCAGACCCGCGATGCCCACCGTCGGGCACGAGCCCGCGGGCAGGCAGCGACCAGCCTTCGCCAGCGCCGAATACACGTCCATCAGCCGGGCGCCCGCACCGATGACCGCGGTGCCGTCCGGCTTCACCTCCACACCGCTCATGGATCCCAGGTCGACGACCAGGCCGTTGTCAGGCGTCGAGTACCCGCCATAGCTGTGGCCACCGCTGCGTGCGGCCACCGGGATCCTCGCGCTCGCCGCGGCGTTCACACACGCCTGCACATCGGATGCGTTGGTCACCTGAGCGACCGCCGCCGGACGCCGACTGTCGAACACCGGATTGAAGGCCAATTTGGCTGTCCCGTAACCGGAATCGGAAGGCAAGTTCAGGGTCCCGGTCAGACGCTGGCGGAGCCCTTCCCAGTCTACCTGCCCAGCAGGTGTTTCCGCACGCGGCAGACCGTCCGGTCCGCAGCCGGTCACCGAACTCAATCCGGCCAGCCCGACTCCGAGCGCGGTCGCCCGCAACAGGTTTCGACGATCGATCGCCATGACGGCGCACCTCCCCCGAGGTCACGCCCGACTGCCCGGGCGCGATAACGAACCACTCAACGGTTCGTTATCGCGCCCCGAGACCGATGCGTTTACGCCAGCATGCCGTCGGCGAGCCGTGCCCAGTCGGAGAGAACCTGTTTGCGTCGCAGTCGATCTCGACCGACCATCTCGTCCAGGGTCGCACCGCGCACCAAATTGATGGTGAGCCAGAACGCGGCTTCCAGTCGCTCCCGCGGGACGTCCACGAAACGGCCGCAGGCGTCGAGCAGTTCGGCGGTCAGGTCGTGCTGCACGCGCAGCATGTTGCGGCGCAGTTCCTTGTCATTGGCGATGCCGACATACAGCTCCACCGCCGCCTTGCCCAGTTTGCCCGCGAAGGGTGCGGTCACCAGCTCGACGAGCACCTCCCCCGGCGACGACGCCCCCGGCAGCGTCCGCTCCCGCCGCCGCAGCGCCTCGCCCTGCCGCTGCGTCAGGTGCTCGATGGTCTGGGCGAACAATTCCTGCCGGGTGTGGAAGTGGTGCAGCTGCGCGCCCCGGGTCACCCCGGCCCGCGCGGTGATATCCGCGATGGAGGCGCTCGCGTACCCGACCTCGGCCAGGCTGTCGATGGCGGCGTCGAGCAGCAGGGCTCGGGTGCGGAGGCTCTTCTCCTGGTGCTTGTTCGGGGGTAGACCGGATACCACCTGGTCAGTCTAGCCGCCTTACGAAATTGCGTGCTGCCTTGCACGCAATTGGGTGTCAGTCGTACTGTGACCTCATGCCCGTCGATCGTTTGCTGCCCACGTCCGAAGCCCGCGACCTCATCGAGCTCACCCGCGATATCGCGGACAAGGTGCTCGAGCCGATCGCGGCCGAGTACGAGAAGCAGGAGCGCTATCCGGACGAGGCGTTCCGGGCGCTCGGCGCGGCGGGGCTGCTGAGCCTGCCGTATCCGGAGGAGTTCGGCGGGGGCGGCCAGCCCTACGAGGTGTACCTCCAGGTGCTCGAAGAACTGGGCGCACGGTGGGCGGCGGTCGCGGTGGCGGTCAGTGTGCACAGCCTGTCGTGCCACCCGCTGTTCGCCTACGGCACCGACGAGCAGAAGCAGCGCTGGCTGCCGGACATGCTGTCGGGCAATCTCATCGGCGCGTACAGCCTCTCCGAGTCGCATGCCGGTTCCGATGCCGCAGCGCTGCGCTGCCGGGCCGTCGAGGCCGAGGGCGGCTACCGGATCACCGGCACCAAGGCATGGATCACCAACGGCGGCAAGGCCGATTACTACACCCTGTTCGCCCGCACCGGCGAGGGCTCGCGCGGCATCTCCTGCTTCCTCGTGCCCGCCGGCACCGAGGGCCTGACCTTCGGCAAGCCCGAGGAGAAGATGGGGCTGCGCGCGGTCCCCACCACCAGCGCCGCCTACGACGACGCGTTCGTGCCCACCGAGCGCCTCCTCGGCGCACCGGGCCAGGGTCTCCCGATCGCGTTCAGTGCCTTGGACTCCGGCCGCCTGGGCATCGCCGCCGTCGCCACCGGCATCGCGCAGCGCGCCCTCGACGACGCCGTCGCCTACGCCAAGCAGCGCGAAGCGTTCGGCCGCGCCATCATCGACCACCAGGGCCTGGGCTTCGTCCTCGCCGACATGGCCGCCGCCGTCGACTCCGCCCGTGCCACCTATCTCGACGCCGCCCGCCGCCGCGACGCCGGCCTCCCCTACTCCCGCCAGGCCAGCGTCGCCAAACTCGTCGCCACCGACGCCGCCATGAAGGTCACCACCGACGCCGTCCAGGTCCTCGGCGGCTACGGCTACACCCAGGACTTCCCCGTCGAGCGCTACATGCGCGAAGCCAAGATCACCCAGATCTTCGAGGGCACCAACCAGATCCAGCGCCTGGTCATCGCACGGTCGCTGGCCAGCGACTGAGCGGCGGCCGAACGACGGGGTTCAGCCGTCCCGCGTGGGCACGCGGGACGGCGGTGGAATATGGTCAGCAGCTGCCGAATTGGCACCACAACGGCGACTGCTGGTAGCTACCGCGGTTCTGGCCCCCAGTAGAGCGCAGTGTGCGCGGATTCGTGACCGTGGCACGGGATCCGGGGCCGCCGGTCGCGGCCCACGGAAGATCGATGCTCGGTCCGGCCTCAGTCGGATCCCGGCGCCGGGCGAAAAGAAGGGCCTCACCGGGGCGAATGCCGCGGTGAGGCCCTCGTTTTCACTGCTACGCCGTGGTCTCGCGCCGGGGCAGCTTCCAGCCCGGACGCGGGAAGTGGCAGGTGTAGCCGTTCGGGTAGCGGACCAGGTAGTCCTGGTGCTCCGGCTCGGCATCCCAGAACGCGCTCGCCGGGGTCACCTCGGTGACCACCTTGCCCGGCCACAGGCCCGAGGCATCCACATCGGCGATGGTGTCCTCGGCGACCCGCTTCTGCTCGTCATCCAGGTAGAAGATGGCGGAGCGGTAGCTCGAGCCGATGTCGTTGCCCTGCCGATCCTTGGTGCTCGGATCGTGGATCTGGAAGAAGAACTCCAGCAGCGCACGGTAATCGGTCTGGGCCGGGTCGTAGACGATCTCCACGGCCTCCGCGTGCCCGGGGTGATTGCGATACGTGGGGTTGTCGTTGCGGCCGCCGGTGTATCCGACCCGGGTGTCGATGACACCGGGCTGACGCCGGATCAGATCCTGCATGCCCCAGAAACAGCCACCGGCCAGAATCGCCTTGCGTGTGTCGCTCACGCTTCCTCCTTCGTGAACAGCGTCTTGTACTGTCCATAGCCTTCGGATTCCAGATCATCGAGATGCACGAACCGCAGCGACGCCGAGTTGATGCAGTAGCGCAGCCCGCCCGCGTCGCGCGGGCCATCGGGGAACACGTGGCCCAGATGGCTGTCACCGTGCACCGACCGCACCTCGGTGCGCACCATGAAATGGCTGACGTCGCGCTTCTCGGCCACATTCGTCGCGTCGATCGGCTTGGTGAAACTCGGCCACCCCGATCCACTCTCGAACTTGTCCGTCGACGCGAACAACGGCTCCCCGGACACCACGTCCACGTAGATACCGGGCTCGTGATTGTCCCAGTACTCGCCGGTGAACGCCCGCTCGGTGCCGTTCTCCTGGGTGACGTGATACTGCTCGGGCGACAGCGCCGCCACCGCCGCCGGATTCCGGTTGTACTCCCGTGCCACATGACCTCCTTGGTAGGCCCCAGCTACAACCCACCCTGCCCGACGGAAAGTCCGTTCGCGAGCCCGCGTCATACTTCTGTCACCTTTACCCGCCGGGCATACTCACGATCGTGAGCGCAGCCAGGAACGACGCCGACGACGATCAGGTGCCCGCGTGGGCGCGGCGTACGGCCGGGGAATCGCGCTGGGCGGCCACCGCTGCCGTCGTCGGGATCCTGCTGGTGCAGTACCTCCTGCCGCCCGAATACTCGGCCGGGCCCAACTGGGTCGTGCCGATCGTCGGGTTCGCGCTGCTGCTCATCCTGGTGATCGCCAACCCGGTACGGCTCGACCGCGAGGACGAACGACTGCGGCGATTCAGCCTGCTGTTGATGGGGCTGCTCGGCTTCGGCATGGTGTGGTCGGTATCCCACCTGGTGAAATCGCTGATCAACGGTACCGCCGCGAACAACGCCGCCGGACTGCTCGGCTCGGGCGCCGCGGTCTGGCTGTCCAACGTGCTGGTGTTCGCGCTCTGGTACTGGGATTTCGACCGGGGCGGTCCCGCGGCGCGCGCCCACGCCCGCAAGCCGTATCCGGATTTCCTGTGGGTCCAGATGCAGAATCCGGAACTCGCCGATCCCGAGTGGGAGCCGCAATTTCCGGATTATCTGTATCTGTCGTTCACCAACGCGACCGCCTTCAGCCCCACCGACGTGATGCCCATGACCCGCTGGGCCAAGCTTCTCATGATGGTGCAGTCCGCGGTCTCCCTCGTCACCGTGAGCCTGGTCGTCGCCCGCGCGGTGAACGTCCTGCACTGACAGGCGAATCGTTCAGCGGTTGAAGAACATGTCGGCCACCAGCATGACCACCGCGATCGCGACGAACGCGGCGGCGAACATGATGGACTGGCCGATGGTGCCGACGATGCCGGCGGCCAGGAACAGGGTCAGCACCGGCGCCCAGACGAACATGTCCGGCGGCCCGAAGGTGCGCTGCGGCTTGCGGGCGGCGGTGCCGCCCGAGGCGGGCTGACGGCGTTGCGGAGTTCCGCGTCCGGGTGTAGTCACCTGGGCGAGACTACAATTCGGCGGCCGCCGGTGCCACCGCGGGCCTGCGGGGCGGCAGGGCGCAGCAGCCGACCACGCACGGCGCGCCGTCGACGGTGCAGCCCAGGCCGGTGATGTCGCTCAGACGCGCCGGGGCGGCGGCGGTCAGGTACTCCTGCACCAGATCGGCGACCATGCGCGCGAAACGCGGGTCAGGGCCGGGGGTGGCGGCGCGGGCGAAGGCCATACCCAGTTCGGCGGCCCGCTCTTTCGCCTCGTTGTCCAGGTCCCAGATGACCTCGAGGTGGTCGGAGACGAAACCCACCGGGCACACCACGACGGAGTCCACACCCTGGTCGGCGAGCGCGTCGAGATGATCGACGATGTCGGGGTCCAGCCACGGCACCTGCGGCGGGCCCGAGCGCGACTGCCACACCAGATCGTAGGCGTCGAATCCGGTTGCCGCCGCGCACAATCGGGCCGCCTCGGCGACCTGACGGCTGTAGAGACGCTGTTCGTCGGGCGGACCGGAGGCGATATCGGCGGAGACCGGCACGGAATGCGCGGTGAAGACCAGGCGGGCCGAATCCCGCTTGTCCTGCGGCAATTCCGCGACCGCCGCACGAATCGCGTCCGCGAACGCCTCCACGAACAACGGATGATCGAAATATTGGCGCAACTTCACCAATTCGGGGGCATCGGCGACCGCGGCGCGGGCCCGCGTGATGTCCTCCTGGTATTGCAGGCAGCCCGAATACCCGCCCCACGCGGACGTCGGGAACACCAGCGCCGAGCGAACACCGTCGGCGCGCATGCCCTCGACGGTCGCCTCGACCAGGGGATGCCAGTTGCGATTGCCGAAATACACCGGCAGATCGATACCGCGCGAGCCGAATTCGGCCTCGATCGCCTTGATGATGTCGAGGTTCAGCGCATTGATCGGGGACACCCCGCCGAAGTGCAGATAATGCTGCGCGACCTCGGCCAGGCGTTCCGGCGGCACGCCCCGGCCCCGAGTGACGTTCTCCAGGAACGGCATCACGTCCTCGGGGCGCTCGGGACCGCCGAAGGACAGCAGTAGCAGGGCGTCCACTTCACGAGCCGCGGGCTCCGCCTGCACTGCTCTCCTCCTCAGAAAATCGAACCGCTGACGATCAGTTGGAGCCGAAACCGGCTTCCGGGAACCACGTGTTGTGGCTGGCGCCGCCATCGACGTAGATGATCGAACCGGTGGTGCCCGGCAGCCAATCCGACAGCAGGGCCACGACGGACTTGGCGACCACCGACGGGTCGTCGACGTTCCAGCCGATCGGCGACGCGCCGTCCCAGTACTCGTTGAGCATGTTCAGCTGCTTGGCGTCGTCGGTGGCGGTGCCCGCGATGGCCTTGGCCGCGAGGGTCTTGATCGGACCGGCCGCGATCAGGTTGGAGCGAACCTTCTTGGCGGTGCCGACTTCCCGCGCCACGTAGCGGTTCACCGACTCCAGCGCCGCCTTGGCGACACCCATCCAGTTGTAGTACGGCATCGCGGTGCGCGGATCGAAGTCCATGCCCACGATCGAGCCGCCCTCGTTCATGGCGGGGAGCACGGCGCGCGCCAGCGAGGCGTACGACCACGCCGAGATCTCGAACGCCTTGGCCGCGTCCGGGCCGGGGGCGTCGAGGAAGTTCACCGCGTCCGGGCCCATCAGGGTCTTGGGCGCGAAGGCGATCGAGTGCAGTACGCCGTCGATGCCCTCCGGAGCCAGCTCACGCAGCTTCTCCGGCAGCTCGGCCAGGTTCTCCTCGCTGGTGACGTCCAGACCGATGGCCGGGGGCACCTCCTGCGGCAGGCGCTTGGCGATGCGGTCGATGAGGCGCAGCCGCTCCGGGATGCCGGTGATGATCACCTTCGCGCCCTGCTCCTGCGCGACCGCGGCCGCGTGGAAGGCGATGGAGGAGTCGGTGATGATGCCGGTGATGAGTACGGTCTTGCCTGCGAGCAATCCAGCCATGGGGTGGTGGGTTCTCCTCGTTAGAAATGCTGGGGGTGAGGGTTCGGGTCGGGCCTGAGCGGAAGGCTCAGTGGCCCATGCCCATACCGCCGTCGACGGGGATGATCGCGCCGGAGATGTAGGCCGCGTCATCGGAGACGAGGAAGCTGATCGCCGCCGCGACATCCTCGACCTGACCCATCCGGCCCGCGGGGATGATCTCGAGGACGTTCTTGCGCATTTCCTCGGTCATGTCCTCGCGGGTCATGTCGGTGTCGATCAGGCCGGGCGCGACCACGTTCGCGGTGATGTTGCGCTTGCCGACCTCACGCGTGATGGCGCGAGCCATACCGATCAGACCGGACTTGGACGCCGCGTAGCTGACCTGCGCAGGCGAACCCATCTGGCCGACCACCGAGCCGAGGAAGACGATGCGGCCGAAGCGGTTCTTGAGCATGTTGCGGTTGGCACGCTGGGCGACTCGCCACGCACCCGTCAGGTTGGCATCGATGACCTTGGTGAACGACTCCTCGCTCATGCGCATGAACAAGGTGTTGTCCACGATGCCCGCGTTGGCGACGACGACCTCGACCGGACCCTGGTGCGCCTCCACCTCGGAGAACGCCCGATCGACCGATTCGCTATCGGTCACATCGCATTTCACGCCGAAGAGACCCTCGGGAACGCCGGACCCGCGGTGGGTGACGGCGACCTTGTGTCCGTCGGCGAGCAGGCGCTGGGCGACCGCGAGCCCGATGCCGCGATTACCGCCGGTCACCAGGACCGACCGGGATGTGATGTTCGACATAGACGCAAACCTATCTGTTCGTGTTCGGGACTCGGCGCGCGGTACCGATTTACGGCAGACGCTGACGATAGAGCAACGCGGCCACCAACCCGGCGGCAGTCACCACCAAACCCAGCAGCAACCACGGGCGGCTGGCGTCGGCGACGGTCGTCTCGAAGCCGATCTGCTCTTCCAAGTGCGCGTAGACGTTCTTGAGTTCTTCCAGCGTGGAGGCGGTGAAGAACTCGCCGCCGGACAGTTTCGCGATCTCGCGCAGCGAATCGTCGTCCACCGGGACACGGACCCGCTGGGAGCCCTTGCCGTCCTGGTCGGGGATCTCCACGGTGCCCCACGTGGTGCCGAACGAGATCGTCGACACCGGAATGCCTTTCTCCTTCGCCAGACGCGCGGCGGTGAAGCCGTGGCGGGGATTCTCGACATCCTTGTCGTCCGGGACGGTCTGCTTACCGTCGGACATGAGCACCACCTGGGCCGGCGGCGGCTTCTCCGCACCCGGCAGCACCGAGGCCAGAGTGTCGATGGACTGCAACGCGGTCAGGATGCCCTCACCGGTCGCGGTGCGCTCGGCCAGCTTCATGGTGTCGATGGCGGCCTTGACCGCCTCCCGATTCGTGGTCGGCGACACCTGCACCGACGCGGTACCCGCGAAGGTGACCAGACCCAGGTTGATGCCCGGGGTCAGATTGTCCGCGAATTCCTTGGCGGCCTTCTTGGCCACCTGGATCCGGCTGGGCGGCACGTCGGTGGCCTCCATCGACAGCGACACGTCGATCACCAGGATCACCGTGGCGCGGTTGCGGGGCACCTTCTTCGCCGCGGTCGGACCGGCCGCGGCGAAGGTGAGGAACATGAGGCCGACCAGGGTCACCGCGACGGGAATGTGCCGCCACGGCTTGGGCTGGCGGGGCGCCACCTTCTCCAGCATCTCCATATTGGAGAAGCGCAGCATCTGTTTGCGACGCCGCTGCTGCATCAGGATGTAGATCAGCGCCGCCAGCGCGATCACGGCCAGGAAGGCCAGCCAATACTGGTAGGCGAAATGCGAAAGGCTGAAGGTCAGCTCGCCGATAGTCACTGGCGCGGCACCCGTCCGGCGTTCGGGGCGCCAAAGGTGTGGCGCCGGGTGGACACGAATCGAACCACGTCCGCGATCCAGTCGCCGTCGGTGCGCAGGGTCATCACCGGCGCACCACAACTGCGCAACGCCTGCTCGACCTGATCCCGATGGCCTTGCGCGGCGCGCGCGAAATCGGCGCGGAGCGTGGGAGTCACACTGAATTCCCGGGTCCGTCCGGTCTCCGGGTCGTGCAGGACCACATCGCCCAGATCCGGAAGCTCCAGATCGCGCGGGTCCAGCACCTCGACACCGAGCAGGTCGTGGCGGCCGGAGATGGCGCGCAGCGACCGCTGCCAGTCGATATCGCCCAGGAAGTCGGAAATGACCACGGCCAGACCGCGTTTGCGTTGCGGTCTGCGCAGCGCCTCGATCGCGTCGCGCAGGTCACCGCGGACACCGTCCGGGGCGTGCGGGGTGGTCGCGATCTTGCGCAGCAACGACTGCTCGTGCACCCGGCCACTGCGGGCCGGAATGCGGATCAGCTCATTGCCATTGGTCACCACCGCACCGATCCGGTTGCCACCGCCACTGGTCAGATGCGTGACCGCGGCCGCCGCGGCGACCACCAGATCCCGCTTCTCGCACAGCGCGGTACCGAAATCGAGGCTGGCCGACAGGTCGACCACCAGCCAGGTCTCCAGCTCACGGTCGGCGATCATCTGCCGTACGTGCGGGTGGGTGGTGCGGGCGGTGACCGACCAATCCATCTGCCGCACATCGTCGCCCGGCTGATACATGCGGGCATCGCCGGGCTCGGAGCCGGGACCCGGGATCAGGCCCAGGTGGTCACCGTGCAGGACGCCGTCGAGGCGCCGGCGCACGGTGAGTTCGAGCGTCCGCAGCGCCGCCGACAACCGCGGGTCGGTGAGCTGACCCTGCCGGAACGAGGGCGGGGTGTGCGGGGAGTCGCTGGGAGTTGAGATCGTCACGGGCGCAGTCGATTCCGTGGCCACCTACTTCGGCTGCGGCTGACCGGGGACGCCGGGCATCTGACCGTTCGGAGGCTGCGGGATGCCCTGCTGCGGCGGCTGCGGAATGCCCTGCGCGGGCACACCCGGCTGCTGCGGAATGCCGGGCTGCGGCACGGCGGCGGGCATCGGGGCGGGTGCGCCGGCCGGGGCGTTGGCCTGGGCGGCGACCTGCGGCAGGCCGACGGTCTGCAGCACGCGCTTGATCACGTCGTCCGGGCTGACCTCGTCGGCCAGCGCGTCGTAGGACAGCACCAGGCGGTGACGCAGCACGTCCGGGATCACCTCGACCACGTCCTGCGGCACCACATAGTCGCGGCCGCGGATCAGGGCCACCGCGCGGGCGGCGGCGATGATGCCCAGCGAGGCTCGCGGGGACGCGCCGTAGGAGATCCAGCCGGCGACATCCTGCATACCGAAGTCGGCGGGCTTGCGGGTCGCGGCGATCACCCGGACGACATAGTCGACCAGGGCGTGGTGCACGAAGGTGTTGGCGGCGACGTTCTGCAGCCGCACCAGCTCGGCCGGGTCGAGAACCCGCTTGGGCTCCGGCGGGGTGACACCCATCCGGTAGATGATCTCGCGCTCCTCCTCGACCGAGGGGTAGTCGACGACGACCTTGAACAGGAAGCGGTCGCGCTGCGCCTCGGGCAGCGGGTACACGCCCTCGGACTCGATCGGGTTCTGAGTCGCCATGACCAGGAACGGATTCGGCATCGGGTAGGTCTTGCCGCCGATGGACACGTGCCGCTCGGCCATCACCTCGAGCAGCGCGGACTGCACCTTGGCGGGCGCGCGGTTGATCTCGTCGGCGAGCACGAAGTTGGCGACCACCGGGCCCAGCTCGGTGTCGAACTCCTCGCGGCCCTGCCGGTAGATGCGGGTACCGACGAGGTCGGTGGGCACCAGGTCCGGGGTGAACTGCACGCGCGAGAAGCTGCCGCCCACCACGGTCGCGAAGGTCTCCACGGCCAGGGTCTTGGCGATACCCGGCACACCTTCGAGCAGCACGTGCCCCTTGGCGAGAACACCGACCAACAGCCGCTCGACCAGCCGATCCTGACCGACGATCACACGTTTGACTTCGTAGATCGCCTTTTCCAGGGTCTGGACATCGCGCTCGAGGGTGCTCGGAGCCGAAGGTGCGTCCTTCACCGTGCTTACCCCGCTCACACCGTCAGTCGAAGTCACCAACATCCCCGCTTTCGCCTTGGTCCTGTGCGTTCCGCCCCAACTATTCCAGGTATCTCGCGCGATTGCCGCACCCGCCCGCGATCGGGGCGCGAATTTCGGCCGCGAAATCCGGGATTCGGCTATTTCCTGGCCGTGGTCGAGCGCTCCAGCACCAGCTCCACGGCCTCGGCGACCGCCGTGTGACCGGCCGTCAGTTCCAGAATCACCCGGTTCAGCGCCGGGCGGTGCAGGGCCACGTCGATGAAGGCGGCCACGTCGTCGCGGCGCACATCGCCGTATTCGATCGCGAGTCCGGCTGCGACCAGGCCGGTTCCGGGCTCGTCGCGCAGCGTGCCGGGGCGGACGATCAGCCAGTCCAGATCGGTGCCGACCAGATAGGCGTCGGCGGTCTTCTTCACCCGCATGTAGTGCTCGAAACCGGGGCTGGTCTCGCGGTCGCGGCCCGCGTCGGGAAATACCGAGACCAGGATGAAGCGGGCCACTCCGGCGAAGCGGGCGGCGTCGGCGGCCTTCTCCAGGCCGCGGCCGTCGATGAGGCTGGTCTGGTCCACGCCGGTGCCGTGCGCGCCCGCGGAGAAGACGATGGCGTCGTGGCCGTGGAACTTGGCGGCCAGCTCGTCGACCGAATCGGCGATCAGGTCGCCGTGCAGCGGGGTCGCGCCGGTCGCGGCGATGATCTCGGCCTGCGCGGGGCCGCGGTGCATGCCGGTGACCTCGTCACCGCGAGCGGTGAGCAGGGTCGCCAGGCGGCGGCCGATACCGCCGGCCGCGCCGATCTGGAACACCTTCACGATGACTCCTCTCGTAGGCGGTACCGGTCCAGCTTCCCACCCCCGCCGCGGTGATGGCACGCAGGCATTTCCGGCCGGTGTCGAGAAAGTTTCCGGACCCTGGATCGCTGGGACGGAAGTGCGCCTATTCTTGCGAATGTCTCTGCCGCCGACCGTTTCTCCGCCGGTAGCGTTATCCGTATCGGTCGACGGTGTCCGGTGATACGGGATGTGGTGTGCAGTGTGGGATTTCGAAGTTTCGCCCGGGCAGTCCATCGGCGAAACAGTGTTGCAGGAACTGCGGGAGCGGGCCGCCGCGGAGGGAGTCGCGCTACGGGTGGGGGTGGTCGTCGAGCACAATGACTCGGTACTGATGCTCGAGCACGAGGAGCACGTCGAAGGGCGCAGTCCGCTGCACCTACCGGGCACCGTGGTGCGCCCGGGCGAGTCGCTGGCCAGCGCTGTGGTACGGGCCGTGCGCGAGGAGACCGGTCTGGCGGTCACGGATATCGTGCGCCACCTCGGCAGCTTCGACTACCTGTCCAGCGCCGGGAAACCGGTGCGCCGGGAGCATTTCGCCGCAGTGGTGGCCAGCGCCGGACCGGTGCGGGTGACCAACTACGCCGAATACCGGTGGGTGCCGCTGACCGGGGACCTGCCGGTCACCTCGTCGATCCGGCGCATCCTCACGACCTACCAGGAGTAGCCGGGTCCGCGCCGCGCCCGAGATAGGACAGGGCCTGCGCGGCAACATGATCACGCAGGCGTGCCACCGCGGGAGTCGGGCGGTGGCTGCCCGAGACCAGGCCGATGCTGCGGTCCCGCGCACCGGCCAGGCTCACGCGTGACAGGCCCGGGTGGGCGACCTCCGGGGCGGGCAACACCGCGATGCCGAGATTCTGGGCGACCAAGGCGCGCAGAGTCTCGAACTCGGTGATCTCGAAGCCGACGCGCGGGGTGAATCCGGCCTGGGCGCACCAGGAGTCGACCAGGCGACGCAGGTGGTAGGTCGGCGGGTTCGCGATGAACGGCTCGTCGGCCAGTTCGGCGAGCTCGACCTCGGCGCGGGTTGCCAGCGGGTGGGCGTCGGCTACGTACAGATGCAGGCGCTGGTGGCCCAGGATGATCGCGGGCAGGTCGTCGGGGGCCGGGATGGTGACGGCCAGATCCAGGCGGCCGTCGCGGACCATGTCGGTCAGGGCGCTGCCGTGAGCCTGCACGAGGTGCAGGCGGATACGGGGTGCGCCCGCGTGGAAGTCGGCCAGGAGTGACGGGATGCTGACCGGGCCGAGGGTGAACGGGAAACCGAAGCGGACCAGGCCGCTGTCGGGGTCGGCGTCGCTGCGGACCACGTCGACGGCATCGGTGAGGGCCTGAACCAGGCCGCGGGTGCGTTCGTGGAGTTCCTGGCCGGCGGCGGTGAGGGCGATACGGCGACCGACCGGTTGGAAGAGTTTCACCCCGACCGCCTGCTCGACCGCCTTCAATCGGCGGCTCACCGACGACTGCGGCACACCCAGCCGCTGCGCCGCCCGGGTGACGTGCCCCTCCCCCGCGGCCGCATCGAACGCCGCGATCAATGGGATCAGGGCTTCCACCTGCGACGCCAGCAATTCATCCATATTCGGATCATAACCTCATGGAATGAGCATTGGACGGATGGATGTGCACGGCGTGACGATGACGGAGTACCCGCCGATCAGGAGGTCACGCAGATGGACGATCACGCCACACCCACCGAAACCCCGGCGGACACAGAGATTCTCGACGTCGTACTGATCGGCGGCGGCATCATGTCGGCCACCCTCGGCGCGATGATCGCGGCGCTGCAACCGGATTGGTCGATGGCCTTGCTGGAGCGGCTCGACCGGGTGGCGGCCGAGAGCTCGGATCCGTGGAACAACGCGGGCACCGGGCACTCGGGCCTGTGCGAACTCAACTACATGCCCGATCCGGGCGATGCGGGCAAGGCGGCCGAGATCGCGTCGATGTTCGCACTGTCGCGGCAGTTCTGGGCGGGACTGGCCGAGCGGGGCGCGCTGGCCGACACCGGATTCGTCACAGCGACACCGCATATGGATGTGGTGTTCGGCGAGCGGGATGTCGACTACCTGCGCCGGCGATTCGAGACCCTGCGTGCGCTGCCCGCGTTCGTGGCCATGGAGTACAGCGAGGATCCCGCCGTCATCGCGAACTGGGCTCCCCTGCTCATGGCGGGCCGGAAACCGGGGCAACCGGTGGCCGCCACCCGGTTCGAGGCGGGCACCGACGTCGATTTCGGAGCGCTGACCGGGTCGCTCGTGCGGGCCATGACCGACGCGGGCGCGCGGGTGCGCACCGGTCACGAGGTGAAGGGGCTGCGGCGCGACGCCGACGGGATCTGGACGGTGACGGGTCGGGATCGGAACGGTAAGCGGCGCTTCACCGTCCGTGCCCGTTTCGTGTTCGTAGGAGCGGGCGGCTACGCGCTGAAGCTGCTCCAGCGGGCCCGCATCCCCGAGGTGCGCGGCTACGGCGTCTTTCCGGTCGGCGCACAGTTCCTGCGGACCGACAACCCCGAGGTCGTGGCCCGGCACGAGGCGAAGGTCTACAGCCAGGCCCTGCTGGGCGCTCCCCCGATGTCGGTGCCGCACTTGGACAAGCGGAACGTCGGAGGCGAGTCCTCGCTACTGTTCGGCCCGTACGCGACGTTCAGTACGCGGCTGCTCAGGCACGGCAGGCTGATCGACCTGTTCGCCACGCTGCGGCTGACGAACATCGTGGTGCTGGTGGCGGCGGGACTGCAGAATCTGCCGCTGGTCCGCTATCTGATCGGCGAGTTGCTCGCGACCCGGCGGCGCAAGTTCGCTCAGCTACAGCGCTTCTACCCGCAGGCCGATCCGGCCGACTGGTATCTCGTCCAGGCCGGACAGCGCGCGCAACTGGTGAAGCCCGACCTCGACCGGGTGGGCGTGCTGACCATGGGCACCGAACTGGTCACCGGCGCCGACGGCACGATCGCGGGCTTGCTGGGCGCGTCCCCCGGCGCGTCGACAGCGCCCGCGATCATGATCGAACTCCTGGAACGGTGCTTCCCGCAGCAGCGTTCGGGCTGGGAGGCGGGTCTGCGGCAGCTGGTGCCGGGCTACGCCGAGGGCTCGAACTCCCACAGCACGGGCCCCGACGCCGCGGCGGGGACCGGGAAATAGACGTGATGATCGGCCGGATCGACCACAACGACATGCGCGCCGTCGGCCAGGTGCTCGGCTCCTATGGGCGCCGGGCGCCCGGTGCGGATGTCGAACGCGCTCACCCAGCCGCTCTCGGCGGCCACGTAGACGCGCTGCGCGCCGGGATCGTAGGCGAGTACGTCGGGGGTCCGGCCGACGCTGTTCCGGTCGGTGACAGCGTGTTTCGCCAGATCGACCGTGGCCAGCGCGGCATTGTCCTCGCAGCCGACGTACATCAGCTGCCGGGCCGCGTCCAGCGCCTGACCGTGCGGTCCCGAGCAGCCGGGCGTCGGAATCCGGTCGATGACCGACAGCGCGCCGGGGTCGATGACCGCCAGATCGCCTCGGCCCTGCACCGCGACGATCATGCGGTCAGGTCCCGGGTCGTAGACGACATTGCCGACCTCGCCGCCCAGAGTGACCGTGCCGCGGCCATTTCCGGTGTCGGCGTCGACGACCGACTCGCTGCCCGCGCGCTCATTGGTGGTCCAGACCGCGTCGCGCACCGGATCGTAGGCCAACCCGTCCGGATACGTGCCGGTCGGCGCGGTGAACAGCACCGACCCGCTGTCCTCGTCCAGGGCGACGAGCTGATCACGCCCGGTCACGGTCGCGTACACCCGGTGTTTCTCCGGAACGACCAGCACACCGTGGACATCCGGAGTGTCGGCGATCGTGCGCACCACGCGGTGCGCGCGGACGTCGACCTCGACGATCTCACCGGCTCCCATGTGTGCCAGGAACAGCAGTCCACGACCGGAATCCAAGGTCGCGTAATCGAATCGGGCGGAGCCGCCCGGCAGGGCCACCTGGGCGACCTTCCGCAGAGGCAGCGGTCCGCCGGTAGTGGCCGGGCCGGATGAGCAGCCCGCGACCAGTGCGATCGCGGTCAGCGCCCATCCGGTCTGTCTCGGCCACATCCGGCTCACCTCACGCGGGTCAGCAGACGCCGCGGAACAGGTCGGCGGCCGCGTCGGCGGCGGGCTCGATCAGCCGGGGATCGTCGTAGAAGTCGATCTGGCCGACCGAGTCCAGCCACAGCTCCGATTTCGGGGATGCCACCCCAGCGTAGAACTTGTGCGCCCACGGCGGGACCAGGGCGTTCTCCGAGTGCACCAGCAGGAACGGCACCGACAGCCGGGCCGCCGCCTCCTGGGCGTCGAAACCCGCGGTGTGCTCGAAGGATTCGACGGCGAAACCATTCGTGTAGTTGGGGACCACGCCGCGCGGGGTGCCGTAGTACTCGAACGCCTCGGTCAGGGGCATGGCCACGTCGCCGTTGTCGACGGCCACCGCCGGGATGGTCTCGACCTCGCCGGTGGCGAGACGACGCTCCCGAGCCAGGCGGCCACGCTGGACCACCGCCGGATCGGCCGGGTTGGCGGCCGCGTCGGCATACACGCCCGCGACACCGGCGAACGCCCGCAGGCGCGGATCGTCGGCGACCGCGCGGGCCATGTAGCCGCCACCGGCGCAGACGCCCAGCGCGACAACGGTCTTGCCGGTGAAACGCTCGTCCGCTTCCAGCGCCGAGACGGCGGCGCTGATGTCGGCGGCCTTGCCCAGCGGGTCCTCCAATTGCCGCGGCTCCCCGGCGCTCTCGCCGAAGGTCCGGTGATCGAAGGCCAGGGCGGCGAACCCGCGGCGCGCCAACGCTTCGGCGTAGACGCCCGCCGCCTGCTCCTTGACGGAGGTCAGCGGGCCGGTCGTGACCACCACGCCGGTGGGCTCGTCCTCCGGCACATACAGCGTGCCGACCAGTCGGTCTCCGGCACGGGTGAAAGTGAACGGAACTGTGCTGACAGTCATCTGGTGCTCTCGTCCTCGAAGTCGTCGCATTACGGTGAAACAAGACGGTAGGCGCGGACCCCCGCCACCGATAGAAGGCACTTCGAAGTGCCCTTCCGAACGGAGGCGCGATGGACCTGGTGATCCCCGACGTACTCGAGGAATCCTGCACCACCCGCCAGGCCCTCGAACGCCTGGCCGCCAAATGGCGCATCCTGCTGATCTACGCGTTGCTCGACGGCGCCCAACGCCCGGCCGCGCTGCGCCGCCGCCTGCCCGGCATCACCCAGAAGGTGCTCACCGAAACCTTGCGCGGCATGGAATCCGACGGGCTCGTCGAACGCCACGTCTTCAAGGAGACCGCCCCGCAGCACATCGAGTACTCCCTCACCGAACTCGGCAAGTCGCTGCAGACCCCGCTCGCCGCCATCTGCGCCTGGGCCGCCGACCACCCGTGACCGAACGGTCGGCGGACCACACGACTCCGGCCCTCACCCCTCCCGAGGGCCCGAGCGTTCCGCGATCCCGGCCAATCTGGCCAGATCGGAGTGCAGCGCCGACCGGCGGTCATGATGGGCCGGGGTCGCGACCCACACGATGCGGTCGAACCACATCGGCATGGACAGCACCCGGTAGGTCTGCACGATGCGCGTGCCGCCCTCGGAAGGTTCGAGGGTGTAGCGCCATTCGGTGTTGTCACCGCAGACGCCGCCGTGGGTGACCCAGCCCAGTTCGCGCGGGGCGTCGAGCACGGTGATGGTGCAGGTGCGGCTCCAGCGCATGACACCGGATCGGCTGTTCCCAACGAATCGGGCGCCCGGGGCCGCCGCGGTCGCGCCGTCGAGCCAGCGCGCGGAACGGCACTCGTGACTCCACTCGCCGACGCGGGTGACGTCGGCGAGAATCTCCCAGATCTGTTGCGGTGACGCGGAAGTCGCGAATTCCTGACGGCCGACGAGTGTGGTCTTCAAGGAACTGAACTCGCTGGTGCGCCACCGCTGGAACGCGCCGTGCCGGTACCGGTGGATCATCAGGTGGAGAATGATCCAGCGCGGCACCGCCGGGACCAGTTCGGTGATGGCGGTCCGATCCCGGCCTCGCAGGCCGTCGAGGATGAACAGGCCCTGATCCGATAAATCGATGGGCCCCAACGGTTTCACGTTGTATTCGAGATCCCAGTGCCGCCACTCGGCGTCGGTGAGGGTCTGCGAGACGATCGGCATCATCTCCGCCTCCTCGCGCGCGAGATGCGGAAGCAGGACGCCGGTCAGCCCATCGAGAGCGTCGACCACGTCCGGGCGATGCTCGGCCGAGTCACGGTAGGTCCGGGCGGCGGCGCCGAGGTCGTCCATGGCGGGCGCGATGCTCCGATGATCGGCGTTCATGGTGTCGAGCAGGGTCCACGCGCTCGAATTGCGCGCGCGGACCAGCGGATACAGGTGCTCGTCCTCGGATTCGTGATGATGGTGCAGGAAGTCCATCATCCAGAGCAGATGGCCGGCCAGCGCCCGGCGTTGTTCGTCGAAGGGATAGGGCCATTCGGTGAGCGCGCGGCGGGCGCGTTCGAAGTCGCGCCGCAGGGCCGAATGAACGATTCGCATGACTCGGGTATCCGCGGGTCCGGCCAGGCCGGTGTCGGCGGTCATGGCATTGCTACTCCTCGTGAAGGTCGAGCAGCCGCACGATCGCGCCGGCCGCCCACTGTTGATACTGCGCATGACTCCACCCGCTGACCGTGGTGAGGAGCCGGTAGATCTCATTGCTGAACACCGACTGGACCGCATCGGCTTCCAGCTCGGTCAACGGCCGTCCGGCCGCCGCGGACACCAGCGCGGTGCGCGAGATGCGTTCCTGTGCACGGCTTCCGGCGTCCAGCTCGGCGAGATCGGCGTTGCCCTGAGCCGCGCTGTCGAGGACCCGGCGCAGTTCGGCGGTGCGCCGGTAGATCCCGGCGCTGACCTCCGCCAGCGCGGCGACCCGGGCCGCGAGGGGACCTTCTCCCACGCCGAACCACGGGCGATCGTCGAGCGCGATCTGCGCGTCGTCGCCGACCACCGCGATGTCGAGGACGGTCTTCAGCAGGGCGGTCTTGTTCCCGACGCTCGCGTACACGGTCTCCACCGAGCATCCCGCTTCGCGGGCGACATCGCGCATGGAGGCGCCCTCCCAGCCCCGCTCGACGAACAGCCGCGTGGCGACCTCGACGACCCGCCGGCGGGTCCGCGCCGCCGTCTCCTGACGGAGCGGCGACTCGTAGCGACGGGGCTTGGCGGGTGGCACAGAAAAAGTATGGAACGACCACGTATTCAACACAAGACTGTTCTAGCGATTTACCGCGGAGGCCTCGATTGACAGGTTGCGCCATATTCGCCAGTGACTCCCTCGTTGAGGGTTCGAGGGCTTGCGAGAGGCCAGCTTTCGATCTGATCTCGGCTCACACCACTGTAATTTTCACGATGAAACTACGTTAATAGAGCAGGTCAAACCCCATAAATCAACGTTCACCCATGCGGATCTCGCGCTGTGAGGCACAACCTTTTCCAACATTTTGATCAATAAACCGACTGGTTGCGGTGGCGGGGCGCAGAATCGTCATGGACAGTCGCTTTTCAAGTTAGGGACGTTCGACATGGTCTCAGTCGACACGGCGATCGAAGGCATACTGGACGGTTTTCCAGGAGGTTGGAGGGTGATTCGGGGGTCGGGGTGGATGCGATGTAGCGAACGAAGGCCGGGGATCGAGCGCCGTGGTCGGCGCATACGAACCGGTTGGTACTCGCTGTAATGATCTCAGTGGCGGACCCGACGTACACAGCGATGCGGGTGTCGGAGTCACACCTTGCCGCCATATTCCATGGTCCCCGGACCGGGCACGCGTGAGCGTATCGACAGCCGGCCCTCGGGCGTTTTGAGTTCCTGACATGAACGTTGTTTGCTGGAGGTCGAAATGCGCCAACTGCACGATGGCATCGAAGGCAATCCTGACCAGCCAGAATCGTTGCCAAGCGGCACATTTCATTCATCACACGAGGTCTTTCCGCTGACATCCGCGCAGCGGGGAATCTGGTTCGCCCAGCATCTCGCGGTCTCCACACCCATATCCGTCGCCCAATACGTCGAGATCGTTGGCGAATTGGACGCCGAACTCCTGGCCGAAGCCTGCCGAACGGCCGGTCGGGAGTTCGGATCGGGACATACTCGCCTGGTCGAGATCGACGGCGAGCCATTCCAGTACGTCGACCCCGACGACGGCGCCTCGGTACGGGTCGAGGACTTGCGACAGGATGCCGATCCGGTGGCGACGGCGCATCGCAAAATGACCGAGGACTATTCCGCCCCCCTGGATCTATTGCGCGACCCCCTGGTCACCGCCATTGTCTTCCAGGTCGGCGACGAGCATTACTTCTGGTACCAGCGCGCGCACCACATCGCGCTCGACGGATTCGCCGCGGTGACCATGCTGCACCGCATGACCGAGCTGTACAACGCGTGGCTCGAGTCCGAGGAGCCCCCGGCGTGCGTGGCCCAGGACCTGCGGCTGGTCGCTGAACAAGATCTGGCGTACCGCGATTCGACGCGGATGGAGAACGATCGCGACCACTGGATGGAGCATCTGGCGGGCGCACCGGCGGGTGCCAGTCTGGCGGCCCATGTCAACAAGCCCACCATCCATCCGGCGCTCGTCAGCACCGAACTCGCCGAAGACACCGCACACTTGCTCGATTCCGTCGCGCTCGACCACGACAAGAGCGTGACCCCGATCATCGTCGCCGCATTCGCGGCCTATCTGGCGAGAATGACCGGCAGCGACGAAGTCCTCCTGAGCCTGCCCGTATCGGGCCGGCATTCCGCGGTATTGCGACGTTCGGGCGGCATGGTAGCCAATGTGGTCCCGTTACGCATTCGGGTCGCGGATCGCACCGTCGGTGAACTGATCGCGGCGGTGAAAAGCGAATTGACGAGCGCGCTGCGGCGGCAGCGGTATCGCCAGGAGGACATATTCCACGATATGGGCATCGCGCGCGACGAGGCCGCCTCGTTCGGCCCCGCCGTGAATCTCATGATGGTGGAGAACGAAGTCGTGCTGGGCGAGACGACGGGCCGTTTGCACGTGCTCACCTCGGGCCCCACCTCCGACCTTTTCGTCAACATCTACCCGGGCGCGGGCAAAGAGAGCACGCATATCGACTTCCAGGGGAATCCGAATTCCTACAGCCACGACGAACTCGCCGGTCACCATCGGCGATTCCAAATGTTCCTGCACGAATTCCTGGCGGGCGGATCCGACGGCCGGATCGGCGGTCTGCCGCTGCTCGACGTCCAGGAACGCGATGAGCTGCTGCCCGTACGCGGGCCCAGCGCCGTCGACACCCGCCTGCTGCCCGACATGCTGGCCGAGAGCGCCCGCCGGAACGCCGCCGCCTGCGCGATCACCTCCAATGGCCGGAGCATGACCTACGCAGAACTGGACTCCGAGTCCTCGCGGCTGGCCCGGCAGCTGATCGCGCTGGGTTGTGGCCCGGACACGGCGGTGGCGATCATGCTGCGCCGGTCGACCGACTCGGTGGTGGCGACCTGGGCGGTCGCCAAGAGCGGCGCGGCCTTCGTCCAGATGGCCCCCGACTACCCGGCCAAGCGAATCGAACACATGGTCGCCGACAGCGGTGCGACCGTGGCGATCACGGTGAACGCGCTACGCGAGACCCTCCCGGCGGACCTGCGTCAAGTAGTGCTCGACGACCCCTCGACCCTGGCTCTGTCCGACGCCGCGGACGGGCCGATCTCCGACCTCGACCGCAGCCATCCGCTGCGGCCGTCCAATGTCGCGTACATGACCTACACCTCGGGTTCCACCGGAACCCCGAAGGGCGTGCAGGTCACGCACACCGGTCTGGCGAATCTGGTCGCCGATCGCGCGGCCACCTTCGGCATCGACACGACTTCCCGTGTGTCGTACGCCCTCTCCCCCAGTTTCGACGCCTCCCTCGAACAGTTCCTGACCTGCTTCGCGTCCGGGTCCACGCTGGTGGTCGTGCCGCCCGAGGTGGTCGGCGGCGACTCGCTGACCCAGCTGCTGGCCGACGAACACGTGACCCACCTGACGCTGACGCCGACCATGCTGGCGACGGTGGATCCGGAGCTGCCGACCGATGTGCGAGTGGTCGTGGTGGGCGGCGATGTCTGCCCGCCGCATCTGGTCGAGCGCTGGACGCTGTCGGCGGCCATGTTCAACGAGTACGGGCCCACCGAATCGACCGTCACCGCCGCGGGAGCGATGCTCGAGCCCGGGCAGGTGCACACGATCGGCGGCCCGATCCGCGGCGTCGAGGCCATGGTCCTGGACCGTGCGTTGCAGCCCGTGCCGCGTGGCACCGTCGGCGAGTTGTATCTGGCCGGACCGGGATTGGCCCGCGGCTACAGCCACCGATTCGTCGAGACCGCCGCCCGTTTCGTCGCCGACCCGTACGGCGGCACCGGTGCGCGCATGTACCGCACCGGCGATATCGCGCGCTGGACCGGCGAGAACGGCGATACCGCGCTCGAACTGATGGGCCGCAGCGACTTCCAGGTCAAGATCCGCGGCTATCGGATCGAGCCGGGCGAGGTCGACGCCGCGCTCACCACCCACGAGGACGTGGATCTGTGCGTCACCGTGCCCGCGCAGAACAATGTCGGCACCACCGTACTGGCGTCTTATGTCGTGCCGGTCGAGGGCCGCGGTATCGATCCGGTCGAGATCCTGCGCTTCGCCCGCGAAACCCTGCCGCCGCACCTGGTTCCGGCGATCGTGCTGCCCCTGGACGGCCTGCCGATGAACGCCTTCGGCAAGGTGGATCGCGGCGCCTTGCCGAAGCCCGAGTTCGGGACCGCACCCGCCGGGCGGGCCCCGGCGACCGAGCGGGAGAAGACCATCGCCGGGCTATTCGAGGAGGTGCTCGCGGTGCCCCGGGTCGGGGCCGACGACAGCTTCTTCGTCCTGGGCGGCGACAGCATCCTGTCGATCCGCCTCGTGGCGCGCGCCAAGGCCGAGGGGCTGGGCTTCTCGACCCAGGACGTCTTCGTGCACAAGACGGTCGCCGGGCTGGCGGCCGTGGCCACCGACGTCGGCGATGCGCCCGGGCTGGCCGAGCTGCCGGGTGGCGGCGTCGGGCCGATGCCGTTGTCGCCGATCATGCACGCCATGCTCGATCGCGGTCATTACGACCGGTTCGCGCAGGCCGCGCTCGTGGAACTCCCGGACGGCGTCGATCGAGCGGGTCTGGTGCGCGCACTGGGTTCGGTGATGGACCGCCACGACATGCTGCGCGCGGTCTTGCGCGACGTCGGAGCGGAGGGCTACGTCGAGGTCCTCGAGCGGGACGCGGTCGACCCGGATTCCTCGCTGCACGAGGTGCGCCTCGGCCGACGCGACGCCGACGAGATCGACCGTCATCTCCAGGACGCCGCGGATCGATTGGACCCCGGCAACGGCGTACTCGTTCAGGCCGTGTGGCTGCGGGACGACCACGATTCCGGACCCGACCTGCTCTGGCTGGTGATCCACCATCTCGCCGTGGACGCGGTGTCGTGGCGCACCGTGCTCACCGATCTCGCACAGGCCTGGACGCAGGACGGTGAGCCGCAATGGGGTCCGGCCACCACCTCGGTGCGGCGGTGGCTCCACGGTTTGGCCGAGGGCGCGCAGAGTAGGCGCGCGACCGAACTCGAGCACTGGAAAGACGTTCTCGCACACGAGGATCGACTACTCGGCTCGCGTCGCCTGGACCCGGACGTCGACACCGGCGCCACCGCGGGCCGGATCCACGAACGGATTCCGGCGGCGGTGACCGAGGCGGTCCTCACCACCATCCCGGACCGATTCCATTGCGGCGCCAACGATCCGCTGGTCGCGGCCCTGGTGCTGGCCCTGGCGGAGTGGCGGCGCCGGCGCGGCGTGACCTCGGCCGGGGAGTCGATCCTATTGGAAGGCCACGGCCGCGAGGAGCAGGCCGTGCCGGGCGCGGATCTGGGCGCCACCGTCGGCTGGTTCACCACCCGCTTCCCGATCCGCATCGAGTGGGAGGACCTCGACCTCGACGACGCCCTGGCCGGCGGCCCGAGCGCGGGACGGGCGATCAAGCTGGTCAAGGAGCAGCTGCGCGCGGTGCCGGACAACGGCATCGGCTTCCCGGTGCTGCGGCATCTCGATCCCGTGGGCCGCGCCGAGCTCGCGCCCCTGACCAAACCGCAGATCAGCTTCAACTACCTCGGGCGCGTGGGTTCGGGTGAGCGGTCCGGGCCGTGGGCCCCGACCACCGAGTTCACCGCGCTCACCGGCACCAGCGATCCGGCCATGGCGCTGGCCGCTCTGCTCGATGTCAATGCCATCGCCGAAGCGGGCACAGACGGGCTGGAGCTCGCTGTGACATGGGAATTCGCGTCGCAGGCGCTGGCGGCCGAGGACGTCGAGGAACTCGCCGGACTGTGGACCCGCGCCCTGGAGGCGCTGGCCGATCACGTCCGGTCCGCGACCGGATACAGCTACACGCCCTCCGACTTCCCGCTCGCCACCGTCGCCCAGGACCAGATCGACCGGTGGCTGCGCGACTACCCGTCGATGACCGAGGTGTGGCCGCTGACCGCCCTGCAGTCCGGGCTGCTGTTCCACACCGTCTACGACCGGGGCGGCGAGGACGGCTATATCGTGCAGGCCGCGCTGACCTTCGACGGCCAGGTGGACGGCGAGCGGATGCGGCGGGCCGCCCAGGTGCTGCTGGATCGGCACGACAGCTTGCGGACCGCGTTCGTCGAAACCGAAGCCGGGCCGCGTCAGATCGTGTTGCGCGACACCACGGTCGAGTGGGCCACGTCGGATGTCAGCCTGGTCGACCAGCAGGACGAAGCGCTGCGGGACATCGCGCGTCTCGCCGCCGCGCCCTTCGATCCGGCGCGGCCGCCGCTGGTGCGTTTCCACCTCGTGCGCACCGGTGTCGAGCAGTTCCGGCTGCTGGTGACCAATCACCATCTGGTGCTGGACGGCTGGTCGATGCCGCTGCTCATCCACGAGTTGCTGACGCTGTACATCTCCGACGGCGACACCGCCGGCCTCGCGCCCGCGCGGTCGTTCCGCGAATACCTGCGCTGGCTGCAGGAGCAGGACAGCGACGCCACGGCGGCCGCGTGGCGGGACATGCTCGCCGGGATCGACCGGCCGACGCGGATCACGAACGGCCCGGAGCGGACGGTCACCGCCGACGCGGGCGAGGTCGGCCTGAACCTCGATACCGCCACCTCCGCCGCGATTCTCGACCTCGGCCGCTCACACGGCGTCACCCCCAATACCGCCCTGCACGTGGCCTGGGCGCTGCTGGTGTCCATGCTGGCCGGGCGGCCGGACGTGGTGTTCGGCAATACGGTCTCGAACCGTCCGCCGCGGATTCCGGATGTCGAGCGCATGGTCGGGCTGATGGTGAACACGCTGCCCGTGCGGATCCGGCTCGAGCCCGGCGAGACCGTCGGAGATCTGCTGGTGCGGGTGCAGTCCGAGCAGGCCGCGATGCTGGATCACCAGCACATCGGCTTGGCGGAATTGCAGCGGGTATCCGGGATCACCGACATGTTCGACACCGCGACGGTGCTCGAGTCCTACCCCTTCGATCGGGAGCTGCTGGCCCACGACCTCTCGGCCGCCGGTTTGCGGCTGGTCGAGATCGACGCGCACGACGCGACGCCGTTCCCGTTGAGCCTGCAGGTGACCCCACCGCGCCCGCGTGGCGACGGCGGAGCGGACACCGGAACCTATTCGGTGACACTGAAATTCGCCACCGACCGCTTCGACGACAACGCCGCCCACCAGCTGCTCGGTCGCTTCGAGCTGCTGCTCACGCAGCTCGTCGACGATCCGGCCGCCACGGTCGCGTCGATCTCGTCCTGCTGGGATTCCGAACGTGCCAAACTGCTCTCGGTCAGCGGCGGCGAGCCCGCCCCCGAACGGGTGCTCCGCGACATCCTGTCCGCGACCGCTCGCCGACACCCCGACGCCGCGGCCATCCGGTACGGGGACACCACGTGGACCTATCGGGAGCTGGACGAGCGCGCCGACGCGTTCGCCCGCCGGCTGATCGCCCACGGCGCACGGCCCGAGTCGACCGTGGCTCTGGTCCTGCCCCGCTCGGCCGAACTCATCGTCGCGATCTGGGCCGTCGCCAAGACCGGCGCCGCATTCCTGCCCCTGGATCCCGGCAATCCGGCCGCGCGGATCGGCGAGCTGCTGTCCAGCTCGCACACCCGACTGGGCGTCACGACAAGTACTGTCGCACAGCAGATCCCGGCGGCCGTCGACTGGCTGACGCTGGACGCTTCGACGTCCGACACCGATGAGCCGCTCCCGCACCCGCCCGAGGCAGACCTGTCGGCCGACCACGCGGCGTACGTGATCTACACGTCCGGCTCGACCGGCACGCCGAAGGCGGTCCACCTCAGCCACCGGGGTCTGGCCGATCTGGTCGCGGCGCAGGCCGACGCGTTCCGGCCCACCCCGGAATCACTGGTGTTGCAGGTCGCCTCGCCCGGATTCGACGCCTGCGTCTCGGAGATGCTGCTGGCGCACAGTAGCGGGGCGTGCCTCGTGGTCGCGCCGCCCGAGGTGTACGCGGGCATCGACCTGGAGGAACTGCTTCGGTCGCAGCGGGTTTCGCACGCGATCATCACCCCGTCGGTGCTGAACACCATGGACCCGTCCCACCTGCCGGCGTTGACCACCCTGGCCGTGGTCGGTGAGGCGGTCGGTCCCGACACCGTGAACCGGTGGGCCCCCGGCCGGCGGCTCATGAACCACTACGGTCCGACCGAATGCACCGTCTGGGCAACGGGATCCGACGATCTCGCCGCCGGTGATCCCGTCACGATCGGCGGCCCTGTCATCGGCGCGTCCGCGCTGGTGCTGGACCCGTGGCTGCGACCGGTGCCGGTCGGCGTCGCGGGTGAGCTGTACGTCGGCGGCCCGGGCCTGGCCCGCGGTTACCTCGACCGCCCGGAGGTGTCGGCGGCGCGGTTCGTCGCCGATCCGCGGTCCACCCGCGGCGAACGGCTCTACCGCACCGGCGATTCCGTGCGCTGGGTGCGCGCGAACGGCCGTCTCGCGCTGGAGTACCTGGGCCGCATCGATCAGCAGGTCAAGATTCACGGCCTGCGCATCGAGCCCGGTGAGATCGACGCCCACATCGCGCGCCACCCCGCCGTGTCCAGCGTCGCCACGGTGACCGTCGACGGGCCCACCGGCGAACCGTTGCTGGTGTCCTATGTCGTGGCCGCACCCGGCGAATCGGTCGACGTGACCGCCATCGAGGGCGATCTCGCGGGCAGCCTGCCGCGCTACATGAACCCCGCCGCGATCGTGCGGCTCGAGGAGATGCCGCGCACGCCCACGGGCAAGGTCGACCGAAGAGCTTTGCAGAAGCGCGCCTTCGAGGTGGGCGCGAGCGGCGGGCGAGCACCGTCGACCCCCGTCGAGCAGGTGATGGCGCGGCTCTTCGCCGAGGTGCTGCACCTGGAGTCGGTGTCCGCCGACAGCAACTTCTTCGCCCTCGGCGGCGACAGCATCGTGTCCATGCGGCTGGTGGCGCTGGCGCGGAACGCGGGGTTGACGCTCACTCCGCGAGATGTCTTCGAAGGCAAGACCGTTGCCGCACTGGCCGCGATGGCCGACGGCGGGGCGACCCCGGCGACCGTCGAGGAGCCCCCGCAGCCCGCCACCGCGCATCACGCGTATCGCGCGGTGGGTACCCAACTCGTCAAGCTCACCCGCCAGGACATCGATCAGCTCGAGCGGAAGTACCCCCGGCTCTCCGATGTCTGGCCGTTGTCGCCCATGCAGTCCGGCATGCACTTCCACACGATGTTCGACCCGGACGTGGACGACGGCTACACCGTCCAGACCATGATCGGCTTCTCCGGCGACGTCGACGCCGAGCGGTTGCGGCGGGCCGCGCAGGCGCTGGTGGACCGGCACGACATCCTGCGGGCCGCGTTCGCGGACACCGCCGCCGGACCGTGCCAGGTCGTGGTCGATCACGCCGAGATCCCGTTCCGGGTGGTCGATCCGGCCGCTGACGGCGACGCGGACGGCCCGGCCGACCCGGCGGCGATCGCCGCGGCGGACGCGGCCGAGAGCTTCGATCTGGCGGCCCCGCCGTTGCTGCGCCTGACCCTGATCCGGCTCGGCGCGCGGTCCTACCGGCTGCTCGTCACCAATCACCATGTGATCCTGGACGGCTGGTCGATGCCGCTGCTCATGGCCGAACTACTCGACTACTACGGCTCGCCCGACCACATCGACGCCGCCGGACCGGCCCCCACCTACCGCGACTACCTGACCTGGCTGGGCCGGCAGGACAGCGCCGAGTCCAAAGCGGCCTGGGCGCGGGAATTCTCGGATGTCGACGCCCCCACCCGGGTGTCCCGTGACGCCGACGCGGGCCCGACGTCCTCCGGCGAGGTCGGAGCCGAGCTGACCGAGGACCGCTTCGGCGCGCTGCGCCGGGTGGCCGCGGACGCGGCCGTCACCCTCAATACCGCCGTCAACGCGGCGTGGGCTCTGAATCTGCGCGTGCTGACCGGTGAGACCGACGTGATCTTCGGCGCCTCGGTCGCGGGCCGGCCCCCGGAATTGCCGAGGGTCGACCAGACGCTCGGCATGTTCCTGAACACGATTCCGGTGCGCGTCCCGCTCGATCCGGCCATGACGGTGCACGAGTTGCTGATCGAGATGCAGTCGCGGCAGGCCCGCATGCTCGAGCACCACCACATCGGCCTGCCCGAGATCCACCGCAGCGCGGGCTTGTCGGAGCTGTTCGACACCGCCATCACCTACCAGTCGTTCCCCGTCGACCGCTCGGCCCTGCAACACCTCGTCGATTCGGCGGGCCTGCGGGTCACCGACCTCGACGGCGTGGACGCGGCGCCGTACCCGTTGAGCATGGTCGTGGAACCGATGCAGTCCGAGCATGGTGAGGCGAACGGCCTGAAGATCATCCTCCGATTCCACGAACGGGTCTTCGACCACGACTCCGCGCGGCGCATCCTCGACCGCTTCATCGACCTGCTGGGCCGGATCGGGGCGCACGCCGGCACCCGGCTGGGCGAACTGCCCCTGGACCGGGAACCGCTGCCCGCGTGGCCGGAATCGGCTGCCGAGGTGGCGATCCCGAAGACCCTGGATCGCATCCTCGCGGCCTCGGTGATCGCCGATCCGGATGCGGTCGCGGTCCGCTGCGGCGCGGATTCGCTGACCTACCGGCAGCTCGACGACCGATCCACCCGGCTGGCTCGAATCCTGCTGCGGCGCGGGGCCCGACGCGGCCAGGTGGTCGCCTCGGTGCTGCCCCGCTCGCTGGCGGCCACGGTCACCCTGTGGGCGGTGGCGAAGACGGGTGCGGCGATCCTGCCGATCGATCCGACGCTGCCCGCCGAACGGATCGAATTCCTGCTGTCGGACTCGGGCACCGTGCTCGGGCTGACCGACGGATCCGTCCGCAAGCGCCCGCCGGACGGCGTCGACTGGCTGCTGCTGGACGGGGCGCAGGCGCTGCACGCCCTGGACTCGGTGTCGGGCGCGCCGATCACCGATGCCGAACGCGGCGCGCCGATCCGGCGCGAGCAGATCGCGTACGTCAGCTACACCTCCGGCTCGACCGGAACCCCCAAGGGCGTGCTGGTGAGCCATCGCGGCCTGGCCGACATCGTCGCGGCGCAGCGGCGGCGGTTCGGGGTGGACCCGATGTCGGTGGTGCTGCAGGTCGCCTCGCCCAGCTTCGACGCCTCGGTGTTCGAGCTGCTCATGGCGCACGGGTCGGGCGGCCGCCTGGTCGTCTCCCCCGGCGAGATCTACGCCGGGCCCGACCTCGCGGAACTGATGGCGCGCGAACGGGTTTCGCACGCCGTGGTGACACCCTCGGCGCTGGCGACGGTCCCGACCGCAGGCCTGGACGGGCTGCGGCTGCTGGCGACCGCTGGTGAACCCCTCGGACCCGAACTGGTCGAACGGTGGGCTCCCGGGCGCACCATGGTCAATCTGTACGGGCCCAGCGAGACCACCATCTGGGCGACGGCCACCGACGCGCTGACGCCGGGTGCGGCCATCACGATCGGCCGACCGGTCGGTCCCGTCGCGGCCGTAGTCCTGGATACCTGGTTGCGGCCGGTGCCGCACGGTGTCGCGGGTGAGCTGTACCTGTTCGGCGCGGGCCTGGCCGAAGGCTACGTCGCCAGGACCGGCTTGACCGCGACGCGCTTCGTGGCCTGCCCGTTCGGCGAGCCCGGCCGCCCCATGTACCGCACCGGGGACGTGGTGCGCCGCACCGCCGTCGGCGAGTTCGAGTTCCTGGGCCGCAACGACTTCCAGGTGAAGGTGCACGGCACCCGCATCGAACTCGGCGAGATCGACGCCGCGCTGGGCGCGTGGCCCGATGTCGCGTACGCGGTCACCGTGCCACGCCACGATCCCGGTCGGCCGGTCCGGCTGGTGTCCTATGTCGTGCCCGCGGCCGGGGTCCAGCTGTCGGGTGCGGAATTGCGTGCGGCACTGGCCGAGTCGCTGCCCCGGATCATGGTGCCGTCCGCGGTGATCGTGCTCGACGAGGTGCCGCTGACCGCCAACGGCAAACTCGATCGCGAACGACTACCCGAACCCGTCGCCGTCACCCGCGAATTCCGGGCCCCGACACCGGGTGCGGAAGAACTGGTGGCACGGATCTACGAGCGGGTCCTCGATGTGGCCGGTGTCGGCGCGGACGACGACTTCTTCGAACTGGGCGGCGATTCGCTCAGCGCCTCGCTGGTCGCGGGACGGCTGGGCGCGGCCCTGCAGGTGCAGGTGCCGGTGCGGTCCATCTTCGAAGCGCCGACGGTCGCCGAATTGGCCGCCCGCACCTGGACATTCAGTGACTCGGACCGGCTGCCGCTGCTGCCCGGGACCCATCCCGACCCGGTGCCGCTGTCGCTGGCCCAGCAGCGGATGTGGTTCCTCAACCGCTTCGAGCCCGAGTCCCCGGCCTACAACATCCCGGTCATGCTGCGGTTGTCGGGATCGCTGGACACCGACGCCCTCGCGGCCGCGCTCGCCGACGTGGTCGGCCGCCACGAGGTGCTGCGGACGGTCTATCCCGAATTCTCGGGTGAGCCGCGGCAGGTCGTGCTCGACGAGCCCGCGACCGCGGTCGAGCCGAAGCGCGTACCCGAAGAAGCCGTCGCCGAGGTGGTCGGCGAATTCGTGCGGCGCGGATTCGACGTCACCGCGGACGTTCCGATGCGGGTGGGTCTGTTCGAACTCGCCGAACACGACGATGGCACCGGCGAATTCCTGCTGGTGCTGGTGGTCCATCACATCGCCGGTGACGGCCAGTCGATGGGACCGCTGGCCCACGACGTGATGACGGCCTACGCCGCGCGAACGGCGGGGCACGCGCCCGAATGGAAGCCGCTCACCGTGCAGTACGCCGATTTCGCGTGGTGGCAGCGGGAGATGCTCGGCGCCGCGGACGATCCGGCCTCCCTGATGTCCGCCCAGCTGGAGTACTGGCGCACCACCCTCGACGGCGCGCCGGACCGGTTGGACCTGCCCGCCGACCGCCCGCGCCCCGCCGTCGCCTCCCTGGCGGGCGGCCGGGTGCCGGTGCAGATCGACGCGGACCTGCACCGGCAACTGGTCACCCTCGCGCGGTCGCGTGGAGCATCGCTGTTCATGGTGATGCACGCCGCGCTGGCAACGGTTCTGGGACGGCTCGGCGGCACCGACGACGTCGTGATCGGCACCCCCGTCGCCGGGCGCGGCGAACCCGGCCTGGAACAACTGGTCGGCATGTTCGTGAACACGCTGGCCCTGCGCACCCGGGTCGACACCACCGAGCGGTTCGCCGAACTCCTGATGCGCGCCCGCGACACCGACCTGCTGGCCTTCGAGCACGCCGACGTGCCGTTCGAGCGGGTCGTGGAGGAGCTGAACCCGGAGCGATCCGCGGCCCGGCATCCGCTGTTCCAGGTGGCCCTCGCGTTCGAGAACCTGGCGGCGGTCGAGGTGGCGCTGCCCGGCGTCCGCATCGCCCGCGCCGAGGTCGATACCGGGGCGACCCAGTTCGACCTGCAACTCGTACTCTCCGAAGCGCCCACCGAGGCCGGTGTCGCACAGGGCATCTCGGGCATGCTGACCTTCGCCCGGGACCTGTTCGACGAGTCGACCGCGGCGGCGATCGTGCGCCGGTTGGTACGGGTGCTCGAAGCCGTCGCCGCCGATCCGGCCATGGTGGTCGGCGATATCGACTGGCTCGACGCCGACGAGCGCGCGGCGCTCACCACCCGGGCCGGAGCGCGCACCGGCACCAGGCCGGAGCCGTCCGGACTGCTGCCGGAGGTGTTCGACACCGCCGTCCGGAACAACCCGCACGGCATCGCCGTGGTCGCCGGCGACACCGCGTTGACGTACACGCAACTCGATGAACGCTCGAACCGGTTGGCGCGGTTGCTGATCGGCCGTGGCGCCGGACCGGAGACCCCCGTGCTGGTGGCGGCCGCGCGCTCGCTGGAGACCGTGGTCGCGTGGTGGGCCGTGGTGAAGTCGGGCGCGGCTTTCGTCCCGGTGGACGCCGGATACCCGGAGAGCCGGATCGCGCAGATGGTGTCGGATTCGGCTGCGACGCTGGGTGTCACGGTGTCCGCCGTCTCCGGCCGGCTGCCCGAGTCGGTGGACTGGATCGTGCTCGACGACGCGGCTGTCGCCGAGCGCCTCGACGGGTTGGCGAGCGGGCCGGTCGGCGATCCCGACCGGCTCCACCCGATGCGCGCCGAGAACGTGGCGTATGTGGTCTTCACCTCCGGGTCGACCGGAACGCCGAAGGGCGTGGCAGTCACCCACACCGGCGTCGCCGACTTCCTCGCCTCGTTCCGCGCCGACTTCGACCTCGGGCCGACCTCCCGGGTGCTTCGTTTCGCATCGCCGTCGTTCGACGCCGCCCTGCTGGAGACCCTGATGGCGGTCAGCGGCGCCGGTGCGCTGATCATCGCGCCGACCGGCATCTACGGTGGCGCCGAGATGACGGAATTCCTGCGCGAGGAGCGCGTCACCCACGCGTTCATGACCCCCGCCGCGCTGGCATCGGTGGATCCGGCCGGGCTCGACGACCTGCGGGTGGTCATGTCCGGTGGTGACGAGGTGTCGGCGGAGCTGGTGAACCGCTGGGCCGGAACCGATCTCGCGGGCACCCGGATGTTCCGGGAGCTGTACGGTCCGACCGAGGCCACGATGGTGACCACGGCCACCGGACCCCTGTGGCCCGGCGACCGGCCGACGATCGGCGTTCCGTTGCAGGCCGTGCGGGCGCTGGTCCTCGATGCCCGGCTACGGCCGGTGCCCGTCGGGGTGGCCGGTGAACTGTATCTGGCGGGCCCGTCCCTGGCGCGCGCCTATCTGGACAAGCCCGCCGCCAGCGGGTCCCGCTTCGTGGCGCACCCGTTCGGGGAACCCGGCAGCCGCATGTACCGCACCGGAGACGTGGTGCGGTGGAACACCGAGGGCAATCTGGAATTCCTGGGACGCAACGACTTCCAGGTCAAGATCCGCGGCTACCGGGTCGAGATGGGCGAGATCGACGCGGTTCTCGACGCGCGGCCGGATGTCGCCTACGCGATCACCACACCGTGGCGCATCGACACCGGGGCCACCCAGCTGGTGACCTACGCGGTCCCCGAGGCCGGGGCGAGCCTGTCGAGCGAGGAGCTGCGGGCGGCACTGGCCGAGGCGCTGCCGTCGTACCTGGTCCCCGCCGCGGTGATGACCCTCGACACCATCCCGCTCTCGCCCAACGGCAAGCTCGACCGCTCGGCGCTGCCCGCTCCCGTGGTGCAGGCCAAGCGATTCCGGGCCCCGGCCTCCACCGCGGAGGAGATCGTCGCGGGCATCTTCGCCGATGTCCTCGGCATCGACACCCCCATCGGCGCCGACGACGACTTCTTCGAACTGGGCGGCAACAGCCTGGTCGCCACCCGTGTCGCCGCCCGCATCGGCGCCGCGCTCGACGAGACCGTCCCGGTGTCGACCATCTTCGAAGCGCCGACGGTGGCACGGCTCGCCGCGCGCGCCGAATCGCGGGCCAACACCGGCCGGATCGGCTTGACCGCACAGCAGCGTCCGCAGCGGATTCCGCTGTCCTACGCCCAGCAGCGCATGTGGTTCCTGAACCGGCTCGAGCCCGACTCGGCCGCCTACAGCATCCCGATCGTGTTGCGGCTCACCGGAGAACTGAACCTCGACGCGCTGCGCGCGGCCGTCACCGAGGTGGTCGACCGGCACGAGGTGCTGCGGACCGTCTACCCGTACGCCGAGGGCGAACCATCGCAGGTGGTGCTGCCCACGGCACAGGCCATGACGCCGATCACGCCGACCCCGGTCACGGAATCGGAACTGGCCGACGCGATGTCGGCGTTCGTCGCGACGACCTTCGACGTCACGGTCGACGCGCCCGTGCGGGTCCGGCTGTTCGAACTCGGGCAGCACGAATGGGTCCTCGCCGTGGTCGCGCACCACATCTCCTGCGACGGCTCCTCACTGGGCCCGCTCGCCCGGGACACCATGACCGCTTATGCCGCCCACCTGACCGGGGAGACCCCGAAGCTGCCCGAACTGCCGGTGCAGTACGCGGACTACGCGATCTGGGAACGCGCGGTGCTGGGCACCGAGGACGATCCCGACTCGCTGATCCGGGCCCAGATCGACTACTGGACCCTCGAATTGGCGGAACTCCCGCCGCTGCTGGAACTCCCGACCGACCGGCCGCGGCCGCCCGTGCAGACCTACGCGGGCGCGACCGTACCGATCAGCATCGACGCCGACCTGCACACCGGACTGCAACAGGTCGCGCGGGAACACAATACGACGCTGTTCATGGTGGTCCACGCCGCGCTGGCCGCCACCCTGGCCCGGCTCGCGGATATGGACGACATCGCGATCGGCACCCCGTACGCGGGACGCGGCGAACCCGAACTCGACGACCTGGTCGGCATGTTCGTCAACACCCTGGTGTTGCGGACCCGGCTGGCACCGGAGATGACCCTCACCCAGCTGCTCGAGCATGTGCGCGGCACCGACCTCGCCGCCTTCGGGCACGCCGACGTGCCGTTCGAGCGGCTGGTGCAGGAGCTGAATCCGATGCGGTCGCACGCGCATCACCCGCTGTTCCAGGTGATGCTGGCGTTCCAGAACGTCGACAAGGCCGAATTCGAACTGCCGGGCCTGTCGGTCTCGGGCGTCACACCCGACGCCGACACCGCGCTGTTCGATCTGCTGGTGTCCGTACAGGATTCCTACGACGCCACCGGTGAACCGGCCGGCATCACCGGCGCGGTCACCTACGCGAGCGACCTGTTCGACGCGGCCACGGCGAACACCATCGCCGACCGGCTGCTGCGGCTGCTCGGCGCCCTGGCGACCGACGCGACCCAGCAGGTGTACGACGTGGATCTGCTCGGAGCCGAGGAACGCGACACCGTGCTGCGGCACTGGAATTCGACCGACCGCGACCTCCCCACCGACGAGACACTCGCCTCGCTGTTCACCGACTCGGTGCGGGCCTACCCGGACCGGACCGCGATCGTGACCGCCGACGAGTCGCTGACCTACGCGGAATTCGCGACCCGCGTCAACCGGCTGGCGCGCTGGCTGATCGCACGTGGTGTAGGCCCGGAATCCCTGGTGGCGCTGCGGATGCGGCGCTCTCTGGACCAGGTGACCGCCATGTACGCGGTGCACGCCGCGGGCGCGGGCTACGTACCGGTCGATCCGGACCTGCCGGACGATCGCGTCGAGTACATGCTGTCGATCGCGGCGCCCGCGCTGGAACTGTCGACCCTCGACGGCCTGGACCTGTCCGGATTCGGCGACGGTCCGGTGACCGACGCCGACCGGATCGTGCCGCTGCGACCGCACAACCTCGCCTACGTCCTGTTCACCTCCGGGTCGACCGGTCGGCCGAAGGGCGTGGCGGTGACCCATGGTTCGGTGGTGCACCAGGTGCGGTGGCTCGGCGGCACCTACGCGTGGTCACCCGACGACGTGGTGCTGCACAAGTCCCCCGCCACCTTCGACATGTCGGTGTGGGAACTGTTCGCGACCCTCGCCATGGGGGCGCGCATGGTGATCGCGCGCGCCGACGGGCACTCGGACCCGCTCTATCTCGCGGAAACCATTGCCGCCCAGCGGGTCACCATCACCGCGCTGGTGCCGTCGATGCTGGCGGTGTTCGCCGACGCGGTGCCCGCCGGATCCCTGGCATCGGTGCGGACGCTGCTGGTCGGTGGTGAGGCGTTCGGTCCCGATATCATCGCCGAGGCGCGGCGCACCATGCCCGGGGTCGAACTGCACAACCTGTACGGGCCGACCGAATTCACCGTGTGCGCGACCTCGCATCCGGTCACCGACACCGACAGCGGGAACATGCCGATCGGCGCACCCGCCTGGAACACCCGGGCCTACGTGCTCGACAACCGGTTGCACCCGGTGCCGCCGGGCGTCGCGGGCGAGCTGTACCTCGCGGGCGTCCAGCTCTCGCGCGGGTACCAGTCGCGGCCCGGCCTCACCGCGGAACGGTTCGTGCCCGACCCGTTCGGTGACGGCGGACGCCTCTACCGCACCGGCGACCTGGTGCGCTGGAACAGCGACGGCGAACTGGAATACCTGGGCCGCACCGACTTCCAGGTGAAGCTGCGCGGCCTGCGGATCGAACTCGGGGAGATCGAGGCGGTGCTCGCCGAGCACCCGAGCGTCGCCCGCGCGATCGCGCTGGTGCACAACACGGGCGCGGCCGAACACCTCGTCGGGTACGTGGTGCCCGCCGCGGGCGCGACCATCGACACCGCCGCGATCCTGGCGCACGCGGCGGGCGCGCTGACCGACTACATGGTGCCCACCACCGTGATGGCCCTGGACAGCATGCCGCTCACCGTGTCCGGCAAGCTGGACCGGAAGCTGCTCCCCGAACCGGTGCTCCCGGTCGGCGAGTTCCGCGAACCCTCGTCGTGGCTCGAGGAAGAGGTCGCACGAGCCTTCGGCGCGGTGCTCGGGGTGGACCGGGTCGGCGCGGACGACGACTTCTACGCCCTCGGCGGCAACTCGCTGAAGTCGGTGCAGGTGGTCACCCACCTGCGCAAGGAGATCGACTACGAGGTGCCGATCCGGTGGATGCTGTCCGATCCCTGCCCGGCAGACCTGGCCAAGCGGATCGAATCCGGCATGCGCTCGGGCAGCACGGTCGACGGCACCGCCCTCGGCTTCGACGTTCTGCTGCCCATCCGGACCGGCGGCGACCAGCCTCCGCTGTTCTGCATCCACCCGGCCCTGGGCCTGTCGTGGTGCTACCACTCCTTCGACCGGTACCTCGCCGGCGATCGGCCGATCTACGGCATCCAGGCCCCGCAGATCACCGGCGAGGACCCGGGACCGACCACGATCGTGGAGATGGCGCAACGCTACTTCGCGGAGATCCGCGCCGTGCAACCCCACGGCCCGTACCATCTGCTCGGCTGGTCACTGGGCGGCGCGATCGCCCACCAGATCGCCGTCGAAATGCGTTCCGCCGGTGAGGAAGTCGCGCTGCTGGCGCTACTGGACGCCGAGGCGAGCGGGGTCGACGAATCCACGCTGCGCACCGTCACCGCGGGTGAGCTGATCAGCAACCTGGGTCCGGTCATGGGCGTCGACTACGTGAGCCCCGAGGCGACCGCTCAGGAGGCCGCCGACCTGATCGAACAGCACCTCGGGGCCGGACTCGGCATCGACGCCGCCATGATCGAGCGCCTCACCGACGCCTACAACCTGGCGATCCGGGCGGCCGCCGCCCACCGCCCCGAGGTCCTCGACACCGACATGCTCTATTTCACCGCGACACGGGATCGACGCTCCGACGCCGAGGGCCACAACGGCTGGACACCGGTTGTGCGCGGCCGCATTTCGGCCTTCGACATCGACACCGCCCACCTGGCGATGACCGACCCGGACTCGGTCGCCCAGATCGCCCGGATCCTCAACACCCGGCTGGAGGGCTGAATCCGCTCGACGAATGCCTGTTCAGGCCCGTTGCGACGCGGGCGACGCCTTCTCCCGCTTCACGCGCTGCCCGTGGATCACCGACAACGCGTGCTTGCGGGCGAGGGGCCCGAGGGCGTCGTCCAGCTCCCCGAACAGCGTGCCTGCCGCCTCCCCGTTCCATGCCGGGGGCAGCACCGACAGCGGCAGCCCCGGGTCGCGGTAGGGCAGCCGCCGCCATTCGGTGAGCATCGGGACATACAGTGCGAACGCCTCCTGCGTGGTCATGCCGCCGGAGGTCACCTGGTACAGCACAGGCCGATACCGCTGCAGGAAGTCCGCGTACAACTGGGTGAGTTCGGCCAGATCCCACCACTCGCGCACCTTCGACCGCATGTCGCCGAATCCGAGATGAGTGCCCGCGAACATGTCCACGTATCCCGACAGGCCGCGCCGCTCGAGCGTCTGGCGCGTCTCACGGGCGAGCGTCCCGGGTCCGATCCAGACCCCCGGCGCGGCGGTGCCGAAGCCGAGCCGGGTCAGGCTCGAACGCAGCGCGTGGCGCTGCTCGCGTTCGGACTCCGGCACCGAGAAGACCACCAGGATCCAGCCGTCTTCTTCGGATGCCCTGGCGCGCTGGAAGATTCGCACATCGCCTTCGGCGAGAACCTCGAGCGTCGACTCGGACAGCGAATATCCGGCCGCACCGGCGTTTCGCTCGCTGACCAGCACACCGCGCCGCTTGAGCCGGGAAATCGAGGAGCGCACCGCCTGGGCGTCGAGACCCACGTCCCCCATCAGCTCGATCACCGACGCGGTGGACAGCCAGTTGCCTTCGGCGCGGGCGCACAGACCGAAGATGGTGATGATCACCTGGGCGAGGCGGGCGTCACGGCCGCGACCGTTCCCGAGTGCCGCCTCCGACTCTGTCGTCATATCTGCACCATACGGTCCCCGGTTCACTGCGCGCGAATCATTCCTTCCTGCAGAACCGTGGCGACGTGCCGGCCTTCCCGGTCGTAGAACCGGCCGTAGCCCAGCCCGCGGCCATCATCGGCGGCGACCGCCTCCTGGACGTACAGCAGCCAGTCCCCCACCGGAGCGGGACGGTGGAACCACATGGCGTGATCGAGACTGGCCGTGGTCAGGCCCGGACGCGCCCACGGCAGATCCAGCACCCGCAGCACGGGTTCGAGAATGGTGTAGTCGCAGACGTAGGCGAGCGCCGCGACATCACGCTGCGCGTCGGTGAGCCCGGTCACCGGCCGCAGCGGATCGAACGGTTTCACCCACACCGCCTGATGGGGCGCGCGCTCTCCGTCGACGGTCAGATAGACCGGGCCGGGTACATGCCGCATGTCGAAGCTGCGCCCCGCCGACCAGTACTCCTTGGACTCGGCGGTCATGGTCCCGCCACTGCGCGCGGCCAGATAATCGGCTGAGCTGGGCAGGTTTTCGGGGCCGCGGACGTCCGCGGTGAGCTCGGCGGCGAAGGCGCCGCCCGGCTCGCCCGCGGCGAAGTTCGCCAGGCACACGTACACGGGCTTGCCGTTCTGGTAGCCGCGGACCTGGCGGGTGCTGTAGCCGCGGCCGTCGCGCAGCAGTTCCACCTCGTAGCGCACCACCGCGCCGATGTCGGCGGGCCGCAGGAAGTAGCTGTGCATCGAGTGCAGCGTCTTGCCGTCGCCCACCGAGCGCATCGCCGCGGCGGCGGCCTGGGCGACCACATCGCCGCCGTACGCCTTCGGCCAGGGGCAGGGCTGCGTGGTGGCGTCGAACGCCACGTCGAAGTGCTGCGGCTCGGCCGGGTTCAGCGTGACGGCCGCGGTGAAGATCGCGGATGTGGGCAGGGTGCGGGTGGGCATCGATTCTTCCCATCGAGCGGGCCGGTGGCCACCGGCGAAGGATTCCAACAATTATCGCGCCAACTTTTCGTTCGTCACAGTACCTCTATATTCTTGTTCGCGCTGGTGCTCCATCTGGCCATCAGTTCGTTGGACGGCAGGCTCTTGTCGAGCAACTTGCGGGCCTGCGCGACGCCCGAGACCGGCAACCCGGCCGGATCCAGCAGTCCGATCTGCACCAGGACGCTCGCCTGGTCCCAATAGATGTGCTCGTTGTCGAGTTTGTCGTTGCGGAAGGTGACGATGGCGACCAGCGGCACCTCCACGTAGCGGCCCGTGGGCGCGATGCCCGGCAGCATCCAGTCGATCTCCCGGTCGTGGGTGAAGCAGAACAGCTGCTCCTCCACGATGCGGTCGGCCCCGATGGTGCGCGAGATCGGAATCGACTTGGTGTCAGCGGGATTCGCGTGCACGAAGTGATGGGCGTAGAACCGCGACAGATCCCGCTGCCCGACACCGCCGGTGAGGGTGGGGATGTGATTGACGTACGGCTCGGCGACCATGGTGGCCATGGTCGCGGGAACGTCTCGGGCCTCGAACTCGTAGTAGATGTGGCCATCCCACAACGCCGACAGGTCGTAGCGTGGACCGATCGACTGCCGGATCACCTCCAGCGTGCGGGAGTACGCCATTGCGGTGCTCAACGGTTCGTAGGTGTCGCGCCCGAAGGTCGCGAACGCGTGGTCCACGCCGGCGTAGTCGTAGACGCGGACGCGATCGTTGTCCGCGAAGGCCGCGCGAATCGCGGCGCGGGCCGGTTCCGGGCAGTAGGGGTCGAGTTCGGCGAGATGGAAGGTCATCGGGACCGCCAGTTTGCCCGCCGCGTCGAGGTGTTCGTGCACGCCGACGCCGTAATAGCTGACCGCGCAGTCGATGGGCAGTCGCAGCGCCGCCAGATAGGCGAGCAGTCCACCGAGGCAGTAGCCGAGCGCGCCGACGCCGCCGGCGTGCTCGTCCCGCGACCGCAGCGCCGCCACGGTGTCGCCGATGTCCTCGACCGCGCGGTCGAGGTCGAGTTCATCGCGCAATCGCAGCCCGCGGGCGAAACCCGCCTCGTCGTATCCGAGTTCGACGCGGTGTTCCGACCGCCAGAACAGGTCGGGCACCAGCACGACATAGCCCTCGGCGGCGTAACGGTCGGCCATCTCGCGCATGTAGTCGTTGATGCCGAAGATCTCTTGCAGCAGCACCAGTCCGGGACCCGAGCCCCGTTCCGGCACGGCCAGGTAAGCGGCGAAGCGCTCGCCGGACTTCTTGATGACGTCGATGTACTCGCCCATATGTTTGGTTCCTTCGTAGCGGCGCCCGGTCGGCGGGCGCCCGTTCACACGAAATCGGGATGGTCGGCGGCCACGCGGTAACCGCCGGAATGAAAGACCAGCGGCTGGCCCGCACTGGTGTCGAAATGCTCCACCTCACCGATGAAGATGACGTGGTCGCCCGCCTCCACGCGCTGCACGGTCCGGCACTGGAAGCGCGCGATGCTGTTGTCCAGCAACGGGACTCCCGCGATGCCGTCGTGGTGGGCCACTCCCGCGAACTTGTCGGGTGCGGGGGTGGCGAACTGCCGCGACAGCTCGTGCTGATCCGCGGCGAGCACATTGACCGCGAAATGCGTGGCCGCGACCAGATCCGGCAGGCTCGGCGCCTTCTTGGCCGGGCACCAGGCGACCAGCGGCGGATCCAGCGAGACCGAGGTGAACGAGTTGGCGGTCACCCCGAGCTTGCGGCCGTCGGGAGCACGCGAGGTCACCACCGTCACACCGGTCGCGTACTGGCCGAAGGCGTTGCGCAGCGCGCGCGGATCGACCCCGCGGGTGTCGGCGAGCACCGCCGCGAGCATGCGCTCGGCGTCGGTGCGGTCGAACCACCAGTCGTGCAGGGTGCTGGGGTCGTCGAAGCCGGTAGCGAACAACCCTGCCACCGCCGGCTCGTCAGCCCCGGCCCGAACCAGGTCCAGGACGTGTTCGGGGGTCTCGGTGAGCATGCGGTTGGTCCATGCCACCGACCACCGGCCCCAACTGCGCCAGAACGATTCGAACACCTCGTGCATCCAGTCGGTGTCGAAGGCCCGCGTGCCGCGCTGCAGGATCGCGTCGAGGTAGATGCCTGCGGCGTGCACGGCATTGTTGGCACCCTGCGCGGTCAGCGGGTCGTTGAGCACGACCGCGTCGGCCAGTCCCAGCACCGGATGTCCCGCGGCGGTGAACGCCACCGGTCGGCGCACCGTGGGTGTCAGGCGGCCGCGCAGCACGCCGCCGTCGTCGGTGAGCTCGACCTCGCTCGCCCGGGCCGCGACCTTCGGGAACGCGTCGCCGAGCACCTCGAGGCAGCGGGTCAGATGATCCTGCGGGTTCTGGACGTCGTCGAAGCGGTCCATGGGACCACCGGGGACAGCCTCGAGGACCAGGATCGAGCACGGGCCCGAGGTGGTCAGCGCGGGCAGCGTGATCACCTCCCCCACGCCCGGCATCACCGACACGGTGAGATCGGCGCCGCTGTCGTCGGGCAACAGGCCACAGACGTAGGCCACGGCCAGCGCACGGCGTGGCCGATCATGCGGCGAGCGCGCGCGGTCGCGCACGAACATCCGGCCCAGGTCACCCGCCCCGGTCGCCACGATGGTCAGATCGTGCTGGGCGGCAAGGGAATCCAGACGTTCCGGGGTCACGTCCTCGACCTGGAAATCACCGCCTTCGGTACGGAATGCCTCGATCAGGGCGGCGCACGCCACCCGCTGGTCGATCGAACGCGCCGGGCTCTGGAGCGCCGACACGACCGTGCCGACTCCGTCAACGCTCAGCGCCAGCCGGTCGATGGCGGGCGCGTCACTGTCGTCGGCGTCGACGATCCGGTTCATGACGCGCAGCGCGGAGCCGAACAGGCATTGGCTCGACAGCACCGGTCCGGTGCGGACCTGCTCGGAGGTGCGGTCCCCGATCAGTGTCACCGTGACGCCGTGACGCCGAAGTCCCAGCGCCAGCAACGCTCCGGCCTGGCCCGCGCCGATGATGGCAACGCGGCGGGGTGGGCGGGTGTTCATGCCACCGGGGTGAGGTCGCCGAGATACGCACGCGCACCCTCGGGGTCCATGAACCAGTGGAAGAAGTCGCGAGGATCGTCGAATCCGTTGGCGAAGCGGCGGGCGATCCGGGTCTGCTCACCGGCCGCGCCGAGCAGCGCCATCGCGTGTTCAGGCGGGGGCATCAGCATGCCGTTGGTCCAGTTCACCACGTATTGGGCGTAGTCCCAATACCTTTCGAAGGTGTCGTGCATGAACTGTCGATCGAAGGGCCGGTCGCCGTGCTCGAGGATGCTCGACAGGTAGGACGACGCGCATTTGGCGGCGTTGTTGGAACCCTGTCCGGTGATGGGGTCGTTCAGCACGACCACGTCGGCCATGCCGAGCACGGGCGCACCCGAGGGCAGCACGCCGACGGGACGGCGCACGGTGGGCGGAAACCGGCCCGCGAGCACGCCCAGATCGTCGGTGAGGGCAAGATCGCGGCACCGTTCGGCTTCCCACGGCAGGTAGGTGTCGACGATCTTCTTCGCGATCTCGAGGTGCTGCCCGGGATCGGTGACACCGCCGAAGCAATCCATCGGGCCGCCGGGCACGCCCTCCATGACCATGATCTCGCAGGGGCCGGAGGTGGTCAGGGCAGGGAACACGAAGTACTCGCCGATGCCCGGAATCAGATTGAACGACACCGCCGAATACGGTTCGCGCGGCGTCATGCCGGTCACGTAGGTCAGTGCCAGGGCGCGCTGCGGACGGTCGAATGCCGAACGGTCCGAGTCGCGTTCGAACATCTTCGCGATGTCACCCTTGCCCGCGGCGACCAGGACCAGATCGGACTCGCGCGCGTAGTCCTCGAGGTCGTCGAGGCCGGCGTCGTGGATGTCGAGACGTCCGCCCCGGTCGGTGAATTCGCGCATCCAGCGCGGCATCTTCACTCGCTGGTCGACCGACTGCGCGGGCAGGTCCAGGCGGGCGGCCCAGGAGATGGCTTGGCCGCCGTTGCCGTCGGGCACGGTGAAGCCGATGCCCTCGACATCCGGGCACTCCGCGGTCCAGAAGTCCAGTCCGAGTGCGCGTTCGCGAGCGAGCGCGCCGCCGAACATGCACTGGCTGGAGCTGACGCGGCCCGTGAGAATCTCGTCCGCTGTGCGGTTGGAGACGATCCGGACGTCGTAGCCCGCGTCCAGCAGTCCGATGCCGAGCTGCAGACCGGATTGCCCAGCCCCGATGATGGTAATGGTACGCATTGTGTTCCTTCGGTTTTCGATGTCGGGTCAGGACGCCGGGACGGGCGCGAGGCGCGGGATGGCGCTCTCGGCGCGCTCGGGACCCAGCGCGGAGTAGCCGCCATCCACCGCCCACTCCGCGCCGGTGACGAACGAGGCGGCGTCCGAGACCAGGAAGGCGATGACGCGGCCCACCTCGGCCGGATCGCCGACGCGGGCGAGCAGGTGGAAGGGCGCGGCGACGGAATCGGTGTGCGCGCGGTCGCCGCCGGAAAGTTCGTCCATGATCTTGGACCAGGTCCAGCCCGGGCTCACCGCGTTGACCCGGATCCCGTCGGCCGCGTAGTCCATGGCCATGCTGCGGGTGAGCTGCGCGATGGCGGCCTTGCTGGCCGGATAGGTCCACCGCCCCGTCTGCGCGACCTTGGCCGAGATCGAACTCAGGTTGACGATCGTGCCGCGCGTGCGGGCCAGTTCGGGGCGGGCGGCGCCGGCGAACAGCGCGGCGCCGACGAGGTTGACCTCGAGCGTGCGCAGCCAGGTCGCGCGGTCGGTGTCGGCTCCGTCGTCGCCGTACGAGCACGCCAGATTGACCAGGATGTCGAGTGCGCCGAAGCGTTCGACCGCGCCCGCGACGCACTGTTCGATGGACTCGTCACTGGTGATGTCGGTGCGGACGAACACGGCCCGGTCGAAGCGATCGGCGACCGCCGTTCCGCCGTCCTCGTCGATGTCCGCGACGACGACCTGCGCCCCGGCCGCGATCAGTTCACCAACCACGCTCGCCCCGAACAGGGTCGCGCCACCTGTGACGATGGCGGTCTTCCCCGCCAGCGAGATGGGGGGATTTGGCATCTTGCCCTCCGATTACACTCGGTGCTGTGACCCGAGTCACGGTAGGGAGCAGCCGGTCGCGCAGCTATCCCGCAAACGCGGAACCTGTCCGCCCACCGCGTATTCGACCGATTTCCGAGACGCGCGGCGGCAGCATGGAACAAACTCATAGTGCGAATTCATGACGATAGTTGTGAATGCGATATGAGAATGCGAAGTACCTGGAGGCCGGATGACCGTTGACGAGCGCCCGCTCGCCGCACACTGCCTGGCCGCGTCCGGCGACCCCGATCTCGTGCGCGCCGCCGTCGGCGAGGCGTTCTGCGATCACCGGCTGTCGCCACTGAGCGGCGGCACCGGCCTCGACGCCCACTTTCACGGCCTGCGCTGGAGCGGTTCGGGCGTGTACTACCTGGAGTACGGCGCCGACGTCCGCATCGACCCGCGCGACATCGACGACTTCTATCTCATCCAGGTGCCGCTCGTCGGCCGCGCCACGATCACCGTCGGCGCCGAGAGTTTCACATCCACCCCCGAGGTCGCCTCGGTGCTGGAACCCGGGCCCCGGGTCTCCATGTCGTGGGAGGGCGCGAACCGGCAGCTGCTACTGCGCCTGGATCGCGGCGCCGTACAGGACACGCTGCGCAAGAAGCTCGGCCGAGAGCCGGTCGCGCCCTTGGCATTCCAACCGCGTATGGATCTCACGACGCCCGCCGGGCGCACCTGGCGCGGGATCCTCGAGCTCCTGGCCGAGGCCGTCGGCGGGTCCGCGGCGCCGGACTCGATTCCGGTCCGCGAATTCGAGGGTCTGCTGGTCAGCCAGTTGCTGCTCGGCCAGCCGAACAACTATCGCGATGAGCTCGAGGGCCACCCAGGGCCCGTGGTGGCCCGGCCCATCGCCCGGGCCGCGGAGCTGATCGACGCGCACGCCCACGAACCGTTGACCATCGACGACATCGCCGACGCGGTCGGCGTGGGCACCCGGACGCTGCAGGACGGCTTCCGCCGCTACTACGACACCACCCCGATGGCATACCTGCGCGATGTCCGGCTGCGCCGGGTGCGAACCGATCTGTTGCAGGCCGATCCGGCCACCGCGACGGTCACCGATATCGCGATCCGATGGGGATTCCTGCACGCGGGCCGGTTCTCGGTGCTGTATCGCAGCCGCTACGGCGAATCACCCTCACAGACGCTTCGCCTGGAGCACGATCGCGCGGCCCGCGCCTAGGCACACGCGTTCTCGCCGAACGCTCCCTTCGGACGGAACGAGAACGTCACCACGACAAGGATCCCCCCGCCCGATGTCCGGACGGGGGGATCGTGCGATCCACTCAGTGTTGCGAGACCGGCTGCCAGCGCCGCCCGCCATCGGCGGAGCCTTCGGCCGCGCGGATCAACTGCAGACGCGGCGGCGGTCCGTCGGTGCGGCCACTGGGCGGCTTCCGGTTGCCCGCCCGGAAGGGCGCGGGCCATTCGGCCCCCGCACCGCGGTAGCCCTGCTCCACCGCGGCGTGCAGGGTCCACTGCGGATCCCACAGGTGCGCACGTCCGATGGCGACCAGGTCGGCGCGCCCGGCCAACAGCACCGAGTTCACGTCGTCGTAGGACGAGATGGCCCCGACGGCCACCACGGCGACCCCGTAGGGCACCCCGATCTCCTGCCGGATCCGGTCGGCGAACGGTGTCTGGTAGCTGCGCCCGAACGCGGGCTTCTCGTGCTTGACCACCTGGCCCGACGATACGTGCAGCACGTCCGCGCCGTGTTCGGCGAAGGCGCGCGCGATCTCGACCGCGTCGTCGACGGTGGTGCCGCCCTCGGCCCAGTCGGTGGCCGAAATACGCACCGACAGCGGCAGATCCGCGGGCCACTCCTTCCGGACCACGTCGAGGACACGCAGCGGGAACCGCAGCCGGTTGGCGAGGGACCCACCGAATTCGTCCGTGCGGCGATTCGCCAGCGGTGACAGGAACGACGACAGCAGATACCCATGGGCGCAGTGCAATTCGAGCAGGTCGAACCCGGCGCGGGCGGCCGCGCGCGCGGATTCGGCGAACTGCGCGGTGATCTCGTCCATCTCCGCGAGCGTGATCTCACGTGGCGCGCGACTGTCCGGACCGTACGGCAGCGCGGAAGGGCCGACGACGTCCCAACCGCCGGTCGCCAGCGGATCGTCGATGCCCTCCCACATCACCTTCGTGGACCCCTTGCGACCCGAATGGCCCAGCTGCACACCGATCTTCGCGTTGGACCTGGTGTGCACGAAGTCCGTGACGCGCGCCCAGGCCAGCTCCTGTTCCGGTGTGTACAGGCCCGCGCATCCGGGCGTGATGCGCCCTTGTGGGGAGACGCAGACCATCTCGGTCATCACCAGGCCGGCGCCGCCGAGCGCCTTGCCGCCCAGGTGGACCAGGTGGAAATCGTTCGGCACCCCGTCCACGGCGGAGTACATGTCCATCGGCGAGACCAGGATTCGGTTGGGCAGCTCGATGCCGCGCAGCCGCAGCGGGTAGAACATGGGCGGGCGGGCCTCACCGGCCCCGTCCCGCGCCGATTCGTCCTGGCTCGACAAGTACCACCCGTCGATCCGGTCGACGAATCCGTTGTCGCGCAGCCGCAGGTTGTCGTAGGTGATGCGGCGACTGCGGGTGAGCAGGTTGAACGCGAACTGGTCGGGCGCCTGCTCAGCGTACTGCCCTATAGATTCGAACCATTCCAGGCTGGCCTGCGCCGCTCGCTGGATGGACTCCACGACGGGCTTGCGCTCGATCTCGTAGGCGGCGAGTCCGGTGGCGACGGAGTCGTTCTCGTGCAGGCAGGCGGCCAGTGCGAGCGCGTCCTCCATGGCGAGTTTGGTGCCCGAGCCGATGGAGAAATGCGCGGTGTGGGCGGCGTCGCCGATCAGGACGATATTGCCGTGCCGCCAGGTCCGGTTACGGACGGTGGTGAAGTCGATCCACCGGGAATTGTTGGCCTGCAGCCCGTGACCGTCGAGCTCGTCCGCGAAGATCTCCGACAACAGCGCGATGGACTTCTCGTCGTTCTCGCCGGGCTGGAATTCACGGTCGGCGAAGGCGTCGAAACCGGCATCGCGCCAGACCGACTCGTGCATCTCGACGATGAAGGTGCTCTGCTCGGCACTGAACGGATAGCCGTGCACCTGCATCACGCCGTGGGGCGTGTGCGCGATGAAGAACTCGAACGCCTCGAACACCCGGTCGGTGCCCAGCCACATGTACTTGTTGTGGCGGCGGTCCAGGTCGGGTCCGAAGACGTCCGCGAAACGCGTGCGCACCGCCGAGTTCAAGCCGTCGGCCGCCAGTACCAGATCGTGAGTCGCCGCGAGTTCTTCGACATCGGGTGCGACCGAACGGAAGTGGATGGTGACGCCGAGGTCGGCGCAGCGCCGCTGCAGGATGCCGAGCAGTTCCTTGCGGCTCATGGCCGCGAAGCCCTGGCCGCCGGAGGTGCGGACCTCGCCCCGATAGTTGATGTCGATATCGCTCCAGCGGGCGAAGCCTTCGCTCATCGCGCGGTAGATGTACTCGTCGGCGTGTTCGATGCCACCGAGCGTCTCGTCGGAGAAGACCACACCGAAGCCGAAGGTGTCGTCGGGAGCATTGCGCTCCCAGATGGTGATGTCGTGGGTCGGGTCGAGTTGTTTCATCAGGGCGGAGAAGTACAGCCCTGCGGGCCCACCGCCGATCACTGCGATACGCATGGAAGCCTCACATTAACTGGGTCGAAGTCGGTTCGGAATCGATTGGCACGCCGGCGCGCAACGCGGCGGCGAGGGAAGCGGGCCACGGCCGGGAGCCGCCGGTGGCGTCGGGTGCGTGCACGGCGGTGAGCGAGCCGCGGGCGGCGATGGCGGGCGGTTCCGCCGTGTGCGTACGGGTCTCGGCCGGAATCCGGCGGATGACGAAGTCGTAGCGGACCGAGGAACGGCCGACGGCGGCGACGGTCAAATCGATGGCCGCGGTGTCACCGAACCACAGACGCTCCAGGTAGTCCACCTCGTACCGGACCCGCGGAATGCCGCCGAACAGCCCACGCAGCCCCAAGGATTCGAGCAGCGCCGCCTCGGCCGCCTCTACCCACCGCACCACCGTGCCGTGGTGGTAGTGGCCCGCCGCGTCGGTGTCCTGCCAGTCGACGACGCGGTGCACGACGATGCCGGTCATCGCACGGCCCACCGTTCCCGCAGGCGATAGCGCAGCAGCTTGCCGCTGGGATTGCGGGGCAGCTCGTCGGCGAATTCGACACTGCGGGGGTATTTGTAGGGCGCCGCGGTGTTCTTCGCGAAGAGCTGCAGTTCGCGAATCTTCGCGTCGTCTCCGGGGACTCCGGGGCGCAGCACCACCACCGCGTGCACGATCATGCCGCGGTCCTCGTCCGGTATCCCGATCACCGCACTCTCCACGACGTCGGGGTGCTGATCGAGGACCGCCTCGACCTCGGGGGCTCCGATGTTGTAGCCGGCGGAGACGATCATGTCGTCGTTGCGCGCGTGGTACCAGAAGTAGCCGTCGGCATCGCGGGTGTAGGTGTCGCCGGTCAGGTTCCAGCCATTGCGGACGAACTCCCGCTGGCGGCTGTCGGCCAGATAGCGGCAGCCGGTCGGGCCGCGCACGGCGAGCCGGCCGGGGGTGCCGTCGGGCACCGGATGACCATCATCGTCCTGGATCTCGGCGTGGAATCCGGGGACGACGCGCCCGGTGGAACCGGGCCGGATCTCGTCGGCGGCGGCGATGAACACGTGCAGCATCTCGGTGCCGCCGATGCCGTTGATGATCGCGAGCCCGGTCCGGTCCCGGAACCGCTCGAAGACGTCCAGGGGCAGATGCTCACCCGCCGACACACAGCGCCGTAGCGATCGAAGGCGGTCGGTGTCGTCGCGTTTGAGCAGCGCCTTGTAGGCGGTCGGTGCGGTGAAGAGCACCGTGACCGAGTACTTCTCGATCGCCGCCACCAGCGCGTCGGGCTCGGGCTTTTCCAACAGAGCCACCGACGCGCCCACCGCGATCGGGAAGATCACCAGCCCACCGAGGCCGAAGGTGAAGGCCACCGGCGGCGTTCCGGCGAAGACGTCGTCACGGTGCGGGCGCACGACCCGCGCGGAGAAGGTGTCGGCGATGGCCAGCACGTCGCGGTGGAAGTGCATGGTCGCCTTGGGGATTCCTGTCGTGCCCGAGGTTGGGGCGAGCAGGACGACGTCGTCAGCGGCGGTCTGTACGTCGGCGTAGCCCACGGGTTTCGTTGCGGCCCTGCGGATCAGGTCGTCCGCGCCCGGACCACCGAACGCGCAGATCGGCAGTCCGGGATCCGCCGCGGCCAGTTCGCCCAGCAGCCGGTGGTCGCACAGCGCCAGCGCGGGACGGGTCAGCTCGATCAGTTTGGCCAGTTCGGGTGCGCGCAGCAGCGGCATGGTGGTCACCACCACGCCACCAGCCTTGACCACACCGAACCAGCAGGCGACCAGCCATGCGGTATTGGGTGCGCGCAGCAGGACGCGGTTGCCGGGGACCAGGCCGTAGTCGTCGGCCAGCAGGTGCGCGATCTGATTCGCGCGGTCGAGAAGGTCTCCGTAGGTCCAGGTTTCGGTGTCGGCGTGCAGGCACGCCCGCTCTCGGCCGTGGGTGGTGACCGCCGCGTCGAGCAGGGCGGTCGCGCAATTGAGCCGGTCCGAGTCCCGCGGGCCGCTCGGATCGAGGATCAGGTCGGGCCACTCGGCGGCGGGCGGGAGGCGGTCCCGGCAGAAGGTGTCGTCGTGTGCGGAGGGTGTGAGCATCGGACTCGGCCCCTTTCGAACTGCTGAGCCGAGCTCAGGACCGGTCGGAACCCAGGGCGGCCACCGCTTGGATCTCCACCAGCGCCTCGGGCTGCCAGAGCGCGGTGACGCCGACACCGGCCATGGCCGGGTACGCCTCCCCCACCAGCTCCCGCCAGATGCGGCCGATCTCCCTGCCGACGGCCTGATAGCCGGGGATGTCGAGCAGGTAGATGGTCACCGAGAGCAGATCCTGCGGCGTGCCGCCGGCGGCCTCGAGCGCGGTGAGCACGTTGGTCAGCGCCTGCCGGAACTGGGCGAGGATGCCGCCCTCGACGATCGTGCCGTCCAGCGTCAGGGCGGTCTGCCCGGCCAGGTGAACGATGTCGCCGCAGCGGGTGGCGTGGGAGAAGCCGGACGGTTTCACCAGTTCGGGCGGATTGATGTGGTCGACGAACATTTCGCCTCTTTCTCGCTGAGACCCACCGGGCGGCGAGCCGATTCGATTGGGGGTGGCTCGCACCACAATATGGTGTTACGGTTACCACCGTCAATAGAACGCTACATAGCCCAACGCCGGCGAGCGTTCGCACCAGCCGCGGACAATCCCGGCCGAATCCCTGGAGTCTCCAGCGATGCGTTTGCGCACAGTTCTCAGCGACGACGGCGGCAGCCGCGCCGATATCCGACTGGACGGGCAGTGGTACGCGACCTCTGCCGCCGACGTCGGCGCCCTGCTCCGCGAGCCGGTTCCCCCGAGCCGACCGCCCCTGTCCACCCGGCCCGCAGCGCCGGGCCGCGCGGCTCCCGTCGTGCTCGCGCCGTCGAAGATCGTCTGCTGCGGCCACAACTACCGCGCCCACATCGCCGAGCTCGGCCACCGGGAACCCGAATTCCCCACGCTCTTCGCGAAATTCGCCGACACCCTCACTGCCTGGGACGCCGATATCGCGGTGCCCGGCACGGCCGAGGAGATGCTCGTCGACTGGGAGGCCGAGCTGGCGATCGTCGTCGGAGCCACGCTGCGTCACGCCGACCCCGAGACCGCGCTCGCGGCCGTCGCGGGATACACCGTCGCGAACGACTTCTCGGTCCGCTCCTGGCAACGGCGGACGCCACAGTGGTTGCAGGGCAAGGCCTTCGACGCCACCACGCCCCTGGGGCCGGAGCTGGTGACGCCCGACGAAGCCGATCCCCGTGACGGCCTGCGCATCACCTGCCGGGTCAACGGCGTCGAGGAGCAGACCGGGCGCACCGACGATCTGGTCTTCGACCCGGCGACGCTGCTGTCCTACATCTCGGCCTTCACCGTGCTGCGCCCGGGCGACGTGGTGCTGACCGGCACCCCCGGCGGCGTCGGCATCGCGGCGGATCCGCCGCGCTATCTGCGGCCCGGCGATGTCGTCGAGACCGAGATCGAGGGAATCGGCCTGCTCCGCAACCGAATCACCTTTTCCCCCACCGAAATCGTGCCCGCGACGCGGGACGGAAAGGAATCACGATGACCAGCGAAATCACCACCGGGACCGCCCCGATCCTCACCCGGGCCGGCGAAGAGTTCACCGGAACGGCGCAATCCGGTGGCGCGGTCCGGGTCTCGGGCGTCAGTCCGCAACACACCCCGGCTACCAAGATCTGGTACGGCAAGGTGACCAACGAGCCCGGCTATCGCTCGCTGCCGCACCACCACGGCGAGGCCGAGACGGGCGGTTACGTGCTCAGCGGCACCGCCCGCATCTACTACGGCGAGAACTACCAGGAATACGTCGAGATGTACGCGGGCGACTTCGTGTTCGTGCCGCCGTTCATGCCGCACGTCGAGGTCAATATGAGCACCACCGAGCAGCTGGTCTGGCTGACCTGCCGCACCCCGGACAATATCGTCGTCAACCTGCCCGACGTCGACGATTCCATCCTGGCGGGCTACCGCCGGGCGTGACGTGCGGGCCCGCGCCGCGGTACCGGCCCGGGCCGCACAGCGCCACAGCCGATCCCGCGCGAAGCACGGAATCCGGATAGCGTCCGCGCGGACCGTATAGCCCCGCGGGCGCACCGCTCCTACCGTGCGAGCTATGACCGCCATCACAACCGATGCCGACGCGATAGTCATCGGCTCCGGGATCAACGGCCTGGTGGCCGCGGCCGAATTGGCTCGCGCCGGCTGGTCGGTGCTGCTCCTCGAAGGCAACAGCGAGATCGGCGGTTTCATCGCCACCGAGGAACGCACACTGCCCGGCTATCGGCACGACACCTACTCGTCGTGGCATCCGATGTTCGTGTCCGGGCCCGCCTACGCCGAACTCGGCGCGGACCTGCACAAGCACGGACTCGAGTACCGCAACAGCGACGAGTGGGTGACCGCCAGCGTCGCCGACGACGGCCAGGTCTCGATCGCACACCGCGATCCGGAACGCACCGCCGCGCTGTTCACACATGACGGAGACGGCGACGCCTATCTGGCGATGCTGAACCAGCTCGCCGCCAGCGCGGCTCCGATCGGCGGACTGATGAACGCCGATCTGCGCTCGCCCGCCGCACTCGGCCCGCTGGCCGGACTGCTACGCGGCAACGGGCGTCGCGGTGCCGAGGCCTGGTTGCGCACGGCCGCCAGCAGCGGTCGCGGCTACCTGCGCCGTGAATTCCACGGCCCCGAGGTCGATCACTTGTTCACGCCGTGGCTCCTGCACGCCGGATTGTCCCCGGACCACGCCTCCGGCGGGGTGATGATCCCGTTGTTCGCGGCCACTCTGCACGGCGCTGGACTGCCTGTCGTGGCAGGCGGCTCGGGCGGGCTGCTCACCGCCTTCGAATCGCTGCTCGGATCACTCGGCGTGCAGGTGAGCACGTCGACGCCGGTCGAGCGCATTCTCGTGGAGCATGGCCGCGCGACCGGCGTGGTGAGCCGTGGTCGCACACTGCGTGCGCGTCGCGCCGTGCTCGCCTCGGTGACCCCGACCGCGTTGTACGGCAACCTCTTACCGCCCGGCGCGGTGCCCGCTCCCCTCTGCGCCGAGGCCGCGGTGTTCCGTTACGGCCGCGCGGAGATGCAGATCCACGTGGCACTGTCGGCGCCGCTGGACTGGCACGACGCCCGTTTGTCGGACACTCCGCTGATCCATCTGTCCGACGGTTCCGGCAGCACCGGAATCGCCTGCGCCGAAGCCGAAGCCGGGCTGCTCCCCCGCCGTCCGACCGTCGTGGTCGGCCAGCAGTACGTGCTCGATCCGACCCGGGTGCCCGAGAGCGCGGCGGCGTTGTGGCTACAACTACAAGAACTCCCGTTCGCCCCGCGCGGAGACGCTGCCGGGGAACTCGACACCACCGACGGGTGGACCCCGTCGCTCGCCCGCGGATTCGCCGATCGGGTGCTCGCGCGGATCGCCGCCCACGCCCCCGACCTACGCCGGAAGGTGCTCGCGGTCGACGTGATCACGCCCGCCGATCTGGCCGCCCACAATCCGAATGCTGTCGGCGGAGATCCGTACGGGGGCTCGTGCGAGGTGGACCAGAGCTATCTGTGGCGTCCGCTGCCCTCGGCTGGACGCCACGCCACCCCCGTGCGAGGCCTGTGGCAGATCGGCGCCTCCACGCATCCGGGGCCCGGATTGGGCGGCGGCTCAGGACATCTGGTCGCGCACGCGCTCACCCGGCCGCGGGGGCTGTTCGGCGCTCGTGGCCGGCGATAGCGCGCGCTGGACAACCGCCGCGTCCTGCGGATAGCCGCGCACTGTCGGCCGAATCACACTCATCCCATCAGTCTTTCACTCTCAGGAGTCGCGATGTCCCTGCTCAACGCCGTTGTCGAGGCGACCCGCTCCGGTGCTGTCGACATCATCGATCTGACCACGCCGCTGCAGGAGTCCACGCCGATCCTCGAGCTGCCGCCTCCACTGGCCAACACCATCCCGTTCCGGCTCGAGGAGATCAGCCGCTACGACGATCGTGGTCCCGCGTGGTACTGGAACAACATTCACACCGGCGAGCACACCGGCACCCACCTGGACGCGCCCGTGCACTGGGTCAGCGGTCGCGACCGGCACGACGTCTCGCAGGCTCCGCTGCGCACGCTGGTCGCACCCGCCGCGGTCATCGACATGACCGCCGAGGCCGCCGCAGATCCGGACTTTCTGTTGGAAATCGACCACATTCGACGCTGGGAGGCCGAGCACGGCCCGCTGCCCGCGGGTGGCTGGCTGCTGTACCGGACCGGGTGGGAAGCGCGCGGCGAGGACGCCGTCGCATTCGCGAACGGCGGCCACACACCCGGAGTGTCCGTCGAATGCGCCACGTGGCTGGCCGAGGAGTCCACCCTGACCGGATTCGGGGTGGAGACCGTCGGCACCGACGCCGGCGCGGCGGCGGGCTTCGAGACCGCCTTCCCCTGCCACAGCATGCTGCTGGGCGCGGGCAAATGGGGTCTGACCAGCCTGCGCAATCTCGGCCGGCTGCCCGCTGTCGGCGCCCTGTTGATCGTCTGCCCGCTGCCGATCGTCGGCGGTTCCGGCAGCCCCGCGCGGGTGCTGGCGCTGGTCGAGCGCGGCGAATAAGGAGGAGAAGCCAATGGCGGAGCGATCATTCGCGAACGAGGTCGGCAAACTCCGGCAGGGCGAAGGCACCACCCTGCACGTGGAAGGCATCCTGGCCGTGACCAAGGCGCTGCTGCAGTCCGGCGTCGCCTATGTCGGCGGCTATCAGGGCGCGCCGATCTCACATCTGATGGACGTCCTCGGCGACTCCAAGGAGGTACTCGACGAGCTGGGCGTCTATTTCGAGAACAGTGCCTCCGAGGCCACCGCGGCGGCGATGCTGGCCGCTTCGGTGCACTACCCGCTGCGTGGCGCGGTGACATGGAAGTCGACCGTGGGCACCAACGTTGCTGCCGACGCCCTGGCCAATCTGGCCAGTGGCGGCGTCACCGGCGGAGCACTAGTCATTCTGGGCGAGGATTACGGCGAGGGCTCCAGCATCATGCAGGAGCGCTCGCACGCGTTCGCGATGAAATCGCAGATGTGGCTGCTGGATCCGCGGCCCGACATCCCCGCGATCGTGAACGCGGTCGAATCCGGATTCCAGCTGTCGGAGGCCAGTAACACCCCGGTGTTCCTGCTGTTGCGGCTGCGCTCGTGTCACCTGCACGGGACCTTCACGGCCTCGGACAACCGCCGCCCGCCGGTGACCGTGACCGAAGCGACCCAGCGGCCGACCCGGGACGTGAGCCGAATCGTGCTGCCGCCCGCCAGCTTCCACCACGAGCAGGAGAAGATCCAAGACCGCTGGCCCGCGGCGGTGAACTATATCCGCGAGCACCGGCTCAACGAGGTATTCGGCGAGGACCTCGCCGATGTGGGCATCATCGTCCAGGGCGGGCTGTACAACACCCTCAACCGGTCGATGGAACTGCTCGGATGCTCGGATGCCTTCGGCGACACCAAGGTTCCGCTGTACGTCATGAACGTCGCCTATCCGGTGATCGACGAGGAAGTCATCGAATTCTGCGCGGACAAGCGCGCGGTGCTGCTGGTCGAAGAGGGCCAGCCGGATTTCATCGAGCAGAACATCAACACGGTTCTGCGCCGCGCCGGGATACCGACCGCCTTGCACGGCAAGGACATGTTCACCATGGCGGGCGAGTACACCTCGTTGGTGCTCACCCGGGGCCTGCACCGGTTCCTGACCGACTATCAACCGGACGCGATCGCCTCCGAACCCGCGCTGCTGCGCCCGGCCGAGGATCCCGCGAGCCCGTTCGCCACCCGGGTCGAGCCGGAACTGGTGCGCCCGCGCCCGCCCGGGCTGTGCACCGGCTGCCCGGAGCGGCCCATCTTCAGCGGGTTGAAGCTCGCCGAGCGGGAGACCGGGCAGCATCACGTCAGCGCCGATATCGGCTGCCATCTGTTCTCGGTCAACGCGCCGTTCGATCTCGGTGCCACGACCATGGGCTACGGCCTCGGATCGGCCGCGGCATCGGCGTTGAATTCGAAGGATTCCGATCGACGCACCATCGCGATCATGGGTGACGGCGGTTTCTGGCACAACGGCCTGACCAGCGGCGTCGGCAATGCGGTGTTCAACCGCAATGACCAGTTGCTGGTGGTTGTCGACAACGATTACGCCGCCGCCACCGGAGGACAGGACGTGCTGTCCTCCCACGCCGAGACACCCGCGCGCTCGACCAAGCATCCGATCGAGCAAGCCGTACGCGGCATCGGAGTCGGCTGGGCCCGCACGATCGACGACACCTACGACGTAACGACCGTGCGCGACACCTTCATCGAAGGGCTCACCACTCCCGAGCAGGGACCGAAAGTCCTTGTCATGCAGAGCGAATGCCAGCTCAACCGGCAGCGGCGCGAGAAACCCCGGCGGGCACAGGCGTTGAAGGCGGGCGAGCGGGTGGTGCGGCAGCGTTTCGGGGTCGACCCCGAAACCTGCACCGGCGATCACGCCTGTATCCGCATCTCGGGCTGTCCGTCCCTGACCATCGCCGACAACCCGGATCCGATGCGCACCGACCCCATCGCCACCGTGCTCGACAGCTGTGTCGGCTGCGGGGTGTGCGGCGCGAACGCGCACGCGGCGGTGCTGTGCCCGTCGTTCTATCGCACCGACGTCGTCTACAACCCCACCCGCCGCGACCGCCTGCTGTCGAGGATGCGCGCGTGGTGGATCAGCATGCTCTCCCGTGGCGTCGAACGCCGCGCGGCCGGATTGGAGGCGGTGTCATGACCGGCTGGTACAACGGGCAGCGCCCGATCACCATCGCGATTCTGGCCATGGGCGGCGAGGGCGGTGGCGTGCTCGCGGACTGGATCGTCGAAGTCGCCGAGAGTGCCGACCACTACGCGCAGTCCACCTCGGTGCCCGGTGTGGCCCAACGCACCGGGGCCACCGTCTATTACGTGGAACTGTTCCCTCGCACCGCGCACGCCACCACCGGATCCGGCCGGGCGGCACCGGTGCTGAGCGTCTTCCCCACGCCCGGCGAAGTCGACATCGTCATCGCCTCCGAACTGATGGAGGCCGCTCGCGCCGTGCAGCGCGGCTTCTCGACCCCGGACCGGACCACACTGGTCGCCTCCACACACCGGGTCTACTCGATCGACGAGAAGATGGCGCTCGGCGACGGCCGCGTCGACGGCACGGCGCTGCTCGACACCGCCCGGCGCGGCGCGAAGCGACTGATCGCGACCGATTTCATGGCGGTGGCCGAGCAGCACCGCAGCGTGATCAGCGCGGCCTTGTTCGGCGCGGTCGCCGGATCCGGCCTGCTGCCCTTCACCCGGGAGCAGTGCGAAGCGCCGATCCGTGCGTTCGGCAAGGGCGTCGAGCAGTCGCTGGCGGCGTTCGCCGACGGTTTCGACGCGGCCGCGGCGACCGTCGAACCGGCGAGCCCGCCCCCCACCGCGCAGCCGGTGGAGCTGACGCTCATCCCCAAACCTCTGACCGCCGCCGAACGCAAGGAGCGAGAGGAACAGCGGCGCAACGAGATCGCGGCCACCGATCCCGGCGAGCTGGTCGGCCCACGACTTCGTGAGCTCGCGCGCACGGTCAGCGGTATGCCGCCGGCCGCGCGATCGATGATCCTGCACGGACTGGTTCGCACCGCCGTGTACCAGAACCCGGGATACGCGCGGCTCTATCTACGGCGTGTCGCCACAGTCGCCGACATCGACCCCGACCGCGACGGCGCGGCGCGGCTCACCGTGGAGGCAGCGCGGCAGCTGGCCCTGTGGATGTGCTACCAGGACACGATTCAGGTTGCACTGCAGAAGATCCGGCGCCAACGCACCGACCGCATCCGGGCCGAGGCCGGCGCCGAACCGGACCAGCTCATTCACGTCCACGAGTACCTACACCCGCAGGTCGACGAGATCACCGACACCATGCCGGTGCGCCTGGGCTCGATGCTTCACCGGTCCAGTGCCTTTCGCCGCCTCATCGGCAGGCTCACTCACCGGGGCATGATGGTCAACACCAGTTCGATCACCGGGTTCACCGCGCTATCGGTGACGGCCCGGCTGCGCCCGCTGCGCCCGCACTCTCTGCGATACGCCCGTGAGCAGCAGGCCATCGACCAATGGTTGCGCACGGCCGTGGCCGCCGCGGCCTTCGACGCCGAGTTCGCCCGCGAAATCCTGGCCTGCCAGGGCGTGCTGAAGGGCTACGGCGCCACCTACGAGCATGGCGCCGAGAGCTTCGCCGAACTCATGGGGGCGGCGCACGACCTGGCCGGCCGGGCCGACGCCGCCGGACACCTGGCCGCCTTGCGGGCGGCCGCACTCGCCGACGAATCCGGCGACACCCTCAGCGCCGAACTCGTCCGCGTCGTACCGGAATAGGGCGCCCGCTACTCCAGCGCAGTGGACACGCCGGTCTCGTCGATCGGCGCGTCCACCGGCAGCGGCGTCGTGAGGCCCACGATCGCCCCGACCGACGCCCCCAACGCCGCGCCCAGCAGGGCTGCGGGCCCGGCGACGACAGCCACACCGACGGCCGCCCCAACCAGCGGTCCGACCACCAAACCGGTGGGCAGGAACGGGATCCCGGCCACGAATCCGAGCCCGGCGCCGACCAGTCCGGTGGCGATCGCCAGCGGCGCGGACACGCCCGCCCCGATCCCCGCGCCGATGGCCGCGCCGACACCGGCGTCGACCACGGTGACGCCGCACCGCTGCGCATCGACCGGAATGGACGCGCACAGCGAGTCCACCGCTTGTGGATCCACACCCGGCAGCGGGTCGGCCGCATCGATGGAAGGTAGTTGGCCGTTCAATAGCCAATCCGGTGGCGCCGGTAGCGCGGCGGGCGGGGGCGCATAGTCCTCCGGCGCCGCCGAGGCGACTCCGGTGCCGAGCAGCACAGCGAACGGCAAAGCACCCGCAATCAACAGTGGCCTCGACCGGATCCACCAATCGGCTTCCAGCATTCCGCACCTCCTGAGCGAAAAACTGCTCTACATCGAGCAATTGCCTGATGCCCTAGAGATCTTAAGCGGAGCACGTGGCGAAATAAGGACGAAACTCCAATATCAATTCATGGTCGGCAAATCCACCGTCACACCCCGTATTCCACGCCCTCCCCTACCTCCCGCGAGTCGCCGGCCACCCGCCCGAAGGCCCGTGCCGACAATTAGCCGCCCCCGCCCGATCCAGCAGCGCCGGCGGCGAATTCGACTGTCCACCAGCCGATGTGGCGTCAGGTATCTGCCACTATAGATATATGTCGCAATACAGAGAAGCCGTGGAATCGGCGGACGGCACCCGCATCGTCTTTCACTCCCGAGGTGACGGCCCGGCCCTGGTTATCGTCCCCGGCGCGCTGGTCACCCTCGACCTCTATTTCCAGCTCGCAGAATTACTGGCCCCGGACTACCGGGTCCTCGTGGTCGAACGGCGAGAATACGGCGAGAGCGGAAACGGCCCCCGGCCCGCCGAATTCACCGAACAGGCCGCCGACCTGGCGGCGGTGCTCGCGACCCTGGACGACCCCGCCTTCGTCTTCGGGCATTCCGCGGGCGGCCTGGTCGCCCTGCACGCACTCCACCGGGATCAGTCGATGGTCCGACGCCTCGCGCTGTACGAGCCCCCGGTGACCCTCGCCGGTTCCCCGCTGACATCGACCCTCGAAACGATCCGCCAGCACATGGCCGCCGCGCGCCCCGCGGACGCGATCATCGAATTCTTCACCGCCATTGTCGAACCCACCCCGCCCCGCGCGGCCTTGCAGCCCCTCGCCGACGGCCTGGCCTTCCGAGCCTCCGGCCTGGTGGCCGACCTCGAATGCCTGACCGCCATGAACTCCGACATCACCCCGTGGTCCGGCATCGACGTCCCCACCCTCCTGCTCGCGGGCGAGCTCACCGACCCTTACGGCACCGCGAGCGTCGAACGTCTCCGGGCGACGCTGCCCGACGCGCGCACCATCACCCTGCCGGGGCAGTTCCACCACCCCCACGACGCCGCCGCGGTGGCCGCGGCACTGCGGGATTTCTTCCTCTGAGCAGACGTGTTGACACCGCTTACATTCGATCCTAGCCTGATGTTAACACCGCATACATTAGAGCGAGGAATCGGGAACCATGCCATCGACCTCTCAGAACACAGTCAAGGTCTCCCTCGACGGCCGCGTCGTCACCGTCCCCGAAGGCGGCCTGTACGACACGTATCGCATGCGGCCCGACCTCGACACCATCGCGGCGGATCCACGGGTGAGCAGCGTGGACTTCTTCCGCCGGATGCCCAAGACCGAGGTCGGCTCCCGCATCGGCAAGACGTTCACCCCGAACTTCTACTACCGCATCTCGACCGCCCGGCTGGTGATGCTCGCCCGCACCCGCACCATCCGCGGCCGGCTCCCCCGCGAACTCGCACCGCTCGAGGTCGTGCCCGGCATCGGGATCGTCTCGCTGATGCTGTTCCGCTACGACGTGTGCGATATCGACTTCTACACCGAGGCGGCGGTCGGCATCGCGGTCCGCCCGGCACGGCACGGACGCCTCGGCACCGTGGACCTGCTCGCCGGACTCACCGACGATCATCTCCACTCGTACGTGCTGTCGCTCCCGGTCAGCAGCGAGATCGCCCAGGTACGCGGCCACGACGGCTACGGATTCCCCAAGTGGGTCACCGACATCGACATCGACATCCGGGCCGACCGGACCACCGCCCGGGTGGCGAACGACGACGGCGGCACCGATATCGCGCTGTCGGTGCCGACACCCACGCAGACCACCCATCGCACCGGCGCACAGGTCTCGTCGCTCACCTCCTACACCCGGATCGACGGGGCGTGGCACTCGACGCTGAGCCAGACCAACACCCTGACGGCCGGAAGCTCCCTGCTGCCGCGCGGTATCGACCTCGAACTCGGGACCGGCCGCATGGCAGCGGACCTGCGCTCGCTCGCACCGTTCCGGACCATCCGGCTCGATGTCATGACCGAAGGCCAACTCGCCCTCCACATGCCGGTCCCGACCTCGGTCCCCACCCTCGGAGCAGCGTCATGACCATCGAGTACGTCTCGCGCACCCCCGCAGCCGGTGGCGACGGCCACCGGCCCTCCGCCGCGGCGTCGACCGCCGGGCTCATCTCCCGACTGGCCACCCGGGTCACCGCAGCGCCCGGCGCGACCACGGTCACCAAGACGATTCCGTACACGGGCGCCCCCTTGACCGATCTGCCGGTGTCGACGAGCACCGATGTCGACGCCGCGTTCGCCCGCGCGCAGGCCGCACAGAAGCGTTGGGCAGCAACGTCTTTCCGTGACCGCAAGGCGATCATGCTGCGCTTCCACGATCTACTGCTCGATCGTCAGCACGAAGTGCTGGATCTGATGCAGGCCGAGAGCGGCAAGACTCGGCGCGACGCCTTCCTCGAAGTCGTCGACGTCGCGATCGTCGCCCGCTACTACGCGCGGCGCGCCGCGGGGCTGCTCGCCCCCACCCGCCGCCGCGGCGCGATCCCGCTGCTGACCCACACCACCGAACTGCGCCACCCCAAAGGCGTTGTCGCCGTGATCTCCCCATGGAACTACCCGCTCAGCATGGCGGCGAGCGATGCGATCCCGGCGCTGCTGGCGGGCAACGCGGTGGTCCAGAAACCCGACACCCAGACCGCGCTCACCGCGCTGTGGGCGCTGGACCTGATGCGCGAGGCCGGTCTGCCCGACGACGTGTGGCAGATGGTGGTCGGGCGGGGCAGCGATATCGGCGACGCACTGATGGACAACGCCGACTACATCATGTTCACCGGCTCGACGGCCAGCGGCCGCCGCATCGCGCGCGACGCCGGTGAGCGGCTCATCGGAGCCTCCCTGGAACTGGGCGGCAAGAACGCCATGCTGGTCCTCGACGACGCCGATATCGATCGGGCCGCCGCCGGCGCGGTCGATGCCTGCTTCCCGTCGGCGGGTCAGCTCTGCGTCTCGATCGAGCGTCTCTACGTCGCCGAATCGATCCGAACGGAATTCGTCGCGGCCTTCGTCGCCCGCACATGCGCGCTGAGCACCGGCGCGGCATACGACTTCAGCCGCGACGTCGGGTCGCTCACGACGGTCTCCCAACTGGAGACCGTCACCGCGCACGTCGACGACGCGGTGACCAAGGGCGCAACCGTGCTGGCGGGCGGACAGGCGCGACCCGATCTGGGTCCGCTGTTCTTCGAGCCGACCATCCTCACCGATGTCACCCCCGAGATGACGCTCTGCACGCACGAGACCTTCGGCCCGGTCGTGTCGATCTACTCGTTCGACAGTCTCGACGATGCGGTCGAGCGGGCCAACGCCACTCCCTACGGTCTCAATGCCGGCGTGTGGACTCGCGATGGCGCCAAGGGCCGGGCCGTCGCGGCCCGCCTGCACGCGGGGACTGTCAACGTCAATGATGCGTTCGCCGCCGCCTGGGGCAGCATCGACGCTCCGATGGGCGGGGTGGGCGACTCCGGGCTCGGGCGCCGCCACGGGGCGGAGGGCATTCTCAAATACACCGAAGCACAAACCGTCGCCCACCAGCGCGTCATGGGATTCACCCCGCCCGCTGCGGTGCCGTACCGGGCGTGGGCGGGCATTCTCACCACGTGGCTGAGGGTGATGAAGCGCTTCGGCGTCCGGTGAATCGACCGCCCACCCGTCTCAGTCCCGGAACTCGCAGACCACTACCGGAATCTCGCGGGCGGTCCGCTTCTGATAGCTCGCATAGCCCGGGTACACCGAGGTGATCTGCGGCCACAGGACCGCCCGCTCCTCAGCGCCGGCGGTGTGCGCGCGCACTTTTCGCCGTCGCCCGTAGATCACGACCTCGGCGTCGGGGTTGGCTTGCAGGTTGCGGTACCAGTCGGGGTTTCGGTCGTCACCGCCTTTCGAGGCGACCAGGACGATTCGGTTCGGATCGTGCATCGGGGCCGTCAGATAGCACGACCGCGGTTGCCCCGATTTCCTTCCGATCGTGTGCAATTCGACCACCGGCATTCCGAACGGATTGGCCAGCAGCTTGTTTCCGCTGACGGCGAGGACGATCCGGTGTGCGAAGTTCATCAGCTTGGCTCCGCGGTCTGCCACCGTGTTCTTGTTCATAGCGCACCCCTTGTATCGAGTTAGCGGCGCTAACATTACCAAAGGTGTGAGCAGCGTCAACATTCATTATCGCCGGTCGGCGACCCCGACCGCGTGGGTACGTCAGTCGGCGCGAGGCGTGTTCGCGACCTGGCTCGACGCACCGAGCACCGCGAAGACCGCGGCGCGAACACGTTCGGCGACAGCCGCGTCGGAGACCGCCTCGAACTTGCCATCCAGGTGCAGGAACGCCAAGCCGTGGACCAGCGCCCACACCGCGGTGGCCATGGCTTCCGGATCCGACGCCGGAAACGCCTGCCGCACAATGTTCTCGACGTACTCGTGGATCGCCTCGGTGGCCGCCACCCGCTCCGGACTCGTCGGATCACACGGATCGGCGAACATCACCCGGAACAACCCCGGCCGGTCCAAGGCGAACCGCACGTACGCGATGGCGATCAGGGCCAGATCCTCGGGGGTGACCGGCGCGGGATGGACGGCGGCCAAACGGCTTGCCAGATCGCGGTATCCGACGGCGGCGACCGCGGACAGCAGGGCTTCGCGGTCCGCGAAATGGCGGTAGGGCGCCGCGGTCGACACACCGGCACGTCGGGCCACGGCACGCAAGGACAGGTCGGCGGCGCCGTTCTCCTCCAGCAGTTCGACCGCCGCGCGCAACAGCGCCGAGGGCAGGTCGCCGTGATGATACGGCTGAGTGGTCGACGACGTCACGCGATCGAATCTATCAAGCGGCGACGCCACGCCGGACCGCCCACCGGCCGATCTTCCGCTGGAAGACCGCCCTAACGCGGCCCCGCCCGCCACCGATAGCGGGGTGTGGCCGCCGACCGTCGCACCCGGTTCGCGGCCCCACCCGGTGCTGGTTCCGGATCGCCGCCGCGTCTACGATCCACCCATCGACCGGGGGACGACGATGCGTAGGAGGGGCATTGCGCACTGATCTGACTCTGCTGCACCAGTTTGTGCTCTCCCAGCTGACCTCCATGGGACTGGACCGCACGCGGCTGATCCAGGAATCCGGTGTGCCGGAGTGGACATTGGCCGGCGGTGGCGTCCACGTTCCCAGCGAAACCTTCTGGCGACTGTGGGAGACCGGGGCGAGGATGCTCGACGATCCGGACGTGGCGTTGCGTGTCGCGAGCCGGTACCAGCTCCGGACAACGGGGCTCTATGACTATTTGTTCACCAGCGCACCGACGTTGGGCGCCGGATTGGCGACCTGCGGTCCCTATGTCAGCGCCGTCACCACCAATCACAATTTCGACCTCGTCGACGACGATCGCGGACCGACGCTGCGCCTGGACATGGTCGACGGGGCCGACGCGACCCGTGACCACACCCAGCTGTGGGGTTTGGCCGCCGTGCTGACCCGGGCCCGGCGCGTCGTCGACGCCCCCCTGGACCCGGTGCGAGTCACCGTGCGCCGCAACGCACCTCGGCGTCTCGATGCTTACAAGGACGTATTCGGCGACGCCACAATCGAATTCGGCGCGGACACCGACGCGATGACCTTCCGCCCGTCCGACCTGGCCCTGCCGCTCACCACCGCCGACCCGGTCCTCGCCGCCGTCCTGCAACCCCTGGCGGACGCGCTCCCGCCGCCCCCGCCGCTGATCTCCGCATGGCCCGAACGGGTCGCCGTGGCGGCCGCCGCCGCCCTCGACGAGGGAGACGCGTCCTTGGAACGGGTCGCGCGGCGACTCACCACCAGCCCGCGCACCCTCCAACGCCGGCTCGCCGAAGCCGGGACGACATGGCGACGTGAGCTGGACCGGGCGCGCTCGGCCCGCCTCGGCGCGGCGCAGGCGACCGGACCGCTGAGCCGCGGCAAACAGGCACAACTCCTCGGGTACGCCGACGAATCCTCCATGCGCCGGGCCGCGCTGCGCTGGGCGGTCGCCAACAGCACGCACCGGCGCCCATCCTCCACCGAATAGCTGCATGTCTGCCTGTCATCGGCGATAGGCTGAACAGCGTCGAAAGGTGAGTCGATCATGGCCCGTGTTCGCAGCCATACCGTGAAGATTGCGCGGCCGATGATCGACGACGCTACGAACCGCACCGCCCGCGACGTGAGCATGACGGTAGCGGAGGAATTGCGTGAGCTCGGCTTCGAGAACGCCGAAGAGATCGGTCGCGGCGATTTCGGTGTGGTCTACCGCTGCCGGCAAGCGGGATTGGATCGCACTGTCACGGTGAAGGTCCTGACCGGGGACCTGGACGAGGAGAGCCAGGCGCGGTTCGTGTCGGAGCAGCAGGCTCTGGGCCGGCTGACCGGGCATCCCAATCTCGTCACCGTGCTGGCGGCCGGTGTCATCAGCGGCGGGCGGCCCTATCTCGCCCAGCCGTATCACCCCGTGGACTCGCTGGACGCGCGGATCCGGCAGCGGGGTCCGCTTCCGGTCGATGACGTGCTGAAGCTCGGAGCCGGGATCGCCCGGGCGCTCGAGAGCGCGCACCGACTGGGCATCGTGCACGGCGATGTGCGGCCCGGCACTATTCTGTTCCCCGAATACGGTGAGCCCGCCCTGACCGACTTCGGAATCGCGCCCGTTCCCGGCGGCTCCGAGACTTCCGCCGAGGGACGCGCTCCGACTCTCGCCGCCGATATCCACGGGCTCGGCGCCACCTTGTTCTGGGCGCTGACCGGGCATGCGGCCTCGGAGCCGCAGGCACCGGACCTGCGCGATCGCGGCTTCCCCGCCGAGGTGTGCACCGTGGTGGACGCGGCGATGCACCGGGATCCCGAACAGCGGCCCTCCGCGGCGGAGCTCGGCGCGACCATCCGGCAGATACAGCAACGCGGTGCCGCGGCGCGAACCACACGACACCACCGCACTCTGCTGCCCGAGTTGACCAGCTTCATCAACAGGCGCGCCGAGTTGACCGCACTCAAGCACCAGCTCACCGTGTCGAGGCTGGTGACACTGGCCGGGATGGGCGGCGTCGGCAAGACCCGGCTGGCGCTGCGGGCGGCCTCGGCCGCTCAACGCGATTTCGCCGACGGGGTCTGGGCGATCGACCTGGCCGATGTGCGCGACCCATCGCTGGTGGCTCCCATCGTCGCGGCCGCTCTGGGTGTGCGGGCCGATTCGGTCCGGCCGGTCCACGACACGCTCGTCGAGTATCTGCGATCCCGGGAGACCCTGCTGGTCGTCGACAACTGCGAGCAGGTCGCCAAGCCGATGGCCAACCTGGCCGAGACATTGTTGTCGGCGTGCCCGGACTTGCGGATGCTGGTCACCAGCCGCGAACCGCTGGACATCGGCGGCGAAGCGGTGCAGCGACTACTGCCGCTGAGCGTCCCCGCCGCCGACCGCGAACCGACGCTGCGACAGCTACGCAAGTACGACGCCGTGACACTGTTCGCCGACCGCGCGGGCACGGTCGTGCCCGGCTTCGAGGTGACCGAGGAGAACAAGGCCGCGGTGGCCGGGATCTGCGCCCGATTGGACGGTCTGCCTCTGGCGATCGAACTCGCGGCGGCTCGAATGCGCACGATGTCGCCGGACCAGATTCTGCAACGGCTCACCGACCGGTTCGCCCTGCTCACCCGGGGCCACCGCACCGCGCCGACACGGCAGCAGGCCCTGCGGTGGTGCATCGACTGGAGCTATGAGCTGTGCACCCCGGCCGAGCAGCGGCTGTGGGCCCGGTTGTCGGTGTTCACCGGTGGTTTCGAACTCGAAGCCGTCGAGTCGGTGTGCGGCGCCGAGGCCGAGGCGGCGGAGCTGCTCGACGTGCTGTCCTCACTGGTGGACAAATCGGTGGTGATCAGGGAGGAACCCGAGGGCGCGGTCCGCTTCCGGATGCTCGACACCGTCCGGGAATACGGGCAGGACAAGCTGCGGGAGGCCGGTGCGGACGAGGAATTCCGGCGCCGGCACCGCGACTGGTACCGACAGCTGGTGCTCGACGCCGAGGACGACTGGATCAGCGACCGGCAATGCGACTGGATGGCCCGGCTCGACCGCGAGCAGGGCAACATCCGTGCGGCGCTCGAATTCTGCATGTCCGACCCGACCGAGCAGTCGGCCGAAGCGGGGCTGCGCATCAGCGCCGCGTCCCTCACGTTCTGGAGCTTCCGCGGCCTGTTCGGTGAAGGCCGCCGCTGGCTCGAGCGCGCCCTGGCCCATCCGTGCGCACATTCGACGACCGACCAGGTCCGGGCGCTGCACGCCAGCATATTCATGGCCACACGGCAATGGGACCTCGAGACGGCGGCCGCCCTGCTCGAGCACGGGCGGGTGCTCGCCGAGCGCGATCCCACACCCCTGAATCAAGCCTTGATCGCCTACGCGGAGGGAGATCTGGCGCTCTATCGCGACGAGCCCCCGCGCGCGGTGTCGTGTATCAATCGAGCCATCGAGGTGCTGAGCTCCGACCCGCGCGGATGCCTGCACGTCTCCGCACTGCTGTTGCTCGGTGTGGCGTACGCGCAGCAGGGCGACGCCGGGCGCGCCGCCGAGTGCCATCAGCGGATCCTCTCCATCACCGAGGAGTGCGGCGAGTCGCTGTTCCGGTCGACCGCCCTGGGAATGACCGCGATCGCGGCCTACCGCCAGGGTGAGCGCTCCCGCGCACAGGAGCTGCTGCGGGAATCGCTGCGGCTCAACCGGCGCGTGCGCAGCCTGCTCGTCGCGGCGCTCGATCTCGAAGTGCTGGCCTGGATCGCCGCCGGCGCCGACGATCAGCGAGCTGCCGTGCTGATGGGCGCGGCGGCGAACATGATGCGGACCGCCCCCGGCGTGGCGATCTACTTCCCCCAGATGGTCGAAGCCCACCTCGAGTGCGAGCGGGTGGTGCGTGGAGCGCTCGGCACCGCGCGCTTCGACACGATATGGCGACGCGGGCGCGCGATGCGCGTCAACGCAGCGGTCGCCTACGCCCTGAACGAAGAGCGCCCCGACGATACGCCACGCGCCGGCGCGACGACTCTGACCAAACGGGAACGCCAGGTGGCGGGCCTCGTCGCCGAGGGGCTCACCAACAAGCAGATCGCGACCCAGCTGGTGATCGCACAGCGCACCGTGGACGCGCACGTCGAGCACATTCTGGCCAAGCTCGGGTTCAACTCTCGCGCCCAGATCGCGGCGTGGATCGTGGACGCGACCCAAAAATAGGTATACCCAGTGGCCATTCCACCGTCGTGCGAGCCGTCCGGACCGACGATGCTGAAAACCGAAATCCACCAGCACCGGTCCACGGAGGTTCGGTTCCATGTCCCTACCGATTGCCCAGTACACAGCGGGTGTCAGCGACGACGAAGACATGTTCGCGATCCGGCGATGCGCGGCCTGCGACAAGCTGTTCGGGCCGATGATCGGCGCCTGTTCGGCGTGCGCGTCCGATGATCTCGAGTGGGTGCCCTCGTCGGGGTCCGGTTCGATCGTGTCGTCGCGGAGGGTGCACCGCTCGGGTGATCCGCATGGGATGTCGACGCCGTTGACCATCGCCATCGTCGAGCTCGACGAGGGCCCCTGGGTCTATACCTCTCTCGAAGGTAACGTTCCGCTGGTCTCCATCGGGCCGGTCCGGGTGCGCTTCCAGCAGAGTCGCCGCGAGGACGGATTTCCGGTCGTCACCGTCGCCGACCGCCCGACCCAGTTGCTTCGATGACTGCTCTGCTGCCGCTCGCCTACGGCTACGTGCGCGACGATTTGTTGAGCAACCGCGACCCGAGTTTCACCGACACGCTGCTGCGAGCCGCCGCGCGATCACTCGGGTACGCGCTCGGCACGGTGTTCCACGAGCCGGGGCCGCAGGGCACGACCCTGCCCCCGGTGTTCGTCGACCTCGTCCACGAATGCCGGCGGGCCCAAGCCTGCACCGTGCTGACGCTCCCCGGACACCTGTCGGGCACGTCCGTGTGCCGCAAGGTCCTGCTCGCGATCCTCGAGGCTCGAGCCGAGGCCGCGGTACAGGAGATCCGCCCATGAGCCTCGTCTCCGCGCCGCTGACGCCGGTGGCGATGCTGTTCATCCTCGGGTATCGGATCCTTCAGATCGCCGAAGCGACCTACTACCGGTGGGGTACCCGACGCCGCTGCTCATCCGACGGTGCCGCGCGGGTGTAAGCCGGCGGCTCGGTAGACATCGTCGATCAGTTCCATGGTGACGACGGAGTCCTCGGGCGGTGTGAGATTGGTGTCGGCGCCGGATACCGCGCTCGCGAAGGCGCGCAGCTGGCGGACGTAGGTGGGTTCACCCGGGATCCGCTCGCGGCGGGTGACACCGTCGACGGTGACCGTCACTCGGTGGAAGGCCTGTGGCAGTACGTGATTGAGGACCTTCATGGTTCCGCGCTCACCCTCGACCCGCAGCCCGATCCGCAACAGCGAACGCGACCACATCGACGCGTTGATCCGGCCCACCACACCGGACGGGAAACGGAAGTCGGCGGTCATGGCCCGATCCACGCCTGGACCACGCAGCGGGCCCGCGCGGCCGTCACCTCCGGGCGGTCGGGATCGAACAGTCGCATGCTGTGGATCGCGTAGCAGCCCGCGTCCATGGTGGCCCCGCCCGCGAGGTCCAGCCGGTAGCGGCGAGAATATCGGGCATCACGGCACACCGCTCGGCGGGCGGACGATACGCCCGGTCAGAAGCCGAGACCGGCGTGGATTCGATCGAGCAGTTCGCCAGTCCGGAACGGCTTGGGCAGATACCCTGACGCGCCCGCGCTGATCGCGAGGCCCACGAGGTCGGGATCGGTTTCGGTGGTCACGATCAGGATCGGCACCGACAAGGTCGCCCGCAGCCGCAGGCAGAACTCGGGTCCGGAAAGGTCCGGCAACATCAGATCAGTCAGCACCAGATCCGGCTTCCAGCCGGCGACGGCGGTGAGCGCCTGTGCGGCCGTCGACGTGTGCACGGCGTCGAACCCGGCCGCGGCCAGGACCAGCAGAGTCATCTCGGCGGTCGCGGGATGTTGCTCGACGATCAGCACCCGGGCCGCCGGCCGCATCTCATCCCGCACATCGATCGGCGGACGGCTGGCTCGCGTTGTGGAGAGTTGATGGAGGTTCATGGACCTATCCCTTGCTGACCGGAATCCCCTACCGGGTGTGACCCGCCCCACTGTCCGGACGGAACTCGACGCTAAGCCGAACAGCAACTTGTCAGCAATAGCTGCGTGCTCTAGACCGTCCGATTCATCACGATCGTCACGTTCCCGTGATCTGGCGGACGCGAGCCGGCCGCCACCGTGACCATATCGCGATCAAACAGCCACTTGGAGTTCATCGACGCGGCGTGAAGAACGGCGCCCGGGAGCCGACCAAGGACATCCACTGGTTCGACAACGCCTGCCGAAGCGCACTCTGGAACATGCGAGCAACACCGCTGCTACAGGAAACGAGGAACAGGCCATGACAACCACAGGGGTTCCCGCACTGAAGCTCGAGGCGGTCGTCATCCCGGTCGCCGACGTGGACCGGTCGAAGAAGTTCTACGACGGTGTGGGCTGGCGTCTCGAGGCCGACTTCGAATTCGACAACGGCTTCCGGGTCGTGCAGTTCACGCCCCCGGGCTCGCCGACGTCGATCCAATTCGGCACCAGCATCACCACCGCGAAGGCGGGCTCGGCGGAAGGCATCTACCTGGTGGTGTCCGATGTCCAGCAGGCACGCGACGCGCTCGCGGCCCAGGGCGCCGACATCAGCGAGGTCTTCCACCCCGGCGCGCCCGGAGCCCAGTTCCAGCCCCTGTCGGGCGACGGACGCGTGGCGGGAGCCGCCGACGAGCGCGCGAGCTACGGATCGTTCGCGACCTTCCGGGACCCCGACGGCAACACCTTCCTGCTGCAAGAGGTCACCGCCCGGATCCCGGGCCGCATCGAAACCACCGAGACGTCCTACGCCACCACGAGCGACCTGGTCGACGCGCTCGTGCGCGCGGCGACCGCCCACGGCGAGCACGAGGCCCGCAACGGCGGGCGGTACGACACCGAGTGGCCCAAGTGGTACGCGGCCTACATGGTCGCCGAAGCCCACGGCGATCAGCTACCCGAGTAAAGGAGAACAGACCCATGACCACCATCCATATGCACGCGAACGCACATGTGACGCCCGAACAGTTCGTCGCGGCCCTCACCGACTTCGGCCCGGACCGTTCGGAACTGTTCGGCAACAGCGCCGGGTCGTACCTCGCGGTGCACGCTCAGGATGCCCATCACGCGGACGTCACCGAAGGATCCACCGGAATCTGGGAGCGGCTCGAATACGACTGGACCAACCCGGACCACGTCGTATTGACCACCACCGATTCCAACGCGTGGGGTCACCACTCCGGGCACACCTACGATCTGACCCCGCGCCCCGACGGCACCACCGATATCGACTACGTCGTGGTACGCGAGGGCAAGAACGCGCGCGGCTGGTTCCTCGGCGCAGTGCTCGCCACCGTCGGCAGGGGCGTGCTGACCAAGGCGTTCAAGAACTCCGTGACCGCGATCGAGGCTCGAACCGGGACCAGCACGTAGATGAGGCCCGATCTCGACGAATTCCTCTCGGGCACAGCCGAATAGCAGCACTGTGACGCGACGACGGTGGCCTGGCGACCGGAATGGCCGCACAGACCACCGCTCGTCGCGGTCCGACGGAGGAAGGTCTTCGGCAAGCCCGGGATCCGCTCTCGACGTGAATTACGTTCCGTGACCATGAATTGCGCACCGTGACCGTATAGAGAGCAAACAGCCATGTGGATTTCATCGCGGTTCCGGAACGGCACTCGACCACGAGGCGCGACCATGAAGTATGGCAGCGAATGATGAAGATCAGCAGATCAAGGAACTCGTTCGTCGACTCACCACCAAGTTTCCGGCCGTCGGCGCCGGGACGGTCGCCGATATCGTCCACGACGCCCACCGCAGCTTTGACGGACGTCCCGTCCGCGACTTCATCCCGCTGCTCGTCGAGCGGATGGCCGCCCGCAGGTTGACCACCGCCCCACAGTGATCGATGCCGTCGACGGTGTCGGGCCGATCGATGGCGCAGGCGATCCCGCGGGCAATGCCCTCGGGCCGCAGGCCGATACGAACGCCGGCCTGCTTGATCGCCACGCGCACATCGGGTTTCGTGGCCGCCCCGGCGGACCGGTCGCGTCGGCCCTCAGCCCGCCGGCTGCGTCTGCCGGATGCCTCGCCAGCCGAGTGGAAGTTGGACGCGCCCCGCGCGGATATCGCTGATGAGGTGGGCGTAGCCGTCGCGAACTTCGCCGAGGTGTACCCAGGCCGAGTGTCGAAGGTCTTCGCAGTCACTGTGCAGCACCGTCCACCACGCTTCGGCGTAGGTCTTGGCCACGTGACTGATCACCTCGCCGAAGGTGTGGGTGTGGCGACGGGCGCAACGGCTGTGGCGTACCGCGGACGCGGCCCAAGAATTGATCTTGTCGATGACCTTCGCGATATCGGCACACAGAGCCGCCTCGGTGGCCTCCGGCGCGTTCCGCCGCGGATTCAGCACCGCGGCGATCAACGCGGCGTGCAGATCGCCGAGTTCTCTCGCCCACGTGACCAGTGGGAACGGTTCGGCGAGCCGCCCGGCGATCGCGGCCAAGAGTTGCTCCGGCGACAACAGCGATTCGGAATCCGTCGCCGGATCCTCGTATGCCGCTACGCCCGCATTCATGCGCGCCCGCCCGTGAGGCTATCGAACGAGCCGGTCATGCGATGCATTCGAGGGCTCGTCGCTCATCGACGGTTTCGGTGAGATAAGCGTGCTGATACATGGGCGGTAGGTCAACTTTTCGAGATGAATGGTTGATGATAGAGAACGCGCCGCTGCGACTCGGGGCATTATGCTAATACTGACTGCGCACTCAGTCAACGACAGTTCGCGCGGTCGATCGGTTCTCAGGGGCGTCGGAGAATACGGACGAAGAGGGGCGGGATCGATGAATGGACGTGCGGCGGGGCCTGGCAAGTCGGGCGCGATTCTCGATACCTTCACGCGCCATGTCGCTGAAAAAGGCTACGACGGAACGAGTTTCAGCGATGTAGCCCGCGAGCTCGGTATCTCCCAGGGCTTGATCGTGCACCATTACGGCACCAAGGCGCGGCTTCTGGAAGCGCTGCATGTTTCCTATATGCGGCGCCGTGTCGACGAGGCGGAACGAATCGTGTCGACCTTCTCGACACCTCCCGAGCAGCTGGCCGGATTGTTGCACGCGGCCATGCTGTATCAGGTACACGACCGGAACCGGACCGTCGCATTCCAGCGCGAGGTCGCCCGGTTCGGCCAGGAAGAAGAGGACTCCGAGGGGCGCAAGCTGCGCAGGTATTACATCGGAATCCTGCGCGGCGTGCTCGAGGCGGGCATCGCGTCCGGCGACTTCCAGCCCGTCGACACCAGCATCCGGAGCCTGCTCATCTTCGGCGCCGCGCAATGGTCGTGGACGTGGTTCGAGCCGGGCGGCCGCAATTCGGCCGAACAGGTCGGTGCTGAACTGGTGGATCTCACCCTGGGATCACTATTGCAGAACAGGGCGTCGCTACCGCGCCTGCGCGATCCCGACGGCGAGCTCGTCGCAACGGTGATCAGACTCATCACCGCCTAGGAGAGAGTGACCGCGCGCAGCGCATGTCCCGCCCGGGTGTGGACGACGCCGCGCTGGGACATGGCGCGGTCGACCGCGGACGGTTTCGATGAGTTCGGAGCGGGATCGGCACGCCGACCATCAGGCGGTTGCGCGGATCTCAGGATGCTTCTTGTAGCCTCAGCCCTCGTCCGAGACATCTGGTTTTCGAGCCCAGCTGTCTTACGGCATACAACATCGGGAGCAGTTCTGATTTCGCGGCAATCATCGACAGCCTGGTCCGCGACGCTCACCGCGGAGGCCGACGATAGTCTGACCGATGTGTCCCGGTTGCGAGCGACAGATGCCTGACGACGGCCCGAACGGGAGTCTGGGCGGCATCGACTTCGACTCCACATCCGAACACGCTGCGGCACATAGGATTACACATTTCCGCAGCGACAGCTTCCGATCGGGACTGGGAAACCTGCCCTTGCAGTTGACCAGCTTCGTCGGCCGCAGGACACCACAGTCCGACGTCAAGAACCTGCTGGCCGGCTCGCGTCTGGTGACACTGACCGGGATCGGGGGCGTAGGCAAGTCACGGCTCGCGTTACGGGTCGCGCACAGCATGCGGCGGAACTTCGCGAATGGGGCATGGCTGGTCGAGTTGGGCGACCTGCGTGACGAGGAGTCGCTGCCGGACGTCGTGGCCGCCGCTTTCGGCCTGTCCGACCACGGCGGCGGATCGGCGCCCGACGCGCTGATCCAGTTGCTGGCCGCCCAGGACCTGCTCCTGATCGTGGACAACTGCGAACACCTGGTCGAGCCCGTCGCACGGCTGGTCGAATCGATCCTGAGAGCCTGCCCGAACGTGCGGATCCTCGCAACCAGTCGCGAGACCCTCGATATCGAGGGCGAGGCGGTCTATCCGCTGTCGCCGTTGGATGTACCCGATCCGGCCGCCAATCCGTCATTGCGGACCGTCACCCGCAATGACGCGATCACCCTCTTCGCCGAGCGAGCGGCCGCGGCGGTGCCCGGGTTCGAGGTGAGCGACGACAACAGGCTGTCCATTGCCCAGGTCTGCGCACGGCTGGACGGCCTGCCGCTGGCCATCGAACTCGCCGCGGCGCGCCTGCGGACGATGTCCGTCGAACAGATACTGAACCGGCTGGACGACCGATTCGCGTTCCTGACGCGGGGCAACCGTAGTGCGCCCAGACGGCAGCAGACGATGCACACCTGCATGGACTGGAGCTATGACCTGTGCACATCGGACGAGCGGCGGCTGTGGCGCCGGCTCTCGGTGTTCACCGGCGGGTTCGAACTCGACGCGGCCTTGCACGTGTGTTCCGCCGGCGGGGCCGAGCCGGATTTGCACGACACGCTGTCGGGTCTGATGGAGAAGTCGCTCCTCATCCGCAAAGAGGAATCCGGCTCGGTGCGGTTCCACATGCTCGAGACGGTCCGTGAGTTCGGCGCGCAGAAGGCCGACGAATCCGGGGAGTCCGAGCTACTGCATCTCCGGCATCGGGAATGGTGCGAGCAATTGGTGCACGACTGGAGCGCCAACTGGATCGGGCCGCGCCAGATGTACTGGGTCGAACGGCTGGAGCGGGAGCAGGCGAACGTGGTGAACGCACTGGAGTTCAGCCTCACCGAGTCCGAGGACAGCGGACTGCGGATCGTGACCGGCCTGTATGTGTTCTGGCTGCTGAGGGGCCGGATCGGCGAGGGTCGCCGGTGGCACGAGCGGATTCTCTCGCGCCCGTCCTCGGGCCCGTCGACGGAACGGGCCGCAGCGCTTTTCGCCGCCAGCTTGATGGCGGCCCTACAAGGTGACCTGCGGACCGCCACCGACCAGGTCGAAGAACTGGCAAAGCTGTCCGAACAGACCGACGACCCGACGGTACCCGCGCTGCTCGCGCACACACGGGCGAACTACGCGCTCACCGGAGGCGGGGGTGATCCGCACCGGTTGGTCGCCGATCTGGAGCATGCGCTGCACACCTACGAGAGCTGCGGTGCGGTCGCCCGGCAGTTGGATGCTCGGGTCTCGCTCGGCTGGTGCTATTCACTGCTGGGCGAGACCTCCCGAGCCCTCGACGTTCTGGAGGAGGCACTCCGCGTCACCGAAGCCGCGGGCGAGACGATCTACCGATCCTATGTGCTGTGGACGGCGGGATTCGCGGCCTGGCGCGGCGGTGAGACCGAGCGGGCCAGACGCTCGCTCGCGGAGGCGATTCGGTTGGCCCACAAGGTCGCTGATCCGCTGGTCATCACGGGCTGCCTGGCGACGCTGGCCTGGATCGCCGCCGAGGAGCTCGAGGCCCGTCGTGCGGCAGTCCTGCTGGGCGCGGCGGATGCCTTGGGCCGACTCGCCGGCAGCCCCACCATTCTGCTGATGCCCTTCCGTCACGAATGCGAGCAGAGCGGCCGCCGAACTCTCGGCGACAACGGGTTCGATGCCGCCCTCCAGCACGGCGCGTCGATGAGTCTCGAGAGCGCGGTCGCTTTCGCACTCGGGGAGCCATCCCAGGGCGTCTCCCCAGCCGATCGTTCGCCGGAAACTCTCACCGCGCGGGAACGCCAGATCGCCGATCTCGTCGCCGAAGGACTGACCAGCAAGGCGATCGCCGATCGCCTGGTCGTTTCGCCGCGCACCGTGCAGGGGCATATCCAGCACATACTCACCAAACTGGGCTTCACCTCGCGCGCGCAGATCGCTGTCTGGGCCGCAGCCCAGCCCGCGGACACGGCCGAGTAGGGGCTCTCCGCGCCCGGAGCGGGCAATTGATTGACAGACAGCGATTGATAATCCGCAAAGAGAATTGATTTCTCGAATACCCGGACAGGAAGTAGGGTTTCGAAAACAGCCGGACAATTTCGGCTTCGCGCACACCATCGGGCGGCGATCGATTCTTCCACGCCGCCGTGAACGGATTGAATTCGGCCACCCGCCACTATCAGTCCTCCGCCAGCAACAAGATTCGAAACCGGAAGCGGGCCGATGAGTGCGCCGAGTCGAATTCTCCATCTTCGCCTGGAATTGGGACCCCTGGTCTTGGACTATCGGGGCCATGCCGATCAAATCGGCGAAGTGGCCTTCGAGTTGAGCGCCGCCGGCGCGGCCGCGGTCACGGTCGACGAGCTCGTGGCCCCCGAGATGCCTTGTCTCCCTTGCTCCCGACTGTGGGGCGATTAGCCGGATCGCGAGAAAGAGGTCGGCATCGCCGGCTTTCCCGCCCCTTCACGGGAATTCACCAGCGATGCCGACATTTGCCCCACTGCGCTCGGTGAGGCAGTGCGAGCCTCGAGGTGGAAGCGGGCTCGCACGTCTGGAAGGCCGCCGTGAACGGCGTCCGCACATTGGTTTTCGCGAACCGACGCAAATGAGGGAAACTCAATTCTTCTCGCCGTGGGACGCATGAATCATGCTAGTGCAACCGCGCTGCGAAGAGAAACCGCTGTCGCTGGATTGTCCACAAGTTCGGCTTGTCAATTCGATCGCAACGTTGTCCGGCTCATCGGTGGCGATTCCGGGGCCCGTCAGCGACATCATCCGATGGCTTCGATCCCGGGCCCGCGGCCACCGTGCTTGCCGGGAAGGCCCGGTCCGGACAGAAAACAGGTATACCCCCACGTAATTCCACCGTCGCGGGATCACTCGCCGCCGACCATGCTCGATCGAGTCCACCAGCACCGTTCCGCAGAGGTTTCCATGATCCCATCGAAAGCCCGGCTCCCGCAGGATGGCACCGTCGACAGCGCCTGCGCCCCGGTAGACACATTGATGATCCGGCGTTGCACGGCATGCGACAAGATCTTCGCCCCGCTGACCACGGCCTGTTCCGTCTGCGCGGCCGATGATCTCGAGTCGGTGCCGGCGTCGGGCGCCGGTTCGATCGTGTCGTGGCGGATGATGTACCGCGCGAGCGGTCCGAGCGGCGAGACGGCTCCCTTGGCGACCGCCATCGTGGAACTCGATGAGGGCCCATGGATCCACACCGCCATCGAAGGAGACCTTCCACTGATCTCCAACGCATCGACGCGTGTGCACTTCCAGCCGAGTCCCCGGCCGGACAGGTTGCCGGTCTTCACCGTCGATGTCGATCCCCGACATCCGGCGTTCTGGAGCGTCTCCCCCGCCCGCGTTTCCGGCTGATCGCGCGCCATGCGATCCGAGCATCCGCCGCACACCCGCCACGACGAGCCTGCGGTCGGGCCGCGCTCGATGGACGTTCATTCCCGCCAGCTGCGGAATTTCATCGTCGTCGCGGAGGAATTGAACTTCACCCGGGCCTCACAGCGCCTCGGGGTGACTCAGCAGGGGCTCAGCACCCAGATCAAGCAGCTCGAGCAGCATGTGGCCGTCGCATTGTTCGCCCGGAGCACACGCCATGTCGAGCTCACCGCGGCCGGAGCGGCGTTTCTCCAGCATGCGCGGGACGCGCTGCACCGCTTGGACTTCGGCGTCGAGCAGGCGCGGGCGGTGCACCGCGGCGAACACAACCGCCTGGTGCTCGGCTGCATCGAGGGAGCGGCGCTGACGCTCACCGCACCGATCCTGGCCGCGTTCCGGCAACGCCACCCGAACATCACCCTCGAGTCGAACTACTTCACCTACGAGACGCCCTCGGCCGGATTGGCGGACCGACAGGTGGATGTGGCGATCGTGCGGCGGCCGTTCGAGGATGACGGGCTGCGATTCGAACCCCTGTTCCGCCAGCCGCTGATGGCGATGCTGACGGCGAACCATCGCTTGGCGAACCGTGCCGAAATCGCGGTGGCGGAACTGCTGGACGAACCCATCCTGTCCTCCGCCGCCACCGACTCGGTGTGGAATGCCTACTGGCAGTTGAACTCCTATCGCGGTGGACGACCCGCACGCGTGGCCGCGCGCACGAAGACGCTCCTGGAGGAGCTGCACCATGTGGCGACCGGGGCGGCCATCGCGATCACCGTGCCGTGCGCGGCGTGGATCAAGTTTCCCGGCGTGCGGCTGGTACCGGTGACCGGCGCGGCCCCGAACGAGGTCGCCGTGAGCTGGCGCGCCGGCAACGACAACCGCCTCGTGCGGTCCTTCGTCGATGTCGCGCGCCGCGTCCGCGACACGAATCCGGGCATGCTCGCCCGGCTGCAGACACCCCGTTGCCGCAACCGGGCATCGCAACCGGCGGTGTAGCTGGACTCAGAGCTTGTAGCCGATGGCGCGCAGCAGTCGGTGCCGATCGGCCCGGTCGGTCTCGGTTTCGATCCCGAGCGGCGGCGCACCGTCGACGACGCCGATGATGCCGCGCCCGAGCGAGGTTTCGGCGATGAGGACCTCGACGGGGTTGGCGGTGGCGCAGAAGACGGTGCAGAGCTCGGGGATGTGGCGGATCGCGTTGAGCACGTTGACGGGGTAGCCGTCGCGCAGGAAGACGATGAAGGAGTGGCCGGCGGCGAGGGCTGTCGCGTTCTTGGTGGCGAGGTCGACCAGGCTGTCGTCGTTCCCCGACCAGCGGATCAGGCGGGGGCCGGAGGCTTCGCAGAAGGCCAGCCCGAAGCGGAGTTGCGGACCGGTGCCGACAAGGGCTTCGTGGAGGTCCTCGACGGTCTTGATGAAGTGGGACTGCCCGATGATGACATTGAGCTCATCGGGGTTGTCGATGGGCACCGCTGTCAGTTCCATCGGGCTATCGTCCCTCGTCACTCCGCCGGGGAACAAGCTCCGGGAGCTATCGGCGCGGCGGGCCCGAGGCCGCGCACGTGCGCGTGCACGACATCCACACCGTCATCGCGTAGACGGGTAACCATGTGCCCGTCCTCATCGATCGACGGGATGCTCAGCCCGGCCCCGGAAACTGTGGGCTCCGGCCCGCCGACGCGAAGCCCGTCCACGACGTAATGTTCGAAATCACGTACAGCGGAACGGATCACGTCATGGGCACACCACCGCCACCCAGCGATGACGACTACTGGAAGCCGCAGGCGCCCGGCGCGATTCCCCCGCCGCCACCTGAATACCTCCAGGGCAGTGGCGAATACATCCCGCACTTCGACTATCCCGAGCAGCCGGTGCGGCCTGCGCCACCGGCACCGCGCTACCAGCCCTATGCCCACATTCCCGCGAGCCCGCCACCGGAGGGCAAGGGGCTGGCGATCACGGCCCTGACCTTCGCTGTGCTGTCACTCGGGATGCCGTGCCTATTCGGCTGGGCCGGAATCTTCCTCGGTCTCACGGCCGCGAAGAAGGGACATCCGCTCGGCAAGGTGGCGATCTGGACGTCCATCATCTGCATGTTCATCGGATTCCTGCTGGCGGCCCTGGCGAACAAGTACTGGCTGTAACGACGGCTCTTCCGGCGCTGCTGTGATGTGGCGGATGTCGGGATCACACCTGTTGCGAGTGGACATGATTCGTCGTGGGTCCGGCGTCCTACACACGACACACAGGTGGTGGCCAGGACGGCTTCGGGTACGCGGTGTTCGGCGAGGTCGTCGACGGCGAGGCTGTCGTGGACGCCATCGAGGGTATGCAGACCGGCAACAAGTGCCCTGGCATGATCGAGGTGCCACGGCGAAAGGGTGGTTGTCAATTCCTGTTCTAAGGGATGTCCCGTAAGTCGTTGAGCGGCAACGGGTATCGTCCCACCGGTGGTGATCTCGGCGACAGATCCGGTGATGGTGGAGTTGTTCTCTGGGCTGCGGCCACGCACGTTCGCTCGCCTGATCACCGGGTTGCGGCGCGAGGGCGCCGACCGGCCGTTACGGGGCCGACCGTGGGGGTTGTGTTTCGAAGACCGGGTGTTGCTGGTGGCCACCTACTGGCGGACGAACCTGACGATGCGTCAACTCGCGGCGGTGTTCGGGGTCTCGAAGTCGGCCGCGGCCCGGGTGATCGACGACCTCGGACCGGCGTTGGCGCTGCGGCCTCGGGCCCGGTTCCCGCGTGGCGCTGTGCTGATCGTGGACGGAACCCTGGTCCCGACCCAGGATCACAAGGTCGCCGCCCAGAGTAAGAACCACCGGTACTCGACCAACCATCAGGTCGTGATCGATGCCGACACCGAACTCGTCGTCGCGCTCGGAAAACCGTTGCCGGGCAACCGCAACGACTGCCGCGTTTGGTGTAGGTGGTCACCACCAGCTTCTTCGGACTCGACGAAACCGCGGGCGCGACAACCGCGCTCGATCCGGGCCAGGTCCGGGTGAGTATGCGAGCGGTGGGCCTGAACTTCCGGGATGTGCTCATGGCGTTGGGCACCTACCCGGATCCGCTCGGCCGCATCGGCGGCGAGGGCGCGGGCATCGTGCTGGAAGTCGGGGCCGACGTCACCGAATTCGCCGTCGGTGATCGCGTTTCGGTTTCACCCCCGGTATGGGTTCGGCTGTCGTGGTGGACCGGCGACTGCTCGCACCGATGCCACGGGGCTGGTAGTTCGCACAGGCCGCCGCCGTTCCGATCGTGTACGCGACCGCCTACTACGGTCTGGTCGACCTCGCTGAGGCCCGGTCCGGTGAGACGCTGCTGCTGCACGCGGCGGCCGGCGGCGTCGGCATGGCGGCGGTGCAACTCGCCCGGCACCCGGGGCTGCGCGTCCTGGCCACGGCGAGCAAACCCAAGTGGAACGTACTGCGCGACATGGGTTTCGACGATCCGGATATCGCCGATTCCCGAACCCTCGATTTCGAACGGAGATTCCTGGAGCGCACCGGCGGCGCGGGCGTGGACATCGTGCTCGATTCGCTGGCAGGCGACTTCGTGGACGCCTCCCTGCGCCTGCTCCCCCGCGGCGGCCGATTCGTCGAGATGGGGATGATCGACCGTCGCGACCCGGTCGAGGTCGGCGCGACGCACCCCGGCGTCCGCTACGCCAGTTTCATGCTGATGGAGGCGGGACCCGAGCGGCTGCGGGAGATTCTGGCAGCCCTCGTGGCACTGTTCGACCGCGGCGAGCTGACGCCGTATCCGATCACCGCATGGGATCTGCGGCGCGCCCCTGACGCCTTCCGCCACCTCAGCCAGGCTCGGGGTGTCGGCAAGAACGTGCTGACCGTCCCGACACCGCCGCGCACCGACGGAACCGTGCTGATCACCGGCGGCACCGGCGGTTTGGGGGTGGTGGCCGCACGCCACCTCATCACCGACCACGGTGCGCGCAGGCTCAGTGCTCGCGAGCCGACGCGGCGTGGAGACGCCCGGTGCGGCGGAAGCGGTCGCCGAACTCACCGCACTCGGCGCGCACGTGGACGTCGTCGCGTGCGACGCGGCCAATCGGGGGGCGCTCGACCGGCTGCTCGCCACTATCCCCCGCACGGCACCCGCTGACCATGGTCGTCCACGCGGCAGGTGTGCTGGCCGACGGCCTGCTCGCCACCATGACCAACGAGCAGATCGCACGGGTCCTGCGTCCCAAGGTCGACGCCGCGTGGAATCTGCACGAAGCCACCGCGGGTATGGACCTCTCGGCCTTCGTGCTCTACTCCTCGATCGCGGGGGGGTGCTCGGCACGGCGGGGCAGGCCAACTACGCCGCCGCCAACACCTTCCTCGACGCACTGGCGCACCAGAGGCACGCCGAGGGTCTCCCCGCGACCTCCATCGCCTGGGGCCCTGGCAACAGAGCAGCTGGATGACCGGCGATCTGACCGACGCCGATCTGGCGCGGCTGCGCTGAGAAGGCTTGCTACCGCTGGATGCCGACGAGGGCATGGACCTCTTCGACGCGGCGGCGACCGCCGGCCGGCCCACCTCCGTGGCGGTCCGCATGGACCGCGACGCGCTCGGCGCGGGCGATCCGGCCGGTGTCCGCCCGATCATGCGAGCACTGTCCAGGCCGGCGGCCACCTCGGCGACAGTGCCGACGCGGCGCGGGCCGGTCACCGAACCGGCGACGGCGGAGGTCGCCGCCGATTCGGGACAGCTGGTCACTCGCCTGCTCGGTCGTTCGGCCGAGGAGCAGAAGCGCGTCCTGCTCGGCGTGATCGGCGTGCACGCCGCAGCCGTCCTCGGGCACGCCGGCGCCGACGCGATGGAGCCGCAAGGACATTGGCGGGGACGAGCGGGAACTCGTCAGCCGCGGTGCCACCGTTGACAGTCCTGTCGTATGGATGTTCTTCGCACCTCGATGGTTGCGACGCCGTGTCGCGCAGGACTTCCCGGCACAGCTCGTAGTCGAAGGCGGCATAACCTGCGCGCGTGACCCGCAGCCCACCGTCGCCCCGCAACTGATCGATCAGCGAATACGGGTCATCGTAGCCTTCATCCCCACTCATCCGCCGCGCGAACGGGTCCCCCATCCCACGCAGCGCGAGAAGCCCCACCCGCGGCAACCCGTGCTCCGCCGCCCACCTGATCGAGTACCTCGCGCCCATCGAAAGCCTTGTGCCGTAACGAAAACCGCAACCCCCACGTCTCGCCGATCTCAATAACGCCGCCGGGGCCCACCCGCAACCGCTGAGCCTATTCCGACGGGTAGAACTGACGTGTCCAGAGCCGGAATCGGCTCAGCGTCGACTCGCCCGCTACGAGACGCGGATGCGGGTTGTAGCGTTTGTTCTCCCAGATCGGAATATCCTCGCTGAGCACCTTTGTCATTGCCTGCGACGCGAGTCGAGCGACTACGGGAGCGAGCACCCGGGACACGGCCCCGCCCGTACTCTCCCAGGCGAAAACCGAGTACACATGCGTCCGCCAGGGCGCGATCGGCGTTTGCATGGCCCACATATGCGCCACCACTCCCAGTCGCGGAATCGCGAAACGAATATGGGTGTAGCCCAAGCCCGCCATCACAATTGTCTGGCGGCTCTCGAAGAGGCCGACGCGGCCCTGCCCGGTCGATCGGGTATGCACCCGGAATATCGGCCCGTCCGCCTCGCACGGCTCGGCCTCCGCCATGTGAACGTCATGCAGGACGGACAAATGCCGAAAATCGGCGGCGTTCTCCGCCAACTCCTGAGCATGTGTCGGGATCTCTCTCGACCACCCGAAGATCGGTGCCACGCCGAAATCTGCGACCTCGGGCAGCTCCCAAGTCGGCGACTGCCCCTCCGGCCCCCGCCAGACGAACACCTGTCCGTGCTGCTCACGCAGTTCGTAATGATTCAACCCGACCGGAATGGTGGCCCCGTCGGGACTGTCCACACAACGCCCGTCGGGGGCGAATTCGAAGTGGTGGAACGGGCACACCAGATTCTCGCCGGCGACCGTGCCGCCCGCGCCCAGATGCGCACCCAGATGCGGGCAATACGGCCGCACCGCACGCACCAAGCCCGAACGGGTCCGATAGACCACGACATCGCCATCCATCAACCGCGACCGTCGCACTGTTCCCGGCTTCAGCTCTCGGGCGTCGGCAACCCAGAACCAGCCCATCGGATATCCCAGTGGGGCAGTGGATTCGGCGACACGCGGCAGTGGGTCGGCCACCTCTATCGGCAACTGGCTATTGTATTGCATTGGTCAGGCCTGTCTTTCAAACGATCTCGGAGCGGATGCCGCCGAGCATCTCTATTAATTCGGTAAGCCGATCGAAGTCGGACGGCTGGGTGAAAAGCTCGACCGGAAACGGCTGGACGACGGGTGCGGGCAAGCCGGGGCCGACCACCAGCGCGGCCTGGCTGCCGAGATTGTCCATCTCTTCGACCAGTGGCTCGTAGCGCGCAGGTAATAGGTTGTGCCCCAACATGAATTCGCGGACTTCGTAGGCGGTGGTGAGGGACCTCGAGTTCACCGGGGAACAGATCGGCACCTTCGGGTCTCGAACAGTCATGGCGTTGATGAACGGACTCATGAAATCAGCGGCGTGCTGCTGCAACGGCGAATGGAATGCGCCGTGGTAGCCCGGGAACAAGAACATGTGAACACCGTCGGGAGCGGCCGCCTGTATCCCGTTCAACGACGAGCGGTAGCCGGAGACGACGAAGGAGCGCCGCTCGAGATCGACCGGCCCGGTGTCGACGGCGAGATACACGCCCGGATGATCGGGACCATAGTAGTTCTCCGGACGGTCCGCTACTGCCGTGCCGATCAGCATCATGCCCTGTTCCGGAACATCGGGGCCGGTTGGCGGCACCAGCCGACGGTGATGAAGCATGGCGTACAACTCGTGTCGCTCGATCGCGCCCGCCACGCAGATAGCGATCAGCGCCCCCAGGCTCAGCCCCCCTGCCGCATCGGCCTCGACACCCTGCGCAACCAGTTCGTCGACCAGTCCGAGCGTTAATGCGGTATGTCGCAACGCATTACGACTGTGGCGATCCTCCGATGCCTCATCCTCGCCCGCGATGAGGAACTCCGACTCGGAGAGGCCGGCTACGACGGCGGCCTCCGCATACGCCTTGCGAACGGCCGGGCTGCGACGGTGGAATTCCTCCACTACAGCGGCTTCGACCGTTACCTGTCCCCCGAACAGAAATGAAACCCGCATGATCTTCCCTGGTTTGTGACGGAATGACCGCACAATTTCTCGAGCACGGCCGATTGTGGGTAATGTGACCTCGGCGCCAATCGATTCACCAGATGACGGGGAGCTCGGCTACTCCGCCGGTGAATCTGTCCTCTCGCATTCGCACATCGGCCGGATCGACTGCCAGCCGCATAGTGGGGAATCGTGAAACAAGCTGCGAATAGACGGCTTGCAGTTCGACTCGGGCCAGCGGTGCACCCACGCAATACCGGACGCCGTATCCGAATGTCAGATGCGCCGCCTCTTTCCGAGCGATGTCGATACGATCCGGATCCTGGAACACCGCCGCGTCGTGATTGGCCGCGGTGAGATCCAAAACCACCAGCTCGCCCGCGCCGATCTCGACTCCATCGACCTTGAAATCCTCTCGGGCATAACGGGGCAGACCCACGGCATTCGGCACGCGCAGCAGTTCTTCGGTCGCGCTGGCGACCAACTCGGGTCGGTCCACCAGCGCCTGCCATTGCTCACGATCCCGCAACAAGTGCATGGCACCCATGCCGATCTGGACGACCGAGGTCTCATGTCCGGCGAACAGCATGACCATCGCGAGCAGAGCGGCCCCTGAGTCGGTGAGGTCCTCACGCTCGCACAACCGCGAGAGGACGTCGTCGGCCGGGTCGGCGCGCTTGCGAACCACCAATGTCAGGCAGTAGTTGAGCATTTCGCCTGCCGCGGTAGCCGCTTTGAGACCGTCGGTGGCAGCCGCCATGGCATCTGTCCAGCTACGCAGGTTGTCGCGCTCCCCGACCGGTACACCCAGCAGCTCGCCGATCACCAGCAGCGGCAACGGCGCCGCCACCGCCCCATAGAGATCGGCTGGAGATCCTTGCTCCGCCATGGCGTCGAAAAGCCCCGAGGCGATTTCCTCGACGCGCCCGCGAAACGCGCGCATTTTCGATGGCGCGAAATGCGGCTGCAGAATGCCGCGCATTCGCTCGTGCTCGGCGTGCTCGGTAGCGAAGTCGCCCATCGGCCCGCCGAAGAATGTCGACTCCGCAACCCGTGCTGCCGCTTCCGGTGTCGGATGGGCACGACCGAGCTTCGGATCGGAGAACAGTTTTCGCACCTGATCGTATTCCGACACCAGCCAGCCTTCATGGCCCATCGCGGTGGTGATCCGGCGGATGGCGCGGTGGTCGATCGGGCAGCCGGCAGCAGACGTTTCGAGTGTCATCCGGTCACCACTCCACCGGCAAGGCGACCAGGCCCTTGGTGACCACGTCGTCTCGCATCCTCAAGGCCGATGAGTCGACCGCGAGTCGCATCGTCGGGAACTTGGCGATCAGTTGGCCGAAGACGACGGAGAGCTCTAACCGGGCCAGCGGTGCGCCGACACAGTAGTGCGGCCCGTAGCCGAACGCCAGATGCCCGCTCTCCTTTCGCGTTACGTCGAGTTCGTATGGATCGGCGAAGATCTCGGGGTCGTGATTGGCTGAATCCACGTCGAGCAGCACGAGGTCGCCCGTCGCGAATCGTTGCCCTTCGATTTCCATGTCGGTCCGGGCGTAGCGCACGAATCCGGTCGAATCTTGTACTCGCAGTAGCTCTTCTACCGCATTTGGAATAATCTGCGGATCGTCCGCCAGCTGCTGCCACTGACTACGGTTCCCGAGCAGCTTCACCAAGCCCAGGCCCAGTTCGACAACGGTCGTCTCCTGCCCCGCCAACAACAACACCATCGCCAACGTGGCGATCGAGTCGTCTGTGAGTTCGGGGTTCTCACACAGCCGGGACAGCACGTCCGGGCCCGGCTCCACGCGTTTGCGCTGAATCAATGCCAGGCAATAGACGAACCACTCGGCACCCGCCTGAGCGGACTTCTGCCCGTCACGAGTGTCGAATATCGCCGCACTCCAATGCTGGAGCTTGTCCCGATCTTCGAACGGCACACCCAGGAGCTCACAGATCACGAGCACCGGTAGGCGACTCGCGACGTGCTCGTGAAAGTCAGCCGGCGATCCGAGGGCGGCGAATTCTTCCAATACCTGCGCGGTGACCGATTCGATGCGGGGCAGCAGTTCGCGCATCGCGCTCGGCGAGAAGAGCGGATTGAGCTGCGCCCGCAGCCGTTCATGGTCCTCCCACTCGGTGTCGAAGTTGCCGATCGGGCCACCGAACATCACCGATTCCGTCTTACGTGGAGCCGTCTCCGGCGTTGGATGCGCGCGACCAAGTCGTTTGTCACAGAACATCTTTCGAACGAGTGCGTAGCCGGTCACAAGCCATGCATCATCCCCGGTTTGGGTGGTTATGCGACTGACCGGACAGCCCAGCATGGTGGATTCAGTACTCATAGTTGCCACACTCTCCAAGCAGCACCACAGAATAGATTGCGACACAGGCGATTTCGCATCTGTCATCGATCTCCTACCGGCAGACAGTAGAACACGTATCAGTCCGGCGCAACCGGTACCGAGGCCCGTTACGCCCCCAGTTTCGAGGGGATGATTCGAACGAGATCGGCTGCAACACTGACTATTTCGCGCGACAGTCGGATGGTCCATGACCAGCCTCATGATGACATGACAGGTCAATTACGCTGTACCGCTCGCGTTTCCACTTTCAGCGCCTGACGACCATGGCAGGAACGAGTCCGGTTCGCGATCCACGCGTACCCGTAAGCCGTTCTCCCGCAACGCGATACCCACCATGACACCGCGAGGAGGACGACGTTCCACCCGTTGCCCCAAACTGTAACTCGTTCTACCTTGGGCGGCATGGCTTTCAACGTTGCCGATCTTTTCGAACACGCCGTCGACGCGGTGCCGGAACGCACAGCTATCCATTGCGGCGATCACCAGGTCACCTACCGGGAGCTCGATGAGCGGGCGAACCGCTTGGCGCACCACCTGGCGACCCGTGGCGTCGGCCAGGGCGACCATGTAGGGGTGTACTCGCGTAACTCGATCGAAGCGATCGAGGCGATGTATGCCGCGTTCAAACTGCGTGCGATTCCGGTGAGCGTGAACTACCGCTACGTCGCCGACGAGGTCCGGTACATCGCCGGCAACGCCGATCTGGTCGCGTTGATTCACGAACGCCGGTACTCCGACATCGTCGCCGACGTCGCGCCGCACATCGAGACGCTCGAGCATGTGATCGTCATCCAGGACGGGTCGGATCTGGACTACACGCGCTACGCGGGTTTCGAGTACGAGGCCGCGCTAGCCGCCCAGTCGTCGATGCGTGACTTCGATGAACGCAGTTCCGACGACAGCTACATCCTCTATACGGGCGGCACTACCGGGTATCCGAAGGGCGTGGTGTGGCGGCACGAGGACATCTGGCGTGCGCTGGGCGGCGGCATCCAACATGCCACCGGCGAGTACATTACCGATGAGTACCACTACGCAGATCAAGCCAAAGCCACCGACTTCGTGATGATTTGGCTACCCGCGACGCCCATGATCCATGCTGCACAGTGGACCGCTTTCATGGCGTTGAACTCCGGCGGCACAGTCGTTCTGGTACCGCAGTTCGACCCGGCCGCCATCTGGCTCGCGGTCGAAAGGCACGGGGTCCATCTCCTGCAGATCGCGGGCGATGCGATGGCACGCCCGCTGCTGGACACCTATCTGGCAGGCGACCACGACGCGTCCTCACTGATCACATTGAGCAGTGGCGCGGCGCTGTTCTCCCAATCCCTCAAGCTGCGGTACCTCGACACGTTCCCGAACCTGATCATCACCGACAACATAGGTTCCTCGGAGAGCGGATTGACCGGCATCGGCCAGGTGACCAAGGGCTCCGATCACTCGGATGGGCCTCGAGTGAACTTCAGTAAGCAAGCGGTGCTGATCGACGACGACGGCAACCTCGTCGAGCCCGAGCCCGGCGCGGTGGGAAGGCTGGCCCGCGGTGGACCGGTGCCGCTCGGCTACTACAAAGATCCGGAGAAGAGCAGGGCGATGTTCGTCGAGATCGACGGGCAGCGATACGTCGTTCCCGGCGATTACGTCCGCTATGAGCAGGACGGCACGGTCACCATGCTGGGACGCGGCTCGGAATGCATCAACACCGGTGGCGAGAAGGTGTTCCCGGAGGAGGTCGAGGGTGCGCTGAAATCGCACCCGGACGTCTTCGACACGGTGGTGATCGGCATTCCGGACGACCGTTTCGGCTGGTCGGTGGCGGCCGTCGTGCAGCCGCGCGAGGGTGCGACGGTCGATGTCGCGGAATTGGGCGACCACGTTCGCACCAAGATCGCGGGTTACAAGGTGCCGCGCACATTCTGGATTCTCGACCAGATCGAACGCCAGCCCAGCGGCAAGGCCAACTATCCGTGGGCGAAGAAATACGCGGCGGCGAACCCGGAGAAAGCGCGCAAGCAGTCCACCGCGCCCAGCGGCCTACCGGGCGCGGCGGGGTGAACAGCCCGTGACGAGCGACTACCAGTAGACCCCCGGGATCAGCCTGGCGGCGCGGCGGGCGGCGCGCATGAGAACCAGCACCGCCTTCGACCGGGAACGCCGGGTGGGACGCGGCTTCGCAGGGGTGACCTGCGAGGTCGTTTTCGCTGTCTCCGCTTCACCTTTGGCTGCCGCGGAGTCGGGCGAGCTACGGTACATCTTGTGCAGGGCCCGAGTCGTGAGTCCGGGGGTGAACCGCGAGCCGAACTCGCCCGCGGTGCCTGCCGGGGTGTCGATGCGTTTGGGACGTTCGACGAGAGCACGGACGACGACGGCGGCGGCCCAGGCGACGGAGCGACTGGGGTAGGTCTCGTAGTCCTTGCTGGGCGCGATCATCGGAGTTTCCACCAGAGGCATGTGGATGGTGGTGAAGGTGACTCCGTCGGACAGCATTTCCACGGCGGCGACCTCGGTGAACTTGTCCAGCGCCGCCTTGCTGGCGGCATACGCGGCGTAGCGCGGCGGAGCCACCTGCACCGCGGAGCTGGAGACGTTGACGATATGACCGAAGCCTCGCTCCCGCATCTGCGGGGTGAGGGCCAGGATCAGGCGGACCGCACCGACATAGTTGACGGCCATCGTGCGTTCGAAGTCGTGTACGCGGTCGATGGAGCGATGCAAGGATCGGCGAATGGAGCGGCCGGCGTTGTTGACGAGCATGTCGATGTGATCGTGCTCGGACAGAACGGCTTTGACGGTGCGGTCGACCGAATCACCGTCGGTGATGTCACAGGGGTAGCCGAAGCCCTCGCCACCGGCGTCGCGAATCTCCCGCACGACCTCGTCGAGTTCGGTTTCGCGCCGGGCCAGCAGAAAAACCACCGCGCCCTTCTCGGCGACCGCGAGTGCGGCAGCGCGACCGATACCGGAGGACGCACCGGTGATCAGCACGTGCCGGCCCACGAGCGGTTTCCGAGCCTGGCGACCGAGGAAACCTGTCCCACCGGTAGCAACGTAGGGCGACATAGGCGTGTACCACTCCTTCGAATCTGCTTGGAGAAACAGCCCATTGGGAACCGAAAGGACCTTGGTACGCTGCGCTTTTCCGCATCAGATCCACCACCTCGCGGGTCGACGCGACCGAATCCGGCGGAATCCACTGCATGCGAGGACGACTCAGCCAACTGTAATCGACTGTACGACACAGTAATTCACCAGGCTAGCCGTCGATGTTCCTCCTACCGAGGACAGTAGAACGTGTTTCACTGCGGCGCAAGCGCAGACATGGACGCGGGGTACACGTGGACTCACGTCACAGACAGATCATCGGTTGAAATTGGTGGAGCACGGACACATACTCGGCTCGTGGTGAAAAGCCTTGGTAGCGAGACGAACTCGGAGTGGACTGCGGACGAGATCCCCGACTTGTCCGGTAAGACAGCCATTGTCACAGGTGCGAATGCCGGCCTAGGGTTCGAAACCGCACGCATACTGGCCGCACGCGGAGCCTTCGTTGTCCTGGCGTGCCGCAATCCATCGAAGGCAGCGGACGCCGCCGAACGGATACTCGTCTCGAGTCCTTCCGCGAACCTCCAGGTGGTCGCCTTGGATCTGAGTTCGCTGGAGTCGGTTCGGGCAGCTGCTGAATCGATTAGCGCACAATGCGATCGAATCGACCTTCTCATCAATAACGCGGGCACGGCAAACATCCGGCGTGAGGTCAGCTCGGACGGCTTCGAACTGACCCTCGCCACCAACCACCTCGGCCCCTTCGCCTTCACCGGGTTGCTGCTGGACCGCGTGATAGCGACACCTGGAGCCCGCATCATCACAGTCAGCAGCCGAACTCACGCCCGGGGCGTCCTCGAATTCGACGATCTCCATTTCACTCGTCGGCCATACACCTTGACCACGGCATACGCTCAATCCAAACTCGCCGGACTGCTGTTCACCCACGAACTCCACCGGCGGCTCGCAGGCACCGACACCATCGCCGCGGCAGCACACCCTGGAACGGCGATCACGGAGTTCGTCCAGAACATGAGCCGCCCGGTGCGGGTCATCAGCACTGTTACCCAGATGCTCGCCGCTTGGGCGACGCTACCGGGACGCGACCCCCTGGCGATAGGGGTCAACACCGCCGCACAGGGCGCGTTGACCACCTTGCGCGCAGCCGCTGACCCACAGGTGCGCGGCGGCGAGTTCTACGGTCCGCACCAGGGCGCGAAAGGCCATCCCGTTCGTGTCGAACCCGCACCCAATGCCCACGACAAGGCAGCCCAACAACGATTGTGGAGCGAATCCGAACGATTGACCGGCGTGCGATACCCGGCCGGAGCCGACAGGTCATGATCCGACGGCGCGTAGCGCGAATGCTGCGCCCGTCCAGTTTTGCTGTGCTGCTTGATATTTGGTGTGGTCGAGGTGCATTCTCGGTGATCGTGGCCGACGCTGTGGCGGCCCGTCCGGATCAGGCCGTGGCGCCTTCGGAATCCCGGCTCATCAGGACCCCGGTCACACATCAACTCACCGGGCAGGGTGAAGATGACGAGGTTGAACAATGCCGAGGTCCGGGCCGCGGGGGCGGATAGGTGGGCCAGGGCCAGCGGCGACAGCAGTAGCCCGGACAGCGCCGCGGCGGCAGTGGGGGCAGTGGGGGCAGTGGGGGCAGTGGGGGCAGTGGGGGCAGTGGGGGCAGCGACATTGACACCATCGCCACCAGTGGTTTGCCGGGCGGGCCGTGATGATCGGACAGGTAGGTGCGTTCAGCGCTGCCGAGACCAGGCCGATCCCGACACTGACACCGAATCATCGTGGCACACAATGTAAGTCGGCACCGGATTCATGCGCGAGATCGGCCTGCGACACATGCCGGTCGGGGATCCCCGACCGCCTCTGCTGCCACTCGAGAACCATGGACGCGAGGCGCTGCGCACACTGCTCGACACCATAGAAAAGGGAGAGCGGAACCAAGGAAGTCACGTGAACTGAAGTAACGAGAGAGCCGCCCGATCCGGGCGGCTCTCTCGACGTCGGCACAGTGCTTCGCGAACGCCCGGCCGGTCGGTCGAGGTCCCGGACCGCATCGGCATCACTGCGGCGATGTGGTCACGTCGAGGTGTGCGACAGTCGAATCATTGGCAGTCAGTAGTTTTCGGGCAGCCCGCGCTGGTTGGGCAGGACGTACTCGAACTCCGTGAGCACCTGTCGAAGAAACCCGCGGGCCTGTCGCTGATCCGATGTCGTTGCGTCGTAAATGGTTTCGATCACCGGTTGCAGCTGTCGACCGGAATCGACGACCAGGCGCACGAGACCTTGTTCGGCGCAGCGCGTCAGCGCGGGCTCCAGGATCTTCGCAGCCTCGGCCGTCCGGTTGGCGGCTGCCAAGCAGCACCCGTACAAGAGTTCGGCAGTCAATTCTCCATCAGGTACTCCCGATGGCATAGTGGCGACCCGAGATCTGATCGATGTACGTGCCCGGATGGTCGCGCCCCCGCAGCGACATCGACGCCAGTTGCAGCGCGGCCGCCCATCCTTCGGTCGACTCGCATAGCCGCTCGATCTCCGCGGCCGCCAGGGTCAGCCCGCTCTTATCCGTGAGGAACGTTGCGGTTTCCTCCTCGTCGAATCGTAGTGCGGACTCGTCGATCTCGACGAGTTCGTCGCGAACCCGCGTGCGCCCCAGTGGAAGTCCGGTGCGACTACGACTGGTGACGATCACCCGCAGGTGATGACAGCCGTGGTCGAGACGAACTCCATCGCCGCCACGGTCCACGAAGGTGTCCCCCGGACCGTCGATGGTGCCAGTCCAACTGGTGGATCTGGCACACAGCGTTTCGTATGCTCGTTGTTAGCACGTGGGGAGGGTCGTCAGCGCTGGGCCTGATGGTCCAGCAAGGGAGGAAGGTCCCCACGAATGGACAGTCGTGAGGTTTCGGGCATGGCGCGGGACTGGTCGGCAGCCTTGGTCGATTGCGGTGGCGTGTCGACATCTGTGCCGCACGACATCCGCCGGTTGACGACAAGATGGATCGCCGAGCTGGAAGCTGCCTTGTCGGCTGAGTCGTTCGACCCGTCACCCGCATGCCGAGTCGGGGTCGAGATGGTCCGGTCGAACCTGACGGTCCCCGCCATGATGACCCAGACCGGGACGGTGCTGGCCGGTTTGCTGGAGCGGTCACGGCGGCCGGATCGAGCGCAGCGGTTCGGCGCGCTCTTGGGCGAGCTGGGCCGTGGCTACACCACCGAGCTGCTGAACGTCCACGCCCGCGGCCAGGAGGCCGCCGAGCAACGCTTTCGCGTGGTGTTCGACAACGCCGCCGTAGCCATCGCGCTCTACGACAGCTACGGCATCACGCTCGAGGCCAATCCCACGACTGCACGGATGGTCGGTATAGATCAGGAGGATCTGCCGGGGGTATCCGCTCTGGACTTGATGCACCCCGACGACCGCGACAAGCTGCGCCACGCGGTCATTGGTCTACTCAAGCGCGGACACGGCACCGCGCACTTGGACGGCCGCTTCTGTCGCCCCGACGGCAGTGTCTGCTGGGGTGCATGGACGATGACGCTGGTGCACGACGCGGGCGGACGGGATGTGCGCGTGCTCGCCGTCGGGGAGGACATCACCGAGCGGCGGGCTATGCAGCAGAAACTGTGGTGGCAGGCCCGTCACGACCCGTTGACGGGCCTGCCGAATCGTCATTGCTTGCTGGAGCAGTTGGAGGCCATTGTCGCGGCGGCCCATCCCGCCGATCACATCGGTTTGTGCTTCCTCGATCTCGACGAGTTCAAGCTGATCAACGACCACTATGGCCACCGCACGGGAGACATCGTGCTGGCCGAGGTCGGCCGCAGGCTCGACGCGACCCTGACCTCGCCAACGGTCACGCTGGCCCGCATCGGAGGAGACGAGTTCGTCGCGCTGCTCGCACCGCCCTGCGACGACGACGCGGCCCATGCGGCCGCCGAGAGCATGCTCGCCGTGCTGCGAGACCCGGTTCCAGTCGGTCCCAGCGATTTGCTGTCGATGTCGGCCAGTGTCGGCGCTGTCGTCACCCCGGTTGCCGGCGCGAATGCCGAAAAGCTCTTGGACGCGGCCGATGTCGGCCTGTACCGCGCCAAGGCCGCCGGCCGCGGCACCTGGGTACTGCACCGCGCCGACAACGGCCCGCAACCAGGCAGTAGGTCATGGCCCAGCAGCGGCGCGGGCAGCCAGTATCGATAGCGAGCCCACCCTGCTCGGCCCTGCGCGCTCCCGACCCGCACGCCAGGGGTGGCAACGCCCACCGACAACTCCCGGACAACCCTCATCCGAAGGGAACAAGATCAGGAGCAGAGCCTGGGCGCGATTCGGCTCATATCGGCTGGTGACGGGGCCGACCACGACCAGATCCGATGTCAGCTCGGCCTGGGGCTCTCCGGACTATCCCCGGATCCGGCTGGGCTGGCGGAACCATCGCGAGAAGGCGCTGAGTTCGGAGAAACCGAGTTCGGTGGCGATGTCGCTGAGGCTGCTGAGGATGTGGGCGATCACGCTGCCGCCGCTGACGGCGACCTGGTCTTCGTGCCCACGCTGCCCGGCGTGGATCCGCGCGGCTGCGCCCTGTCGAGCATCATCAGCAACAAAACGTTCCTGAACGGCATCGCCGATCTGATCGCGCGGTCCGGCGATCCCGAAGGTGCGCTCGCCCGCAGTCTCCGTGCCGCGGCCGCGCTCGCCGGCCGCACCGATACCCCCATGCCCACCCGGCTGGTGCTGTCGGGGCATTCCGCCGGCGGCGACGCCGTCTTTCATATCGCCTCCCAGCTGGTGAGTTCGGAGGTGCCGAACACGCCGCGGCTGACCGGGCTCGTCCAACTGGACCCGGTGCGCGGCATCGACGCCTCGGTGACCGACGACGCGCTTGCCACCCTCGCCGCGACCGATCTGCCGATCGAGGTGGTCGCGACGCCTGCGTCGCTGTGCAACAACTTCGGGTCCGGCGTCGCCGACACCCGCCGGTACCTGACGGGCCGATACCTCGGAATCGAACTCACCAGCGGCAGCCACGCCGACGCCCTGGGCACCGGCGACGCGACCGTCGCGGCCGCGGCCGGGCTGCTGTGCGGGAGGATCACTGCGGGCAATGTCGCACTCACGCGAGAGTTCGCGACCGCGTGGATATGCGATGACCTCACCGGCGGTGTGAGTCCCGAATTCCGGCCCGGCAGTGCGGATTACGACGCACTGTCAGCAGCGGGGGTGCTGCGGACCGTGACCGGAATGTGAACCCGAACAACCGATTCCGCCGCCCGGGAATCGCACAACTGACTCGGGCAGCCGGCGGCAGGCGCGAGAGACCAGCAGCGCCGCTCGAACAGCGCGCGGCGAGATCGTTCTCCCCCGTTCGCGTCTGCACTGCGGACCATTCGGGCGGCACCGCTCAGTCCGGCCGGACTGCGCCGCGGGTATCGGGCGTGTGGATCGCCTTTGGACCCGGCAGTGCGCATAATCTGCGCGGTCGCGCCATTGGCCAGCTGCCGCAGGATTGGCCAGCGTCGATCGTGCTTCCGCGCGGGCGGCGGCCTCGCTGATGGAACCGTCGTCCACTGTGTCGGCCACACAGACAATCTCGGCAACGGCGGCTCACGCAGTGCACAACGGGGCGAGCAGATCGAGGCCGCCGGTCGTCGGTGATGTCAGGTACCAGCAGCCATCCTCGCCCGCGGTCGAGATGGCAGCGCGGATCTCGCGCCACTGCGTCGCCTCCAGCGCCGTGGTCCGCGAGAGCACGAATCCCGACAAGCGATTGGGATCGGTGACCAGGGCCCAGGAATAGTCGTCGCCGAGCGCGGTGACGATGTAATTGGGCGGCCCATATCGCGCTTCCTGAGTCGGTACGCCCGGGAAACTGACATGGAATTGCGCGTTCGTCATCGGATCGGTGACCGTGGCGGTACCACGGATCTCGTTCCGGGCACCGGACCACGTCGTGCACGAATTGTGTACCGAGACATCGCCATACTCATCGAGCGCGTACTCCGCGCGGGTGTCCCTGGCGCAGACGACGTTGAAATACTGTGGCACCGCGGCCAACTGATACCAGGTGCCCAGGTAACGGCTCAGATCGAGTTCCGCAACCGGCGCCGGTGGTTCGGCGTGCGTGGCGGCCGTGGGACCGATACCGGTACAGGGGGTCCAGAATGCCTCGGCCACAGCGAGAGCCGACGAAAGGCTGCGCACTCGGTTCCGATTCATGATCTCTCTCCTTCAGCGGTGTAGTCGTCTGTCGATGTCGAGGGTTCGATCAGCGCACGGCTGCCGGTTTGGGCTCCCCTTCCGGACTGTGGTCGCAGTGCTGGACCGTGGGCCACCAGATTCGGTCGCCGAGAACGGCGAACAGCGCCGGGACAGCCACGGTCCGCACGACGAAGGTGTCGAGCAGGATGCCGATGCCGACCACGATGCCCAGCTGAGTGAGCGTGATCAGGGGTAGCACCCCCAGCACGCAGAACACCGCGGCCAGCACCACACCGGCACTGGTGATCACCGCGCCGGTCGACGCGACCGCGCGCACCATTCCCTCGACGGTTCCGTGCTGCTCGGCTTCCTCCCGCGCACGGACCGCCAGGAAGATGGTGTAGTCCACACCCAGGGCGACCAGGAACAAGAAGCCGAACAGCGGCACGTTGGTGTCCAACGCGGGAAAACCGAAGACATGGTCGCTGACCATGCTGCCCAGGCCCAACGCCGCGAGGGCGCTGACGACGGTGACGGTCACCAGGACCAGCGCGGCTGGGAGGGCGCGCAGCAGGACGAGCAGCACCGCCAGGATGACGGCCAGTATCAGCGGAATGACCAGCGCCTGATCGCGTCGGGCCGCATTCCGGGTATCGAGCGCCTGCGCGTCCGAACCGCCCACTTGTGCTTGCGAATCGGGTATCGCGCGCAGTTCACCGCGCAGCTGCTCGATGGTCGCGAAGGCTTGTCCGGAGGCGGGAGGAGCGTCCAGCACAACCGACCACCGTGTCAGACCGGTACCGGACTCCCCGGTGACGCGTGCTCGTGACACGCCCGCGCTGTGGTCGAGGACCTGCTGCACCGTGGCGGCCGTATCGGTTGTCGCCAGCACGATTGCGGGGTCGGAGGTCCCGGACGGGAAGTGCGCGGCCAGGCTGTGCAATCCGTCCACCGATTCCGCGCGCACCCGGAATTGCTCGGTCTGGGCAAGCCCGACCTTCGTGACCAGCAGCCCGCTCGCGCACAGCAGCAGCAGCGCCAGCACGGGCACCGCGACTGCCGCCGGCCGCGCGACCACTCGCCGGGCAACGCTGTACCACGCGCCCGCCTGCGCTTCGTCGCGGCCGTCCACTCGGGGAACGAAGGGCCAGAACACCTTTCGGCCACACAGCGCCAGCGCGGGTGGGAGCGCGAACAGCACGAAAACCAATGCCACCAGCAGCCCGGCGGCCGCGAAAGCGCCGAGGCTGCGGGTGTTGGGGAGTACCGCGAGCAGCAGGGTCAGCAACGCGATGACCACCGTGGCGTTACTGGCGAGAATCGCGGGCGCGGCACGGCGCACCGCGGCGCGCAGCGCGTCCCGATGCGAGTCGTTGTGGTGCAGCTCGTCTCGGTACCGCGAGACCAGCAACAGGGCGTAATTGGTGCCCGCCCCGAAGACGAGCACACTGGTGATCCCGCTGGTGGAGCCGTCGAAAGCGAGCCCGGTCAACGGGGACAACCCCGTACCGACCGCCGTCGCCACCCGGTCTGCCAGGGCGACCACCGACAACGGAACAAGCCACAGCACCGGTGAGCGGTAGGTGGCGATCAGCAGCACCATCACCACCAGCGCGGTCACCACCAACAGCAGCACATTCGCGCCGGCGAACGATTCGGCGATGTCGGCGCCGAAGGCCGGGCCGCCGGTGACTTGGAAGACCAGCTGCGGCGGCGCGTCCCGCTGGGCCAGCGCGCGCAGACTCTTGACCCGATCCGACAACGCGAACCCGTCGAGCGCCGCCGGCACCTGCACCGACACCAGCGCCGCCTGGCGATCCGGTGAGACCACCGCGGGGTCGCGGTCACCAGTGTTGGAGCGCATGCGATCGGCGGCGGCATCGACGGCCGCGAGATCCTGCGCACCGAGTGCGCTTCCGTCCGCGCGAGTGGCGACGAGCACCACAGCGGCGGTGTCACCGCCGGGGAACTGTCCGGCCGCCGCGCCGACCCGCGCGGACTCCGCGGAATCCGGCAACGATTTCGGACCCTGCCCGGAACTGTCGTTGCTCCCGGCCAGACCCATGATCAGGACACCCGCCGCGACCACCGCGAGCAGTACGACCCACGCCCTGCGCCCAGCGACCAGGTTCGCGTAGCGATCAACCAATCCCATAGGAAAACTATTTCAGATTCTTAAATATCAGGCAATCCCTCACGCTCCGATGGCATTAGGCTTGAACTCCAGACCACGAAGGAGAAAGCGGTGACCGACCACCTGGCCAACCCGTCCGCGCCTGGCACCGAGCGTTCCGAGCTCGAGACCGTGATCGCCCGCGACGTCCGCGCCCTCGCCGCGGTATCCGAGCAGATCGGGCACGCATTCGCCCGCTCACACGAACTGCGCCCCAACGACTTCCGCGCCCTTGTCCACGTGGCCACCGCCGAAGCCGAGGGCGCACCGCTCACCGCGGGACGGCTGGGCGGACTCACCGGCGTCTCACCCGCGGCAATCACCTACCTCGTCGAGCGCATGATCGAGTCCGGACACCTCGAGCGCGCCATCGACACCGCAGACCGCCGACGCGTCAAACTCCACTACACCGACCACGGAATGGCGGTCGCCGCGGCGTTCTTCATGCCTCTGGCGAATCGAATGCGCGAGGCGCTGTCTCCGCTATCGGACACCGAGCTCGAAACGACTCACGCTGCGATGCTCCGAATCATCACCGCGCTGCGCGAGTTCGCCACCGAGCTCGACACCAGGGCCGAACCCTCACCTCCCGAGCCGACCGCCGCCGAGTCCGACATCGAACGGGGCGACTGGAATCCCCGGCCTGCCCGACAGTAAGCCTCCGCCACCCGCAGCCCGGAGCACAAACGCAACCTGATCGCTGACGACAGCTCCCGCCGGGTGGATCGCTCAGACTCCTGTCCGCCCGGCCCCGCCACGACATCACCGGTGAAAGACCGGCACGGGAGTTCACCCACCGGGCTTGTTGGGCTAGCAGTAGCATCAGCCGAATCTCGGCCGGATGCGGGTCGTCGAGTTCGTCGGACATCTCGCGGGCTTAAAGCGTTTGCAGATCGGTGAGGGCGGGCGGCCGCCGACTCGTCCTCGAGCGCGAGGGAGAGCGGCGTGAGAGCGCGCTGATTCAGAACGCGAATTCGACTGCGGACCGCAACGAGCTCGCCAGTCCCGCGCTGGTCATTTCTAGTGCGGCTTCCTCGGTGGGCGCGGCCGCGCCGGTGATGATCACCAATCCGCGCCCGTCGATCTGTCGCTCGGCGACCAGTTGGTACCAGCAGGGTTCGCACACCAGGCCGCCGGTGTGGAGACCTCCGGATCGGGGCGATGATCTGTACGTTGCTGCGCTGGGCGTCGATCACGACGCGCCAGCTCGGCACGGGGGCAGCGTCGAAATCGAGATCGATCATCGGCCGCGCCCCCCGCGCGCGGACCGCGGATTCGAGTCCGTCACCGGAGACGAGCACGCCATCCGCGGCGATCTGGGCGACCCGGAAGCGGACGAGCAGCATCAGAACTGGTTCGCCGGCGATGATCCCCGTCAGTACATCGGCGTCGGTCGATGTTGGGGCTGTCTGTCGCTCGTGGTGATCGGCGCGGCCGGTGTGAGGATGGCGGCGATGGGCCCTTTTGGGCACAGCCTTTGGGCCCGCGGGCCGGTGACGATCGGCCGCAGTACACCGCACCCCGAAATCCATACGGTGAGATCAAGATCGGCCGCATCGAAACCACACCGCCGGGAGATGGCAATGACTGAGCAGGAATTCGACAAACCGCACCGACTGGTCTCGGCGGGCGTGGTGGTCGGCGTTGACGGTTCGCCGGGATCGGAGATCGCCGTGCGCTGGGCGGCCGCCCTGGCCGCGAGCCGTGGCCGTCGGCTCCATCTGATCCACGGCCTGGACCTGGCGCGCACCGTCGCGGTGGCGGGACCGTACGGGGTCGTGACGCCGGACGCGATCGAGGCCCTGCGGGCGAAGGGGCAGACCATGCTCCGCAGTGCCCGCGACCTTGTGCTCGCCGAATACCCGGACCTGCCGGTGGCCGGATACCTGGTCAACGATTCTGCCGCGGGAGCGCTGGCCGACCTCAGCGAGCGGGCGTATGCCGTGATCCTGGGCGCGACCGGAAACACCGGAACCCTCGGGCATCTAGGCTCGACACTGCTGGCGGTGACCGCCCACGCCGCCGGCACCGTGATCGTGGTGCGCCCGGATCCCGAGGCGGACGACGCTGTCCACAGCACCGGACCGGTAGTAGTCGGCATCGACTGCGGCCCGGTCAGCGAACCCGCCATCGCGGCCGCCTTCGCCGAGGCGTCCGAGCGCGGCGCGGACCTGGTGGCCGTGCATGTCTGGAGCGACTGGCGCGCAGGCCTGTTCGCCGGCGAGGACCTGACGCCGTCGCTCGGCGACGTCGAAGCCGTCGAGGAGTCGATGCTCGCCGAGCGCCTGGCCGGCTGGCAGGAGAAATTCCCCGACGTGAACGTGATCCGCCGCGTCTACGTAACCTCCCCGGCCGCCCAACTCCAACAGTGGTCCGAGCGAGCACAACTGGTCGTGATCGGCAACCGCGGTCGCGGCGGCTTCCTGGGCCTGCTGCTCGGCTCCACCGCGCACTCGCTGGTCCAGCACGCGCACTCCCCGGTCATGGTCGTGCACGCGCACGAATGAGCAGTCGAAGCCGAGCGGACACCACCCCGCTCGGCTTCAGCTACGGCCTGTCAACGCGACGTGGTTAAAGGCGGGTGGCAGGCAGCGCTGACCGGTCTGAGTTACGTGGACCCCACCGACATCGGCCCGGTGGTCGAGCAGGCGTTGACCAGCAAGGGCAGAACGTCAGCGCCTGAAGTCCGTATCGAGATCCACGCCTGGTCGAGGCTCACGTTCTCGATGTGCTGATCGCAGACGCTGCAGGCGCGGATCGAGGTGGCACCCCATACGTCGGGGTCGAGGTCGTCGAGGTCGATGCCCTGCGTGCACGGTCGATGCGTTATGACGGAAACGGTGGTCGCAGTTTGTGGTTTCCGTAGAGGGCGCGGGTGCTCACCGTGCTGCGCCGCAGGTTGGGGCATCGGGTGATCTCGTAGGGGAACAAATGCAGGCGGTAGGAAGTGTAGGGAGTGAACTCCTCGAGGCTGCGCATAGAGATCGGTGACGACCGGACCCGTTTTCCGACGTGCGGGGCCTCGAGGCATACGGAGTAGTGACGGCGGACAGAACCATCAGTCTCGACTGTCTCGAAACCATGGTTCAGGGACGGAACCTGCTCTCCCACGCCGCAACCGCATCGATCCCTGCATCACGTGCCGGCTTTCCGGGCAGCGGTCTCGGGTGACCGCCTAGTAGTGGTGGGGAACGGCGAGCATTTTCAGTGTCGTCACCCAGCCCGCCACCAGGACTGCGGTCGCCACGACAGCGGTTGGCAGCGAGCGTGTCAGCACGGTCAAGCCCAGGAAGAAGACCGCGCACGCTACCGCTGCCAGCGCCGTGCCGGTGTGATCCGCGCTCGTCGTATTCGAGGTCCGATTACGTGAGTTGATGATCATGACACATGAAGTACCCAGCCGGGTCCTTTATTAAACCGTGATTCGGCTCCCATCTGAGAAATTGCGGTATATCACCTGGTAGAGCGGTTAAAATCAGTACAGGCGCAACCTCCAGAGGCTGTGCTGTTGTGAGTATTTCAGTATTTCGGTTTCGAATCATTTAGACGTGGGTAAAAGATATTTACGGCCCTTTGGGCGCGTCTCTTTCGATGGAATTCAATATGGCTATTGACGACACGATACGTACCGATAACACGAAACGCTCAGCGTCGAGCAGCGATTCCTACGACAACCTCGAACCCTGGTTCGACAAGCTCGCGGGCATGCAGGCGGGCACCGCGGACCGGATCCGCCTGCGTGAGGAGATCATCGCCCTGGCGATGCCGATGGGCGAGCACATCGCACGCCGCTATACCGGGCGCGGAGTGGAGTACGAGGACCTGGCCCAGGTCGCTGCTCTTGGGGTGGTGTTGGCGGTCGACCGCTTCGATCCCGGCCGCGGCGCGACGTTCATCGGGTTTGCGGTCCCCACCATCATGGGCGAGGTCAAACGGTATTTCCGTGACAGCACCTGGGCGGTGCGGGTGCCCCGCGCTGTCAAGGACACCCAGCAGCGCGTGAGTGTCGCGATCCCGCAGCTGTTCCAACGACTGGGCCGCAACCCAACCGCCCGCGAGCTCGCCGAGCATTTACTGCTCGACCCGGCCGAGATCACCCAGGCACTGATCGCCAACAACGCCTATCGCGCCGATTCTCTCGACACCTCCGAGCCCGCCGAGGATGACCAGGCCCCATCTTCGCCGATCACCTCGCTGGGTCGAACCGATCCCGGATACGGGTTGATCGAGGATTCGCTCACCGTCGGCCCGCTGCTGGCTGCGATGCCCACCCGCGACAGGGCGGTGCTGACCCTGCGTTACGGCCACAACCACACCCAAGCTCAGATCGCCCGCGAGCTCGGGGTTTCCCAGATGCATGTCTCGCGGATGCTGACACGAATCCTGTCCCAGCTACACAGCAAAGCCCTGCCACCCGTCGAGGCCGCATAGTCGAGGCCGCATAATGGATGGCCTGACCACCCACGCCCTGCCGAGCCGGCGCGTCACACAGCACCGCGATACCGGCTCGCTGGTTCGGCGCGAGCCAGGTTCTTATGGGATCAACGCCGATATCGAGCACCGGTCCGGCTGGCGCCTCATGCAGACAAGTTCGGGTCTTCGCCACCGGCAATGGCAGTAGAACCGACGCCGTCGATGCCCACTCGGTCGCGATCGCCGCGGTGCACGCACCCAATCTTCGCCGCGCCCACGCCGACCCCGAACTCCTCGCCCTCGGGCCGCTCACCAACCGGCGCGACGAACTCGGCCGGTTGCGCACCCAAACGGTCAACCGTGCCCACCCGCTGATGCTGGACCTGCCGCCCGGCGGCGCCAAACATTCTTGTCCGCCATGCAGGCGCGCGCACTGCTGACACAAGTCACCGCCACCGCTGCACATCATGGCCATCGTCCAACTACGCCATCCCACCGCGGGCGCGTCTACTACGACCACAAACGCTCAACCGGCAAGACCTCGAAGGAAGCACTCGCGCACTGAGACGACGGTTGTCCAGCCTGTCTACGTCCGGATGCGCACCCACCAACGCCGCCGCGAATTAACAAGCCCGGGAAGGCAATCGGGAACACTACCGACTCCAGCGCGACTGCTTCCAACCCACACACCGGCCCCCACATCCCAGACCCATCTCCAAGGCTAACCCCGCGACCACATCGACGTCTTGACCTAAAGGTGCGCCATGAGCGGATGCTCATAGGAATCCGAGCTCACCCGTACTCGTGGCCGCGCGGACCTGCACGGTCAACGTCTCCACGGGGATCGAACCGCTACGGCTCTCGACCCTCGCGGTAAGAAGGTGCTGCCCAGAGGTTTTCGGGATCCACGACACCTTCGCCTGACCCCACCCGTTCGGGTCGCCACCCACCGTGCCGGTGCCGATGGTGGCCCCAGCGTCGAAGAAGGTGACCACCATGGCCGGAGCCCGCAGCTCCCGCAAGTCGCGCACGGCCGACAGCGCCGACCCACGCCTCCAGTCGGCGGTCGCGGAGGCTACGGCAGGACCCACGCGTAACTTCACGGGGATCGGCACGCCGGGCAGCATCAGGATGACGCTGTACAAGGAGGTTGTCGGGATGGCGGTGGTCGTATTTCTCAATCCGTGTCCCAAGTGTCGCCCCGAACCAAGCGATGCTCGCTGACGGGTCGGAAAACGGGAACTTCAGGTGGTGCACGCCGGTCAGCCGTGGAGACATGATGATCGAACCTTCCAGAACGTCCGCACGGCAGCCGTTGTGACGTGATCGGAGTGCCGTTGACGACTAAGTAGTTAGGTGCCATATTAATTTTATGACAACGGATCCGGAAGCCCTGGAAGTTCCCACTCTTGGGCAGGCGCGGTCGCAGATCCGGCGCTACGGCTTGGAATCGGAAGTCGATCCCCAGGCGGTGCTCGTCGCGGTGCGACTGCTGGCCGCCGGAGCGAAGCTCGGTCAGGCGGCAGAGACGCACTTCGCGCGGTTCGGGCTGTCCACCGGACGTTATCGACTGCTCGCCGACCTTGAGGACGCGGGCGGGGAGAAGTCGCCTTCGCAGCTGGCAGTCGGCCTCGGAGTAACGCGCGCAACGGTAACCGGGCTGATCGACGGCCTGGAACAGCAGGGGCTGGTGTGCCGGCGCGCTTCGGCCGAAGATGGTCGCGCCGTGATGGTGGTACTCACCGCGCGCGGCGCGCAGAAGCTGCGCGATATGGCGCCCGAGCATTTCGGCCGTTTGCAGTCGATGGTCAGCACGTTGACCCGCAGGGAGCGCACGGTCTTCCTCGACTTGCTCGAACGCATCAGTCAGGGCGTGGGCGCGCTCACTGCGGACTGACTGGACAACGTCAACCATCGATTTCTCCATTGCCATATAGTTAGGGAGCTAACTAGATGAATCTAGCGACCGCCAGTGCGCGATTCGTAGTGTGGCGAGAGGCCGTGTTTGCCTATGTCGCCCCGGCAGTCTGCGCAGGCGCGGGCGGAGTGGTCACCGGGCAGGCGGATCTGCTGTGCGCCGCGATGACCTCGATCGCAGGCACATCCGCGCTTGTCGCCTTCCTACTCGGAATGTGGTTGCGGCAGGGCGGGATCCGGGCTATTCGGCTGGGTCGTGCGGCGTCTGTCGCGCTCGCGGCTGGATTCGGGCTCGGCGCGACCGCGCTGGCCGCGCTAACTGCCCAACTCCTCACCGCTACGACGTTTTTCGCCGATCGCATTCGCATCGACTTACCGATCGCCGCCGCACTGGCCGCCACGATCATCACCTGGCGCTGGTGCTCGATCCAACGAAAGGCACATGGATGATCGCCATAATGGGAGCCACCGGCGCGACCGGCAATGCGCTCCTTACGCGTCTGCTCGAGCTCGGGATGCCGTGCCGGGCATTGAGCCGATATCCAGAACGGCTGCGCGCCATGCCGTATTCGCCTACCGATGTCGAGATCCGGTATGCCGACGCGGCGGACCCGGCCACGCTGCGGGCCGCGTTCGAAGGTGCCACACAACTCTTCCTCGCCATGACCAACGGCCCGGCGCAGGTCGAACTCGAAACTTGCGCAATCGATACCGCCGCCGAATGCGGTATCGAGCACGTGGTCAAACTCTCGGTGCCGACGGCCGCTCCGGACTCACCGGTGGCCATCGCGCGGTGGCATTACGCAATCGAGGAGGTGCTGCGAGCCTCCGGCATCACGCACACCGTGTTGCGCCCTTACGCGTTCACGCAGAAGTTGCTCTTGCTCGGTCCGGATGTGGCGACGAAGGGCGCCGTCGTCGGGACCATGGGCCAGGCCGCGTGCAACTACATCGACTGCCGCGATATCGCCGATGTCGCGGCTGCCGCGCATACACGAACCGAAATAGCAGGGGGCACATACACTCTCACCGGCGCAAAAGCCTACAGCTACCCAGAGTTGACGGCCTTGTTGAGCGCCATGCTCCACACTCCGATCCGCTATATCGATCTACCACCTGCCGACTTTCGCGAGCACCTCATCGAACAATCCGGCCTGCCGGGCTGGCTGGCCAACCACATCATGGAAATCCAGCGGCTGGCCATCACTCATCCAGAACGCCCGACCGACACCGTCGCCCGCATCCTCGGAAAGCCTCCTCGCACATTGGAATCCTTCCTGATGGAAAACCTTGAAGCGTTCCGGGACCGGGTGTAGGGCTGCCGTTAACGATCGTGTCACCCGGTACACGAACGCTCCCGAAACCCGGTTGAGGGAGGTTGGCGCGGCGTAGTTTTCGCGCGTGATGAGGGAGCTCGACCAGGATGAGCTGATCGACCGGTGGGCGCTGATCGGCAAGGAGCCGGAGCTGGTTGCCATCGAGCGGGGCGCGGCGAAGATCGGGTTTGCGCTGATGCTGCGGTTCTACACCGAGAAGGGCCGGTTCCCACGCGGGCGGTCGGAGATCCACGACGACGCGATCGAGTACATAGCCCGGCAGATCGGAGTCGACCGGACCGAGGTATCTGACTGCCGCTGTCGGTACGCGGTCGCTGTCGTTCTTCACGAACGAACACCACGGCAAAGAGCCATGGGAGATCGACCGGCAGGTGATGGTCGCGGTGTTCGAGTGGCGCAAGCGGGCGCCGCTGGGCAACGACCACGAAGATCAGGACGGTGATCTGACGTATCTGCGTGAGGCCCGGGCCCGCCCGAACTGACGGGCAGGGAAATGGAGGTTCGCCCTCGTCCCGGGGCCGAATCCGGGCTGAGCGATCGTGGTCGAAAGCTCATAGCGACGGTCGCTCGCGGGAGGTCCAGCTCAGGGTCTCTGCAGGTTCGCTGTCTTGGAAATTCGGCACAATCGGTCATGTCAGTTGCGATGACGAATCGAGCCCGTCGGGCTAGGCAGACCGGCGTGTTTCGCACCTTCTGGCACACGGAAGCGATCCGTAAAGATCGGATTGCCTCCAGTTCGCAGGATCGGGAAGTCCCGTGCTCCACGATGGGGCACGCACAACGATCAGTGGTTTCTCGGGCGGAGGCGGAATGGATCAGGTATTCGGCGAGGTACCCGCGGGGCTGATCACCGCAGAAGTGCGGCAGCTGATCGGGGAGATCCTCACCCGCTACGGTTCGGTCGACGCGTTTTGTGCGCGGCTGCACCGGCTGCTCGATGACCCCACCGACCAGATCCCGGCGGCCCTCGCAGCGCAGACACCGCCACGCGGTCGGCACCGGCTGCGAGCACTCTGACACCCGCCATCCAGGCGCGCGGTCCTGACCGCAGGCGCCCGCCATCACCACAACGAGCCGCCGGGTGATCCCAGCGGCGGTTACGGCGGGGCCGGTTACGCCGGGGTGGGTTATGACGCGGGTGGCGCAGCAGGGGAAGCGGCTGGCCCGATAGCCCCGGGTGGGGTGGCAACGGTGGCGGCTTCCCAGCCGACGGCGGTGGTTTGGCCGACGGGACCGGGTCCGGACCGGATGAGATCCGGCTGCGCCCCGTTGAGAACTCCATTTCTGCCGGGCGCAGCCCGTCTGTCGCTACTTGAATCCGACGGTGAAGTCGTGGCCCCACAGGCTGACCGCGGTGGATTCCCGCGCGATCCACGAGTGGTCGTCGACTTCGAGTCCCTCACAGCCGAATTCGATGTCGAATCCGCCCGGCGTCTTCATGTAGAAGGAGAGCATCTTGTCGTTGATGTGGCGACCCAGGGTGGCCGACATCTTGACCTTCTTACGGTTCGCGCGATCCAGGCAGAGGCCGACGTCGTCGGAGTTCTCCACCTCGACCATCAGGTGCACGATCCCGGTCGGGTTGGGCAGCGGCAGGAACGCCAGCGCGTGGTGGCGCGGGTTGCAGCCGTAGAAGCGCAGCCAGGCCGGGTCGCCGTCGGCGGGACGGCCCACCATCTGCGGGGGCAGACGCATGGAGTCACGCAGCCGGAAGCCCAGCACGTCCTGGTAGAACGCCTGCGCCGCAGCATCATCGGTGCAGGTGAGGACCACGTGGCCCAGACCCTGCTCCGCGGTCACGAACTTGTGGCCGTACGGGCTCACGAACCGGCGGCCCAGGTACTGCGCACCGTAGAACGCCTCCAGGGTGTTCCCGGCCGGATCCTGGAACCGGATCATGCCCTCGACGCGACGCTCACCGAGTTCTTCCTTGGTGCCCTCGGTGTAGGCGACCCCGGCCTTTGCCAGGCTCTCGCGCAGCTCCTGCAGGCCCTTGGCGTCGTTGACCTCCCAGCCGGAGACCAGCAGGCGGTCCTGCTCGCCGGGCACGATGACCAGACGCGCGGCGAAGTCGTCCATGCGCAGGTAGAGCGCGTCGGGGTTGAGCCCGCTGCCCTCCATCATGCCGAGCACCTTGAGGCCGTACTCGCGCCAGGCCGCCATGTCGGTGGCCTCGATACGCACGTAGCCGAGCGCTCGAATATTCATGGCCGTCCCTCTCGTTCGATATCGAATCGCACCATCGTCACGCGCTACACCATCGTGTCGCCGGTAGGCAGCCCGAAGGCGTGGTTGCCGTACATGACGTAGGCGCGCTCGGCGTCGTTGGCGGCATGCACGCGCCCGGCGTGCGCGTCACGCCAGAACCGCTGCAGCACTGTGCCATTCTCCAGCGCGGTCGCGCCCGCGGCCTCGAAGAGCCGATCGATGGAGGCAACGGCGCGACCGGTGGCGCGCACCTGATCGCGACGAGCGCGGGCCCTCAGGGCGAACGGAATCTCCCGCCCCGCGACCAGGCACGCGTACTCGTCGGCCACGTTTCCCGACAGCTGCCGCCAAGCGGCGTCGATATCGCTGGCCGCTTCGGCAATCCGGACCTTGCCGAACGGATCGTCCTTGGCCTGCTCCCCCGCGTAGGCGGCACGCACACGCTTGCCCTGATGCTCGATATGCGCATCCAGCGCCCCGTATGCCATGCCGACGATCGGACTGGAGATCGTGGTGGGATGGATCGTGCCCCAAGGCATCCGGTACACCGGGTCGGTATTGTGCTCCAGGCCGGGCGCTTTCGCCTCGCCCATCATCTTGAAGCTGAGGAAGCGGTGCGCGGGAACGAAGACGTTCTCGACCACGACCGTGTTGGACCCGGTGCCACGCAGGCCGACCACATTCCACACATCGTCGATGCGGTAGTCACCGCGGGGAATGAGGAAGCTGCCGAAGTCGACGGGCTTGCCGTCCTTGATGACCGGGCCACCGACGAAAACCCAGTCGGCGTGATCACAACCCGACGACCAAGCCCACGAACCGTTCACGAGGTAGCCGCCCTCGACTACCGTGCCCGCCCCCATGGGCGCGTAAGAGGACGCCACCCGGACATTGGGGTCCTCGCCCCACACATCCTGCTGTGCACGCTGGTCGAACAAGGCCAGATGCCAATTGTGAATGCCGAGGATGCCGGCCACCCAACCGGTCGAGCCGCACGCACCGGAGATCCTGCGGACGGTGTCGTAGAAGACGACCGGATCCGCTGCCCGGCCACCCCATTGACGGGGCTGCACGAGGGTGAAGAACCCGGTCTCCTGCAGGTCCTTGATCGATTCGTCGGGGATGCGCCGCAAGTCCTCGGTCTGCTGGGCGCGTTCACGCAGGCTCGGCAGCAAGGCCTCGACGCGGCCGATGATTTCCTGGGTCATCTCGCGGGATGCTCCTGACTATCGGGTGACGGGCGACCCCGACCACCACACAACTAGAACTAGTTCTAGTGAATATTGAGCATGGGGTGCTGTGGCGGTAGTGGATTAAAAGCCCTAAAGAATGGACTTTTGACCATTGCCCAGCCGTCGCGACATACCTCAAGCTGTCACCGTTCTGCAACAGGTTCCACCGTGTCGAGGAGTGAGTGATGGTGACAATCCCCCAGGGCCGCGGCAGGAAAGTCCGCGAAATCGACGTGGGCTCGATGCCGAACCGGTACGCCCGAGGCTGGCACTGTCTCGGCCTCGCCGAAACCTTCCGCGACGGTGAACCGCACGCGGTCAACGCCTTCGGCGGCAAGCTGGTCGTCTGGGCCGACAGCACGGGTGAGCTGAAGGTACTCGACGCCTACTGCCGGCACCTCGGAGGGGACCTCTCCATGGGAAAGGTCAAGGGCGACAATGTCGCCTGCCCTTTCCACGACTGGAGCTGGGGTGGCGACGGCAAGTGCAAGGACATTCCGTACGCGCGGCGTATACCCCCATTGGCCCGCACCCGGTCGTGGCTCGCCATGGAACGCAACGGGCAGCTGTTCGTCTGGCATGACCATGAGGGCAACCCGCCCGCGCCCGGAGTGACCATCCCGCACGCGCCGGGGGCCTACATCGACGCCGACGGCCGCGCCCTCGCCGAGGTGAATCCCACGTGGACGCCGTGGATCTGGAACTCGATCCTGATCGAGGGCTCCAACTGCCGTGAGATCATCGACAACATCGTGGACATGGCCCACTTCTTCTACATCCACTACGCCTTCCCGACCTTCTTCAAGAACGTCTTCGAAGGCGAGGTCGCCACGCAGTATCTGGAGACCAAGGGCCGCCCCGATGTCTTGGCCGGGGCCAAGTACGGAGGCGAGACGCTGCTGACCTCGCAGGCCTCGTATTACGGTCCGTCCTACATGATCAATCCGCTGCTCAACAGCTACGGCGGCTTCGAGGTGAGCAGTGTCCTGATCAACTGCCACTACCCGGTCACCCAGGACTCGTTCGTCCTGCAGTACGGCATCAGCATCGAAAAGCCCCGCGGCCTCCCGGACGAGGCCGCGGGGCAGCTCGCCGCCAAGATGACCGAGGGCATAGCCGCCGGCTTCCTGCAGGACGTGGAGATCTGGAAGCACAAGTCCAAGATCGAGAACCCGCTGCTGTGCGACGAGGACGGCCCGGTCTACCAGCTGCGCCGCTGGTACGAGCAGTTCTACGTGGACGTCGCCGACGTCGACCCGAAGTCGGTGCAGCGCTTCGAATTCGAAGTCGACACGACCAGGGCCAATGAGGTCTGGGAGGCCGAGGTCGCCGAGAATCTGCGCTCAACGCGGGAATCCGTTCCCGCCGGCCCGTCAACGGAAGCGTGAGGAGCGCCCGGCCACGATCCATGTCGCGGCCGCGCCGGTTTCTGCGGGTCGAGCCGCTGCCCGTGCCGCGACTTCGGTTGCCGAATACGGGCTCCCGCGATCAGATTCCCGCGACCCCGGCGAGGTGACCGATTCCGTAGGTGACGGCCATGGCCAGGGCGCCGCCGATGACAATTCGGGCGACCGTGCGAGCATGGCCGGCCCCGCTCAGGTACGCGCTGAGGTTCCCGGTCAGCGCGAGTGCGAGCAGGACCGCGCCGAACGTGACGGGGATTCGCACCGACGCCGGTGTCAGCATGACCGCGAGCAGCGGAAGCAGAGCACCCATGGTAAATGCGACTGCGGACGCCAGCGCCGCATGCCGCGGGTTGGTCAGCTCATCCGGGTCGATCCCCAATTCGGCGTCGACATGCGCGGCGAAGGCATCATGCGCGGTCAGCTCTTCGGCGACGGTCTGCGCAGTGGCCGGGGACAGGCCCTTATTGCGATAGATGGCGGCAAGCTCGGCCAGTTCCTCCTCCGGGCTCTCGAGCAGTTCACGACGCTCTTTTGCCAGCAGCGCCTGCTCACTGTCACGCTGCGAACTGACCGAAACGTACTCACCGAGGGCCATCGCCACCGCACCCGCGGCCAGACCCGCGATACCAGCGGTGACGACAGGTCCGGTCTCGGTGGTCGCCGCCGCTACGCCGACAACGATGCCGGATACCGACACAATGCCGTCGTTGGCACCGAGCACCGCGGCCCGCAGCCAATTCAACCGGGACGATAACCCCGCACTGTGCGGCTCCCACGCGTGCAAACCGCTCTTGTCCAATGCAGCTTTCTCTGAATCCGTACGCACATCGCAGAGAATAGGGGCCCGGCGGACCCGTCCGCCAGCAATGGCAGCCTCACCAATCTCAGGGCACCCTTGGCATCAATTACCCAGTATGGCAAGGCTTTCCGAACCACTTTGAACGGCTCGGCATCCACTCGGCCGCCAGCTCCTCACCGGTCTCGGCGCTGCAAATGGCAGCGGAGGATGAGGTCGCGCGACCGGCTCGATAATGCTGTTCCAGCGCTGTTGTCGTCGGGGTGCGCCAGCAGCGCGTGCACGCGGTGGTGTTCGGCGGCTCAGTTCACCGACATGTCCGGCATGGCTCCCGGTATGCCCGTATCGCACCTCCGCGCGAATACACCTGGGCGAAAACGCGTGCACGGAATCTGATTTCCAGCAATGACATCCGTCACAGCCGCGCCCAGATTTGACTCGAGGCGTTTCGGGGCTCAATATTGGTCTGTCTGCACCTCGCTAAGGGGTGTCCCGTAAGTCTGGGTCGGTGACGGTGACCGGTCCACCGGCCAGGAATCAGTAGGCGTGGGCGAGGTTGGCCAGAGTCGCCACCCCTGCCATCGCGACACCCACGCCATCACCGCGCAGACGGCAGTCGCGCAGAATCTTCCAGGTCTTCATCCGGGCGAAAGCGTGTTCGACACGGGCACGGACCTTGCGGTGGGATTTGTTGTGGGCCTGTTTCCATTCCGGCAGCTCGACACCGGGTACCCGGCGGTGCGGGATGATCAGACCGGTGCCCTGGTAGCCGCCGTCAGCGATCACCATCGCGTTGCGACAGGCGTGGGCGGCACCGGACTCGGTCCACGCGCGGCAGTCGTTGCGGTTGCCCGGCAACGGTTTTCCGAGCGCGACGACGAGTTCGGTGTCGGCATCGATCACGACCTGATGGTTGGTCGAGTACCGGTAGTTCTTACTCTGGGCGGCGACCTTGTGATCCTGGGTCGGGACCAGGGTTCCGTCCACGATCAGCACCGCGCCACGCGGGAACCGGGCCCGAGGCCTCAGCGCCAACGCCGGTCCGAGGTCGTCGATCACCCGGGCCGCGGCCGACTTCGAGACCCCGAACACCGCCGCGAGTTGACGCATCGTCAGGTTCGTCCGCCAGTAGGTGGCCACCAGCAACACCCGGTCTTCGAAACACAACCCCCACGGTCGGCCCCGTAACGGCCGGTCGGCGCCCTCGCGCCGCAACCCGGTGATCAGGCGAGCGAACGTGCGTGGCCGCAGCCCAGAGAACAACTCCACCATCACCGGATCTGTCGCCGAGATCACCACCCGTGGGACGATACCCGTTGCCGCTCAACCACTTACGGGACATCCCTTAGGCGAGGCTCCTGTACGAATACAGGCCACTGATCCGACGACGTCGAGAGACGCCCAGGGTTAGGACAGATCTCCCCGGATTAAGGGGTGATCCGAAGTGGCTTCCCGCACAATGGGATACGTCGTGCAGTGCCGAAGCTCTGACGAGAGGGGTGCCCACAACGTCGCTGGTCGCGATGTTGTTTCCCCTTCGCTTGGTGCGGCACCGGTTGGTGTGGTCGACGCGCGCGTGCGTCCTGGCGGCAAGGAGGTGAGGGACGAATTGAGTTCCGGCGATAGTCCGTATCCGAGTCCGGTTCGAAAACCATTGTCGTTCCCGGCTTGCCGCGTACTGAGCGCTTCCTGATTTCTCTTATCGTTCGTCGGCCGATTCGGCGACCGTTTGATTTCGTGTGCCCTGAATCAGGGGCCGACGGGTATTCGAGAATTCTGGTGGCATTCGGAGATTCCGTGGTAGGCCGATTCTCCGAAAAGAGTTTCATCATGGCCGTCATCGCATTCCCCCGTACCCCGCTGACCGTGCTGTCGGTGCTCGGGGACTCAGCGCGCCGAGTTCGCGCCCGCCACACCCTGACCGAATCCGAGCGGGCCAACCTGCGTATCGCTCGCTCCCCAGTCGCGGTCTACACCGCCTCGCTGGGCGGTCACCCTTACCACGCCTAGGCCCCTCGCGGTCGCGGGCTCGCGCTGCGCCGCTACCTGCCGCTCGCAGTGGTCCTGTTCGGCGTCAAGACCTTCCAGTCCATCACCGGATAGCCCGGCCCCGTGCTCGTTCGCGGTGTCGGCATGCTCTGCCGGGAGTGTGCCCACACCGCGGACCGAATCAGCCTCGGCTGAGCTGAATAGCCCTGACCACCAGCAGGATTCGATACCATGGTAGAAGAACTGTCTTTCCAGCTCGGGTCGGCTTCACGATTCCTGGGACCGCTGCGCATCTCGGATCATCTGCATCAGATCGCGAATTTGCTTGTCCTGCTGCTCGAGGTGTCGATGGATGTCCAAGGTGGTGGCCAGGATCGCGTCACTGTCCTTGTAGGTGGCCTCGGCCCGTTTGTCGGCGGCCGCGGCCAGGATGTTCTGGCCACGATGATGATGCTCAGGAGCACGAGCTGCAGGAACGTCTGACTGATCCACGAGACCAGGATGACGGGACTGCCCGAGCCGATCGCAGCGGGCAACGATACGAAACTGAGCGTGGCGAACGCGTACGCACACCACATGGTGCCGACACCTTTGGTGATCACGACAGCCAGGTTCGCGTTGAACCGCGTGTAACCACGCGGAATCTGGTGGCGCCATGGCCACATCGGTGATCTTCGGCGGCCCGGCCGCTTGAACGCCGCGGGCAGATCTTCTCGTCACTACCTCTGATCACCTGGACGCTATGGGAGATCGAGTTGGGTCGCGGTGAGTTGAGTAGGTCCGGCGAATTCGTGCGCCTTGGTGAATTCCCGGTGGTAAAAACCGAGGCCCAACCCGGCAAGAGTGTAGACCGCGGCGGCGAAGTATGCCTTCTTCATTGAGACTCCTAACAATGCGGACCAGCCGTTTTCCGATCCCGGCGAACGACAGTTGCAGACGGACAGCGTGCGGGCTCCGACGCTCACGAAGCTCGATTGGTGGTGCTCCAGAACCCGATCCACAGAGCATCGCTGAGACGATGTGCATGTTCGGTCATCTCGTCCAGGCCGGAAGCCGCCGCATCGCACAACAGCGGCACCGCGCGTCAGACGTTCACGGCCCGGCGCGCCGAATCCGCGGCGATCTCCGCGGCCCACGAGGAGATGGCGTTCCAGTCCCGCAAGTTGCCGTAGCGCCGTCCGCCCAACAGGAAGTAGCGCAGCCTGGCGCGTATCGGGAGCCCGGCGCGCTCGTAGCGTCCCGCGAATGCCCGGTAGCCGCGTACCGCCAGCGCATCCCGCACGATCGCAATCTCTTTCGGCACCGCACGCGCCACTCGTCGACCGACCGGACCCGTCAGCGCCGGAGCCATACCGATGCTGAAAAGCCACACATCCGGTTTCGCCAGCTGTTCCAGCCGCTGACAGGCGAAGACGACGAAGGACTTCAGCAACGCCTCGTGATACACCGGACTGCCCAGCACCACCGTGTCGAACCCGCTCAGGTCCGGCACCCGGTGACCGATCGCCACCACCTCCACCACCGTGTCGGAGGATTCGAGTCCCTTGCTGATGACTTCGGCGACTTCCTTCGTCGTCCCCTGCCCCGTCGCATAGACCACGGCCAACCGCCGCACCCATACCCATACCCATGCCCGCCAGCCTGCGGACCGTGCGCCGACTCTCGGCAGAGGAATTCTGCCCCTGCCCGTGGGACCACGGTAATCCGTTGTCCCGTCGATAGCGGAGGTGCATGGGAAGGGTCCCGGGCCGATCGCCGTCACAGCTCGGGACGAAAGTCCCCGATCCACTGGCGAAGGTCAGGAGGCGAATTCCGACCCTATCTCCGACAGCGCGTAGTTGATTACTTTGCGGTAGCCATAAGACGTATGCAAGGAGGATGCTGGTGACCGCGGTATCACCGAAACCTGAACTACCCGTGGCAGTTACACGCCCATACCCAGCCCGACGCGGACAGCGTGGCTCGTTCGCCTACAAGCTGATCACGACCACCGACCCCAAGGTGCTCGGCACCATGTATCTGGTGACCTCGATGGCGTTCTTCATGATCGCGGGCCTGATGGCGTTGCTGATGCGCGCCGAACTGGCGCGACCCGGAATGCAGTTCCTGTCACCCGAGCAGTTCAACCAGCTGTTCACCATGCACGGCACCATCATGCTGCTGTTCTACGCGACCGCCATCATCTTCGGATTCGCGAACATCCTGCTGCCCTTGCAGATCGGCGCACCGGACGTCGCCTTCCCACGATTGAACGCCCTGAGCTACTGGCTCTATGCATTCGGCGCGACCATGGCGACCGCCGGATTCATCACGCCCGGCGGCGCGGCCGACTTCGGATGGACCGCCTATGTGCCCTTGTCCGACATCATCCACTCCCCCGGCGTCGGCGCGGATCTATGGATCCTCGGGGTAGGCGTCTCGGGCCTGGGCACGATTCTCGGTGCGGTCAACATGCTCACGACGGTGGTCTGCCTGCGCTGCCCCGGCATGACCATGTTCCGGCTCCCCATCTTCACCTGGAACGTGGTGGTGGCGAGTTTCCTTATCCTGCTGGTGTTCCCGCTGCTAACCGCCGCGGCGCTGGCACTGTTCTACGACCGGCATCTGGGCGGGCACATCTACGATCCCGCCAGCGGCGGTGTGATGCTGTTCCAGCACTTGTTCTGGTACTTCGGCCACCCCGAGGTGTATGTCATCGCCTTGCCGTTCTTCGGCATCGTCTCCGAGATCCTCCCGGTCTTCAGCCGCAAACCGATCTTCGGCTACACCGGCATGGTCTACGCGACACTCGGCATCGCCGCACTGTCGATCGCGGTGTGGGCGCACCACATGTACGCCACCGGCGCGGTGCTGCTGCCGTACTTCTCGTTCATGACCTTCCTCATCGCGGTCCCGACCGGTGTGAAGTTCTTCAACTGGATCGGCACCCTCTGGAAGGGACAGCTGACCTTCGAATCGCCGATGCTGTTCTCGCTCGGATTCCTGGTGACCTTCCTCTTCGGCGGCTTGACCGGTGTCCTACTGGCCAGCCCGCCACTGGACTTCCACATCTCCGATACCTACTTCGTGGTCGCGCACTTCCACTACACGCTGTTCGGCACAGTCGTGTTCGCCACCTTCGCCGGCATCTACTTCTGGTTCCCCAAGATCACCGGCCGCATGATGAACGAGCGACTTGCCAAGTGGCACTTCTGGACCACGTTCCTCGGCTTCCACCTGACCTTCCTGGCCCAGCACTGGCTCGGCAACATGGGCATGCCCCGCCGCTACGCCGACTACCTGCCCAGCGACGGATTCACCACGCTCAACACCATTTCCACCATCGGATCGTTCCTCCTGGGCGCGTCGATGCTGCCGTTCATCTGGAACGTCTTCAAGTCCTACCGCTACGGCGAGGTCGTAACCGTGGACGACCCGTGGGGCTACGGCAACTCCCTGGAGTGGGCGACCTCCTGCCCGCCGCCGCGGCACAACTTCCATGAGCTGCCCCGAATCCGTTCGGAGCGACCGGCTTTCGAGCTGCACTACCCGCACATGGTCGATCGCATGCGCGCCGAAGCCCACGTGGGCTGGGGCGCCAAGGCGCACGAGGTCGCCGAAACCGGACTGGTGGCAACGAAATGACCCGCCGACAACAGACGCAGACCTTCCATGTACCACACCTTCCCCACGGGCTGATTGTCGTACTGACGGCGATCGTACTGATCGCCGGAGTGATCTGCTTGTCCCACCTCGCGGACTTCGACACGGCCGGCAAGCCGAATACACCCTCCGAATCGACTGTGACACATATTTGTCCGGGCACGCGGTGCACCGCCGAGGAGCAACGCTAACCCTGATGCCGAACGTGCGGATCGGCTGTCCCCCTGGCCATCCGCACCCCGGTGCGGCAGGCAGCTTCCGCGCCGTGCCGGTGGGACTTTGCCCCGAAAGACGAGAAGGAAGATAGAGCTACGTCGGCTCGGATCGAATCACGCCGTTACCGCAGCGGAGAAAGTCTCCGCCCCGAGGCCGACGTACACGAAGCCGGGTCCGGTTGTCGCCGGACCCGGCTTTCGGCTATTCCGTGCGTTTTCGCCTGGCACCGTTCCCTCGGTGTGGAAACCGACCACCAACGCCCGGACTACGGGTCCGCACTGGGCGCGGGCGCACACCCGTCACCCAGTGCGATTCGATCAGACCCGCGCCCGCTCGCGCGCCAGGGCCCGGTCGCGCTGTTCTTCGAAACGCGGAATCTGGACCCTTTCGAGATTCTCGAGAAACACCACGAGCCGATCCCGGGCTTGTTCACCGATCGGACCGAAATCGTTGCGCTCGAAGAGATTCCATTGCCGTAGCACGGGCTGAAGGACTTCTTCGAGATGGATTCGCAGGTCGTAGACGCCGTGTTTGGCCATCAGCACGCCGTTGCGGCGGAAGTTGGGCATGCCCATGCCGGGCATGCGGAAGTTCTCGATGATCAGGGTCGCGCAGCACAATGCTGTGGCGCGCCTCTTCTGCGGTCCACCGCCCGACCCAGGTGCCCCACGCGCCGTCGCGGGAGAAGTTCTCGGCGATCTCGCGATGGTAGGAGGGCAGGTTGTCCTCGGTGAGCAGGTTGGTCACCAAGGCTGCCTTCGCGACATCGGACAGCTGAGATTGTTCTGGCTCCCAATCGATTCCGCCCAAGATCGGGAAGTTACGCCCCTCGTCCCAAGGCACATAGTCGTGGGGATGCCAGTCCTTCGCCATCGACAGGTGCCGATCCAAGGCTTGCCCCGCGACGGGCTCGAGTTCACCCTCGAGTACCGGCACTTTGCCGCTGGCGAACAGCACGACGTCGGGGTAGTCCACCGACGACCAAGCCTCCAAGACCCGCAACATCGGCCGCGCCCTCCTGCGCTCTCGACACGCATCACCAATGACTAGAACAGGATCGACGGCGTCCCTGCCTGGAAATAGGGCCGAAAGGCCCCCTGAGGAGGGCCTTCGCACTCGCGCCCGCCGCGCACCCTGAAGGGCCTGATCCTCACGCCACTTACTCAGGGGGCCACCTGTTTTCGATGATCCTCGTCCGGACCTTCACCGTCCGTGGGCGCGTGCTGCTGGACCACGTACTGTCCGTGCAGGCCGCGAGGTGATCGCACACGGCGACTCGCCGTGATCGGCTCTCACCACGCCCCCGGATAGACTCGGGGGCAGGCCGTATCGGATGGATCGTGCGCGGACTCCGCCAACAGGAAGAAGATGTGACCGTTGAGCCCCAGCACGGCTCCTGTTCGGTGCGCGGCACTCTCTCCCAGCTGCGACTCCGGGAATTGCACGTAGAGGTCAAGGACCGGGTCGAGAAAATCATCGACGCCCGTGATCACATGGACGGCCTGGTCGAAGCCATGCTGGCGGTCACATCGAGGCTGGACTTGGATCAGACTGCGCACCATCGTGCACACCGCGATCAGTCTGGTCGATGCCCGGTCCGGTGCGTGCTCGGCGTCGGCGACCTCGACGGTCCCGCCCCGGGCGGCGAGATCGTCGTCCGCGGTGAACGGTTGCCCGCCGGCATTCTCCGTCAGGTACAGGTTGCCGGCGTCTCTCTCGGCGCACGTGTCCTCTACCGCCTGCTCGGCGGCGGTCGCTACGGCGACCTACGGGATTGGACCGCCATCAGCGCCTTCACGGATTCCATCGCACAGGCTCTGAAACTGCACGCACCGCACACCATTCCGATTCATCCCTGACGGCCGCGCGGACCCAGGATTCGACATCGTGATCGTGCGGGGTCAGGTCCTGCGCAGGGACTTCCGGCCCTACCCGGGGATCGCATGAGCTGACCACGACAGAGATCGCCGGCGGCGGCACGTCGGGTCAGGAGATGATGCGGACGGCGTAGGGCATGATGCCGTCTTCGCGGACCGCTGAGACCTTGACGACGTCGCCGGATTGGGGAGCCTCGACCATCTTGTTGTTGCCGATGTAGAGGGCTACGTGCTGGGAGCCGCCGGCGCCCCAGAAGAGCATGTCGCCGCGGGCTCGTTCGGAGACGGGAACCCTTGTGCCCATGGTGTATTGGTAGCCGGAGTAGTGCGGGAGGGAGACGCCCACGCCGGCGAAGGCGTAGATCATGAGGCCGGAGCAGTCGAAGCCGGTCTTGTTGTAGTCGCCGTAGCTGTCGGCGGTGCCGCCGTCGCGGATGCCGAGGGTGGGGCCGTCCTCGTCGCCGCCGCCCCAGGCGTAGACGACGCCGAGCTGGGACATGGCGCGGTCGACGACGGTTTCGATGAGTTCGGAGCGGGAGCCGCCGCTGGGACGGGTGGTCTGCGTGTCCGAACGGTTGGGCTGGGGGCGGCGCGGGGGCGGGGAGGAGTCCTGGACCTTGTGCGGGCGGTGGCTCTGGCCGACCTGGGCGGCGCGGTCGGCGGCGGCGCGGTCGGCGGCCACGCGAGCCGCGGCGGCGACCGCGGCGGCGCGAGCGGCGGCCTGGGCGGCGGCTTCCTCGGCTTTGCGCTGCTGATCCCACGCGACGAAAGCGTCGCGCTGGTTCTGCAGGCCGGCCACATTGGCGCGGGCGGAGTCCAAACGCTGCTGGGCCGAGTCACGCTGGGAGACAAGGCCGTTGCGGACGTTGTTCTGCTGGTTGAATTCGGCCTGGGCGGTGGTGACGGCGTTCTGCGCGTCGGCCTTCTTGGCGTCGGCGGCGGCAGCGGCCGCGTCGGCGGCCTGCTGGGCCTGTTTGGCGGCGGAGGTCTTGTTGGCCTGATCGACCTGGGCGTGGCGGAGGCCGTCGACGACCTGCTGCTGGTTCTTGGAGGCGATGGTCAGGATCTGGGCGCGGTTGAGCGCGATCTCGGGGCTCGGCGCGGCCATGTAGCTGATCAGCGAGGTGGAGCCGGGACGCATGTAGACCTGCGCGACGTACTTGTCGAAATTGCCGTGCGCGGTATCGACTTTCGCGCCCGCGTCGGTGAGTTCCTGCTGGCACTGCACCACGGTCTGGGCGGCGGCGTCGGCGGCGTCGCGGGCGATCTGCAGATCCACCAGGGCCTTGTTCACCGCTTCACGGCGCACGGCGATGGCGTCGTCGAGCTGTTGCAGCTGCTGTTCGGCGGTGGCGACCTGGTTGATGAGCGCGCCGACTTCGCCGACACCGGCGTCGACCTGGGCGCCGGCCGCATTGAGGTCGCCGTCGCTGGGATTGGGGGGTGGGGGTGGGACCGCGTGCCCGGAGGCCATGCCACAGGCCAGCACGACGACCGCTACGAGCAACTCCGTAGCGACTCGCGCTGGACGTCCGCGCCGCTTCGCCGGTCGTCGCATCGCACCTCCCTGGAGTCTCATTCGGCACATCTGTCCCAGCCGTGCCATCGCGAAACCGTACGACATGTCATGAACCGCTCTGAACAGCCACGCCACAATCACAAATATGTAATTCGTCAGTAGCCACATATTTGCAGGTAGACCACATGATCACCATGCGTCACATGACACGACACGAGTCACGGATCGGGCGTGTCGCGTACGAACCGGGCGGTTTGCTTTACCGCGCACCCGGATTCGGGCAATGAAAAAGGGGCCCGGGACGAACCCGAACCCCACCCGGCGACCCCGTCGCCGTCGGCAGCGGAACCCCTAGCCCACCGGAGTCGGCGGCTGCGCCCCCTCCGGAGCCCGCCGCGACTTCACGACGTACAGCCCGCCGATCCCCGCGACCAGCAGACCCAGCAGCACCAGCGTGATCACCGTCCAGGACACCGCCTCCGGCTGCTGCAGCCGATCCACGAAAACCCGCGCGGCATCGGCGGTGTGCTCGGATCCGCGGTACTTGGCCCCGTCCTCGGCGCGCTCGAGCCGCCCGCGGGTGAACTGATCGCTGAAGGTGCCGACCCAGTCGTCACTGAAGACCACCACGGTGCCGTGCTCGATCTTGCCGACCTCGTTGGCCAGGTCGCGCAGGTTCGCCTCGATCCCCGGATTGCCCGGCACCACAACGATATCGAGCTTGATGCCCTGATCGCGCGCTTCGGCGGCGATGGCCGCGAGGGCCTCCTGGTCGCGTCCTTCGGGGGCGGCGACATGGTTGTCGTCGAGATCGGCGATGATCTTATTCAAGTCGGTGTTCGGCGGTAGTTCCGCCTTCACGGGCGTGAAAACCGAGGGGTGCGAGACGGTCACGAACGCAGGGTACGGGACGGCTTGTCAGATCGCCTCACCGCGCCACGGTCTTCCCGCCCCCGATGTGCTCACAGGACAAGCGTACTGTTAATGTCGGAAAACGGACGAGGCCCGCGCCTCGACGAGGCCATCGGCACAGCCCCGCCGCTGGCCCTCCCATTCACAGACGAGTGGAGCTGAACGTGACGAGTATCGATACCTTCGGCGCCAAGGGCACCCTCGAGGTCGGAAGCAACTCGTATGAGATCTTCCGTCTCTCGGCCGTGCCCGGCACCGAGAAGCTGCCCTACGCCCTGAAGGTCCTCGCGGAGAACCTGCTTCGCACCGAGGACGGCGCGAACATCACCGCCGACCAGATCCGCGCCCTCGCGGCCTGGGATCCGTCGGCCGAGCCCGACACCGAGATCCAGTTCACCCCGGCCCGCGTGATCATGCAGGACTTCACCGGCGTGCCCTGCATCGTCGACCTGGCCACCATGCGTGAGGCCGTCACCACCCTCGGCGGCGACCCGAACAAGGTCAACCCGCTGTCCCCCGCCGACATGGTCATCGACCACTCGGTCATCCTCGACGTGTTCGGCACCGCCGACGCCCTCGAGCGCAACGTCGACCTGGAGTACCAGCGCAACGGCGAGCGCTACCAGTTCCTGCGCTGGGGCCAGGGCGCCTTCGACGACTTCAAGGTCGTCCCGCCGGGCGTCGGCATCGTGCACCAGGTCAACATCGAGTACCTGGCCCCCACCGTCATGGTCCGCAACGGCCAGGCCTACCCCGACACCTGTGTCGGCACCGACTCGCACACCACCATGGTCAACGGCCTGGGCGTGCTGGGCTGGGGCGTCGGTGGCATCGAGGCCGAGGCCGCCATGCTGGGCCAGCCGGTCTCCATGCTGATCCCGCGCGTCGTCGGCTTCAAGCTGACCGGTGAGATCAAGCCGGGCGTCACCGCCACCGACGTGGTGCTCACCGTCACCGACATGCTGCGCAAGCACGGTGTGGTCGGCAAGTTCGTCGAGTTCTACGGCAAGGGCGTCGCCGAGGTGCCGCTGGCCAACCGCGCCACCCTGGGCAACATGAGCCCCGAGTTCGGCTCCACCGCCGCGATCTTCCCGATCGACGCCGAGACCATCAACTACCTGCGCCTGACCGGCCGCAGCGATGAGCAGCTCGCGCTCGTCGAGGCCTACGCCAAGGAGCAGGGCCTGTGGCACGACGCGGACAACGAGCCCGCGTACTCGGAGTACCTGGAGCTGGACCTGGGCACCGTGGTGCCGTCCATCGCCGGCCCGAAGCGCCCGCAGGACCGGATCCTGCTGTCGGACAGCAAGGACGCGTTCCGCAAGGACATCCGCACCTACACCAACGACCCGGTTCCGCACACCGCGCTGGACGAGGCCATCGAGGAGTCCTTCCCGGCCAGCGATCCGGTCGCCCCCGGCACCGCCACCGACGAGACCGCCGTCCCGACCGCCGCCAACGGCAGCGCGGGCCGTCCGTCCAAGCCGGTCAAGGTCTCGGACCCGGAGCGCGGTGACTTCGTGCTGGATCACGGCGCCGTCGTGGTCGCGGGCATCACCTCCTGCACCAACACCTCGAACCCATCGGTCATGCTGGGCGCGGCCCTGCTGGCCCGCAACGCGGTCGAGAAGGGCCTGGCCTCCAAGCCGTGGGTCAAGACCAACATGGCCCCGGGCTCGCAGGTCGTCGCCGACTACTACGAGAAGGCCGGCCTGTGGCCGTACCTCGAGAAGCTGGGCTTCTACGTGGGTGGCTTCGGCTGCACCACCTGCATCGGCAACACCGGTCCGCTGCCGGAGGAGATCTCCAAGGCGATCAACGACAACGACCTCTCGGTCACCGCGGTGCTCTCGGGTAACCGTAACTTCGAGGGTCGCATCTCCCCCGACGTGAAGATGAACTACCTGGCCTCCCCGCCGCTGGTCATCGCGTACGCGCTCGCGGGCACCATGGACTTCGACTTCGAGACCGACGCCCTGGGCCAGGACCAGAACGGCAACGACGTCTTCCTGAAGGACATCTGGCCGTCGCCGCAGGAGATCGACGACACCATCAAGTCGGCGATCAGCCGGGACATGTTCACCAAGTCCTACGCCACCGTCTTCGACGGCGACCAGCGCTGGCAGGGTCTGGACACCCCCGAGGGCGACACCTTCGCGTGGGACGAGGCCTCGACCTACGTCCGCAAGGCCCCGTACTTCGACGGCATGTCGATGGAGCCGGCTCCGGTCCAGGACATCACGGGCGCGCGCGTGCTGGCGCTGCTGGGCGACTCGGTCACCACCGACCACATCTCCCCCGCCGGTCCGATCAAGCCGGGCACCCCGGCCGCGCAGTACCTGGACGCCAACGGCGTCGAGCGCAAGGACTACAACTCGCTGGGCTCGCGTCGTGGTAACCACGAGGTGATGATCCGCGGCACCTTCGCCAACATCCGTCTGCGCAACCAGCTGCTGGACGACGTCTCGGGTGGTTACACCCGCGACTTCACCCAGCCGGGTGGCCCGCAGGCCTTCATCTACGACGCCTCGCAGAACTACCAGGCCGCGGGCATCCCGCTGGTCGTGCTGGGCGGCAAGGAGTACGGCTCGGGTTCCTCGCGCGACTGGGCCGCCAAGGGCACCAGCCTGCTGGGCGTCAAGGCCGTCATCACCGAGTCGTTCGAGCGCATCCACCGCTCGAACCTGATCGGCATGGGCGTTGTGCCGCTGCAGTTCCCGGCCGGCCAGTCGGCCGCGTCGCTGGGCCTGGACGGCACCGAGACCTTCGACATCGAGGGCATCACCAAGCTGAACGAGGGTGTGACTCCGAAGACCATGAAGGTCACCGCCACCAAGGAGAACGGCGAGAAGGTCGTCTTCGACGCGGTCGTCCGCATCGACACCCCCGGTGAGGCGGACTACTACCGCAACGGCGGCATCCTGCAGTTCGTGCTGCGCAACATGATTCGCGGCTAGTCACTGCGATGTAGCTCGGTTCTCGAAGGGCTGTTTCGAAACCGAGTCGTGGTGGCGGGCACCGGAATCGCGTGAAAGCGCAGCTCCGGGGCCCGCCACGCGACCCCCACCGGGTCGCTTCGCTCGTCGCTCGTGCGGGTTCTCCGATTTGGTCGCAAGATCGATAAGGAGAACCCGCACAACACGTTTCGGAGGAGTCCAGTGCCCAAGGTGTCAGACGACCACCTCGCCGCCCGGCGCAGCCAGATCCTCGACGGAGCCCGCAGTTGCTTCGCCGAGTTCGGCTACGAGGGCGCCACCGTGCGTCGTCTCGAAGAAGCGACCGGTCTGTCGCGGGGCGCGATCTTCCACCACTTCCGAGACAAGGACGCGCTGTTCCTGGCGCTGGCCCAGGAGGACGCGGGCCGCATGGCCGAGGTCGCCGCCAACCAGGGTCTGATCCAGGTCATGCGCGACATGCTCGCCCGCCCCGAGGATTTCGACTGGCTGGGCACCCGCCTCGAAATCGCCCGCCGCCTGCGCAACGACCCGGAGTTCCGGGCCAATTGGGAAGAGCGGTCCGAGGAGCTCACCGCCGCCACCGTGGCCCGCCTGGAGCGCCGCAAGGCCGCGGGCGCGCTGCGCGACGACGTCCCCACCGAGGTGCTGCTCGGTTACCTGGACCTCGTCCTCGACGGCCTCATCGCCCGCATCGCCTCCGGGCACGCGGGCAACAATCTCGAAGCCGTGCTCGATCTGGTCGAGGCCTCCATCCGCCGCAAGGCGTGATCACCCGGGGCGAATTCGCCCCCGCGTCAGTCCTCGCGTTCGAGATCGGCGAGCAGTAGCCGCGAGATGCGGTCGAGTTCCTTGCGATCCGCGGCGCTCAACACCGACAGGATGCGGGTCTCGTTCTCGAAGTGGTCGGTGACCACGATGTCGATCAGGTGCAGGCCGCGGTCGGTGAGCGCCACCTTGATGGCGCGCCGGTCCCCCGCGTCGGCGATGCGGCGCACCAGACCGGCCTGCTCCAAGCGGTCGAGTCGGCCGGTCATGCCCGCACGCGACATCATCAGGGTGTCGGCCAGGGCGGAGGGGTTGAGCTCGTAGGGCTCCCCCGAACGGCGCAGCGCCGCAAGCACATCGAACTCGCCGCGTTGCAATCCGTGTGCGGTGAACACCGTTTCGACCTTCGCGCCCGCGACCGCGGCCAGTCTGCCCAGGCGGCCGATGATCTCCATGGCCTCGCCGTCCAGGTCCGGCCGTTCCCGCCGCCACTGTGCCGCGATGGTGTCCACGGCGTCGGTCTCGTTCTCACCCATGGACAACACTCTATTCGATGCCATATAGTTCGGTAGCGAATTATCAATCACCGAATGATTCGGAGCTTGTCATGAACGCCGCTTCCCGCCCCGCCGCCATCCGCCGCCCCGAGGACTCCGAGATCATCGGCGCGGGGCAGCCCGCCTCGGTGCGACTGCTCATCGACTCCGAGGAGGCGGGCGGGTCGGTCAGCACCGTCGAGGTGACGCTGGCCGAGGGCGCCGACGGGGCCGCGCCGCACTATCACACACTCTCCGACGAGCTGTTCTTCGTCGCGGACGGCGAACTCCAGGTCATGGCCGGGGACGAGATCGTCACCGTCGGCGCGGGCGGGGCGCTGGTGGTCCCCCGGTTCATGCCGCACGCCTTCGGCGCGGTCCCCGGCTCCTCGGCCCGCCTGTTCATCGCCCTCATGCCGGGCGTGGAGCGCCACGGGTACTTCCGATTCCTGGAGCAGCTGGCGCTGGGGCAGACCACCCCGGCCGACATCGAGGCGGCGCAGAAGGAGTACGACAACTACTTCGTCGACGCTCCGCGGTGGTGGGCCGAGCGCACCGCGAATCGCGCCTGAACACGCGAGTTCGCCTGCCGCGCCGCGTATTCGCCGACCCGTCGGCGCGGTTCACCGGCAACCGATCGCAACACCCTCCGGGGCATTCCGCCCACCGGGTAGCCCGGGAGTCGCCGAGGTGGATGTGCCGTAGGCCACCCGAAACGCGGAATGATCATCGGGTCGTCGCGGGTTGGACCTTGCATGGCATTCTCTGTTCCCATCACCGTGCGCGGCTATGAGCTCGATATCAACGGGCATCTCAATCAGGCGGTCTACCTCCAGTACGCCGAGCACGCGCGCTGGGAGCTGCTGAAGGCCGCGGGCATCGCCGGGGACAAGATGGTGACCGCGGGCATCGGCCCGGTCGTGCTGGAACAGACCATCAAGTACCAGCGGGAACTGCATCTCGGCGACGAGGTGACTGTGAGCTGCGAGTTCGAATTCACCGGCGGCAAGATCTTCCGGATGCGCCAGCGCATCGTGAAACTCGACGGCACCGTGTCCGCGGAGATCGACGCCGTGTCCGGCATTCTCGACCTCGCGGCCCGCAAACTGGTTGCGGATCCCGGTGCGGCACTGCGGGCCGTAGCCGACTCGCCCGACGCCCTGGGCCTCTAGTCCCGCGACGCTCGTCCGCACCCACCCCGATTGTTCAGCGAAAATCTTTCGGCGGGAGCAATTTCCGAAACCCCGGCGGAGTTTGCCGAGGAGGCTGAAATCTGTCGATGCGGACCGAATTCGACCCGTCGCGGGATATGATTCAGATCACGCTCGGCCCCGCAGCAAATCCCGAGCAGATCGGAGTTCCGCATGACCGGCGCCCTGCACCGAACGGGATCGGCGACCCTCGCCACCACCTCGCGACCGCTACCCGGCTACCTTGTCGCAGCCACCGAGCGAAGTATCAGCGTGCGCGTCGGCGACGGCACCTGGACCCTGGATCGCGCGGATGTGCTCGACATCGCCCGGTGGGACGCTGCGAGTGCGCAGAGCGGTTGCGAGGGCCGTCCGGTCCTGGTGCGGGTACGGTCCGGCGCCACTGCCGATTTCACCCAGCGCCGTCGCGTCGAGGTCACCGATCGTCCGCTGACGCTGGCGCCGGAGCAGAGTCCCGCGCGCGGTGACGACGAGCTGCGCCGGCAGACCGAGATCTGGGCCCGCGGACTGGATCTGACGGCGGGGCCTGGGGTCGGCGGGGCCACCATGACCTGCTGCCAGACCCGGTCGCACAACGGCAGCGACGACGGCATCGCCTGCGACAGCCTCGACTGACGGGGGCCACGCATGGCCGCCCGCACCACGGGCTCGGTCCTCATCGTCACCGAGGCCGAGGATCTCCACGGCGACGCCCTCGCCGCTACGCTGCGTAAATTTCATGGGCATAATCCGATTCGTCTCGACATGCGTGACTTCCCGCGCGAGAACGGCGCTTTCCGGCTCGGCGCGGACGGCTCCTACCGCAGCCTGTCGCACATTTTCGGACTCGACGACGTCACCTCGGTGTGGTGGCGGCGCCCGCACCCCACCCTGGTGCCGGGCGGGCTGAGCGCCGAGGACGACGACTACCGCCGCGCCGAGTGCGACGGCTTCCTGCAGGGGCTGCTGTGGTCGATCCCGGCCCTGTGGGTCAACGACCCCGGGGCCGACCGCACCGCGGGACGCAAGATCGTGCAGTTGGAGACCGCCGCCCGGGCCGGATTCACGATTCCGGAAACCCTCGTCACCAATGATCCCGACGAGGCACGCGCCTTCATCGAATCCCGGCCCGGGCCAGTGGTTTACAAGCGCACCGGCACCAGGCGCGGGGCGTTCACCGAGACCCGCCTGTTCACGCCGGCCGATTTCGACCGGCTCGCCACGATCCGCAACTCCCCCACCATCTTCCAGGACTACATCCAGGCCGAGAGCGACCTGCGCATCGTGTGGGTGGACGGCATCGAGTGGGTGGTGCGCATCGACTCGCAATCCGGTGTGGGACGGGTGGATTCGCGCCTGGACACCTCGGTGGCGTTCACCGCCGATCGCCTGCCCGCCTCGGTGAGCAAGTCGCTGACCACGCTGATGGGCGCGCTGGGACTGGCTTTCGGCGTGCTGGACCTGCGAGTGGGGCTCGATGGCGAGTTCTACTTCCTGGAGGTGAATCCCCAGGGGCAGTTCGCCTATCTCGAGATCAAGACCGGTCTGCCGATTTTCCGGAGCCTGGCGAACCTGCTGGTGCTCGGCGACGGGACCGTGACCCCGTAGCGGCCGCACGCCATCGCGAGCGGAGCGAGATCGCAAGTCCCCGACCGGCATTCACCGGCCGAGTCCCCGCGATCGTGTTCCCGGAACGGGACGCTACTTGCTGACGGGCTTGCCGGCCTTGCGGCGGTTGGCACCGCCCCGGCTGCGGAGTTGCACATGCGACTCCACGAGCACGTTGTGAATGAAGCCGTACGACCGCCCGGTTTCCCTGGCTAGGGACCGGATACTGGCCCCCGCCTCGTACTGCTTCTTGAGCTGGGATTGCAAGCGATCGCGGGATTTCCCGGTGACGCGCGTGCCTTTACCCAATACGGCTTTACCCTGTGCGGGCCTGTCACTCATGGCTTCCTCCGAGTCGCCGTGGGCGCCTTATTCCAGGGTAGAGACTCGGATGCCTGTGATCAACGAAACGGTGTGATGTGAATCACCGAGTTTTGGCGAACACGCGTTTTTCGGTGCGGGAAGCGAGTTTCCGGGCGCGGACGGCGGTTTCTCCGGGCCCGGAACGCGCGCGCTCAGGCCAGCTGGATCAGTTCCAGGTAATCCTGCGACCAGTGGTCCTCGGTGCCGTCGGGCAGCATGATGACGCGCTCGGGGTTGAGCGCCTCGGCCGCGCCCGGGTCGTGGGTCACCAGGACCACCGCGCCCGCGTAACTGCGCAGCGCGTCGAGCACCTGCTCACGCGAGACCGGGTCGAGGTTGTTCGTAGGTTCGTCCAGCAGAAGGACATTCGCCGCCGAGGACACCAGACCGGCCAGGGCGAGACGGGTCTTCTCACCACCGGAGAGCGTGCCCGCGGGCTGCTCGAGCTGCGGCCCGGAGAACATGAACGCGCCCAGCAGACCGCGCAGGTCCTGCTCGCCCGCGTCGGGGGCGGCGTGACGGATGTTCTCCCAGACCGTGGCCTGGTCGTCCAGGGTGTCGTGTTCCTGGGCGAAATATCCGATTTTGAGGCCGCGACCGGGGTCGATCTGGCCCGCGGTCAGGGTCTCCACGCCCGCGAGCAGCCGCAGCATGGTGGTCTTACCGGCGCCGTTGAGGCCCAGGATGACCACCCGGCTGCCCTTGTCGATGGCCAGGTTCACCCCGGTGAAGATCTCGAGGGACCCGTACAGCTTGGTCAGGTTGGTGGCCATCAGCGGCGTCTTACCGCAAGGGGCCGGCTCGGGGAACTTGATCCGCGCCACCTTGTCGGCCACGCGGATGTCGTCGACCTCGTTGAGCATGCGCTCGGCGCGCTTGACCATCTGGTGCGCCGCAGCCGCTTTCGTCGCCTTGGCGCCGAGCTTGGCGGCCTGCTGCTTGAGCGCGGAGGCCTTCTTCTCGGCATTGGCGCGCTCGCGCACGCGGCGCTGTTCGTCGGTGGCGCGGGCGTCGAGGTACTTCTTCCAGCCCATGTTGTAGATGTCGGCCTCGCCGCGCACGGCGTCGAGGAACCACACCTTGTTCACCACGTCGCCGAGCAGTTCGACATCGTGGGAGATGACGATGAGGCCGCCGTCGTGGTTCTGCAGGAACCCGCGCAGCCAGTTGATGGAGTCGGCGTCGAGGTGGTTGGTGGGCTCGTCGAGCAGCAGCGTGGTGTCGGACTTGCCGCCGCTGCCGTCGGAGGCGCTGAACAGGATGCGCGCCAACTCGATTCGACGACGCTGACCACCGGAGAGAGTCCGCAGCTGCTGGTTCAGCACCCGGTCGGGCAGGGCGAGGCTGTGGCAGATGCGGGCGGCTTCGCTCTCGGCGACGTAACCGCCCAGGGCCGAGAAGCGCTCCTCGAGGCGGCCGTACTTGCGGATCGCCTTGTCGCGTTCCTTCTCGTCGGCGACCTCGGCCATCAGCGCCTGCTGCTTCTCCATCTCCCGCAGCAGGGTGTCGAGGCCGCGCGCCGAGAGCACCCGGTCCTTGGCGAGCATGTCGAGGTTGCCCTCGCGCGGATCCTGGGGCAAATATCCCAGTTCTCCCGAACGAATGACCTTGCCCGCGTAGGGTTCACCTTCACCGGCGAGAATGCGCAGTGTGGTGGTCTTGCCGGCACCGTTGCGGCCCACCAGCCCGATCCGGTCACCGGCCTGCACCCGCAGCGCCGAGCCCGGCGCCGTCAGCAGGGTGCGGACTCCGGCCCGGACCTCCAGGTCGGTCGCGGTGATCACAAGCGTCTCCTCGGGTGCAGCGGATGCCGATGGTTAACTGATCGATTGTGCGTCGCGTCGACACACAAGAACCACCGATTTTATCCCAAGCGGGCGGGACCCCGAGGTCAGGGGCATGGTCAGGCGTGCTGGCCTGCGCGGATGCGCTCACGGCGGCGACGGGCCGCCAGGAAGACGCCGCGGGCCGCGACCGCGATCAGCCACAGCGTTGCTCCGAATCCCCCGCAGAAGATCACACCCCACACCATGATGAACGGCCCGTAGTAGGCCACCCGAGCCCAGTAGCCGCACGGGCCCACATCTTCCGGGATGCTGGCGCATTCGGGGTGCCCGATGGCGGAGAACGCGAGGGTCGCGAGCATCGGAATCGCCACGGCCGCAGCGAGAACGAACGCCAGTTCGCGGAACGGACGGAACGGGACTGCTGCCATGCGGTCGCACCCTACGCCCCGACGCTGCCATCCGCCGCCCCGACGCGACCAGGATGACAGGTTGGCCTTCGTCGGTGATTCGTCACTCACTGGCGGGGCTGAAGTGACGAGAGAGGTTCACGAGACCGCGGGCTCACTCCCCGCCGCCCGATCGGCCGCTGACCATCCCGCCTTCTGACTCATCCAACGGGATCTCCAGGTGCACGGTCTGGAAGCGTCGCCCGGGTTGGCGGTCGTCGTGCACGACCGTCCCGAGTGATTTCCAGAATTCCAGCGCACCGGGCACGCTAGCGTCGGTGTGCAGGTACAACCGCTGATACGCGGGTGTCCGGCGTACGAACTCGACCGCCCGCACGACCAATGCGGTGGCCAGCCCGTGGCGGCGGTGCTCGGGCCGGACGTAGACGCGGAACAGCTGGGCCGTGCTGTGGTCGGGGTAGCGTGCGGCCAGCCACGCCGGATGCGGCGGCGTGCGCGGTCCCCTGGCCCGGATCGCGGTGGTGGCGACCACCTCCGCGCCGAGCACCGCCACCCAGAGGCGCTGGCAGGGATGGCAGAGGTAGGCGCGGGCCGGGTCGACGACATCGTCGTGATGCTCGGGCAGGTAGCCGTAGCCGAGGTCGTGGTAGAAGGTGTCGAGCATGACGCTGCGGGCGCCGGGGAGATCCTGCGGCAGTGCCGCGCGGAGGGTGTAGTCGCTCATCGGAGGGCGCCGAGCTTGGCGGACAGCACCTCGAGGCCCTCGACGGCGACCGGGCCGGGGCCGGTGTAGCCGAACGGGACGGCGATGACGCGGTCGTGGCGGATCGCGTCGAGCGAGGCCAGTTCCGGACGGTCACGGAGGGCACGCCGGACCGAGTCTGGGGTTTGGTCGCCTTGGGTGAGCAGGATGATCACGTCGGGATTTCGGGCGATCAGGGTCTCGGTATTGGCCTCGAAATTGCGTTTGGCCACGTCACCGAAGATGTTCTCGAGCCCCAGCGTGCCCATTTGCGTGTGCACGGTGCTGGTGGCGCCGTACGCGCTGAGGGTGGAGCCGTCCCGGGAGAGGATGAGTGCGGCGGCGGGGCGGGCCGGGCTGCCGGGCCGGTGCTGATCCGCGACCGCGGCGACACGGCGGCGCAGGTCGGCGACGGTGTCGCCGGCTTGCTTCGCGGTCCCGAACAGCTTTCCGTACAGCTCGATATCGGCGAAGATGTCGTCGTAGGCGCCGGCGGCGTTCTTGCAGTAGCCGCGGGTGACCAGCAGCGGGATGCCCGCCGAGGCCAGGTCCTCCGGTTTGACGGCCGCGCCTTCGAAGCTCACCACCACGTCCGGATTCCGCGCGATGATCTGTTCTCGGGCGAGATCCGCGGTGGGCGTGATCATTTCGGCGTGACCGAGCGCGGCGGCGTATTCCCCGGGGAAGGGCGCGGTTTCGAAGGTTCGGGTCACGACGCGGTCGGCGGCGCCGGCGGCGGCGATGAGCGGGGCGGCCACCGATCCCACGGTGACCACCCGGGCGGGGGTGCGGTCGAATCGCACGTCCCGGCCGCAACTGGAGATGGTGAGCGGGAAGGCCCCGTCGGCGGACTGCGCGTTCTCGGGCGCGGTCGCGCCGCAGCCGGTCAGTGCGAGCACCGCGACAACGGCAGCGGGCAGGACACGCGCGAGCGTGTTGGAGACGGTCATGATCGATGAATCCTTGTGTCGTGGTTCAGGCAACGGGGTTGCGAAAACGGCGAATGAGAACGAGCAGGAGGGGTGCGCCGACGACCGCCGTGACGATGCCGAGCGGTAATTCCCTGGGCGAGAACGCGGTTCGGGCCACCACATCGGCGACCACCAGGAAGACCGCGCCCAGCAGGGCGGACGCGGGGATCAGCCGGCGATGGCCACCGCCGGCGAGCAGTCGCGCGGTGTGCGGCACGATCAGTCCGACGAACCCGATGGCCCCGGCCACCGCGACCACCGCCCCGACGCACAGCGACACCACCGCGAGGGCGGCCACCCGCCACCGGGTCGGCGCGAAGCCCAGGGTGCGCGCGGTGTCGTCGCCGACGGCCAGCGCGTCCAATCGCGTGGCCATGAGAAACAGCGCCACCACGCACCCGCTCACCGCGGCCGTCGTCGTCGCGACCGCGGGCCAGGCCGCGGACCCGAGCGAACCCAGCAGCCAGAACAGCACCGCGCGAGCGCCTTCCGGCGAGTCCGACGCGAAGATGAGGAAGCTGGTCGCCGCCGAGAAGACATACCCGATGGTCACCCCGCCGAGCAGCAGTCGCAGCGAGGTCACCTGTCCATGACTGCGTGCCACCGCGAACAGCAGCACGGTCGCGGCGAGCGCTCCGAGAAACGCACTGCCGGACAGCATCCCGGCCCCGGCGGTGACTCCGAACAGCAGCGACAGCGCCGCCCCAGTGGACGCCCCCGACGTGACACCGAGGATGTGCGGATCGGCCAGCACATTGCGCACCACGGTCTGCAGCACCGCTCCGCTGACCGCCAGCCCGGCGCCGACCAAGGCGCCCAGCAGCACGCGCGGTACGCGCACCCGCCACACGATGGCGTCCTGTGCCGCCGTCCACTCCGATGCCGCCGGGACTCCGGCTACGTGATGGCCGACAATGCGGGCGACGGTGAGCGGCGGCACCGCGACCGGGCCGATCCCGCACGCGCAGACGATCACGGCCAGCAATACGGTCATCAGTGCGGTGAGCCACGCGATCGACACCCATCTGCGCCGGGCGTGCCCGAGATCGTCGGGCGGAGCCTCGCTCGTGGCGATGGGGATCAGTGTCATTGCGACACTCCCTGTTCCACCCGCTCACCCGATCGTCCAGCCGGTGAGCCGGACAGGTCGCCGGTCCGATCGATGGCCTCGGGCTGTGGCCGTCGTGGGCCGAACAGCAGTTGCGGGGAATCGAAGGCGGTCGAGCGCTGAACGCTGACGCCGTAGACGGGTTCGAGGAGCTCGGACGTCAGCACCTCGTCGACGGTTCCAGTTGCGGCGACGCGGCCGCGATCGAGCAGGACCAGCCGGTCGCAGTAGCGGGCGGCGAGATTGAGATCGTGCAGGACGATGACCGTGGTGATCGCGAGTTCTCCTAGCAGGCTGAGCAATTCGTGCTGATATCGGATGTCGAGGTGGTTGGTGGGCTCGTCGAGGAGCAGGTGGTCGGCTTGCTGGGCCAGGGCGCGGGCGATGAGCACGCGTTGGCGTTCGCCGCCGGACAGCGCGGTGAACGGGCGGTCGGCGAGGTGCCTCGCACCGACGCGATGCAGGGCCGCGGCCGCGGCGGCATGATCGGTCCGGGCGTAGCCCCGCACCGCACCGGCCCAGGGCGAGCGACCCAGCAGGACCATGTCCGCCACCGTGATCGGCGTCTCGGCGGGCGCTTCCTGGGTGACGACCGCGAGGCGTTCGGCCAGCGCTCGCCCGCGCAGTGCGTCCACCGAGGTCTCGTCGACCAGCACGGTGCCGGTGCGAGGGCGGATCGCGCGGTGGATCACCCGCAGCAAGGTGGATTTGCCGGAGCCGTTGGGGCCGATCAGTCCGACGGTGGAACCGGTTTCGGCGGTGAGTTCCACACCGGACAACACCACCGCGCCGCCGAATTCGACGCGGATGTCGGTCGCGCTGATCACCGGACCACCGCCCGCGCGCCGCGGCCATGCTCCGCCGCCGCGCTCGGCCGGGATTCGGCCCGCGGTCGCATCGTGATCGGCGGGCCCGCCGATCCCGGCCAGTCCGGCGGGCGCGGACGCCAGGTGCGATGCACGCTGACCGCCGTTCCGTATTCCGCCGAGATCCGGTGGGCTTCAGCCAGTTTTCCCGGGTAGTCCGGATCGTCGTCGGCCAGCAGGATGCCGGTGGCGGTGCCGCTGTGGGCGATCACCACCCCGAGCGCCCCCATACCGCGCGCGGCCCGGCACGCCAGGTCCAGGTGCGGGCGTTCGCGCAGCACCGAGTTCATCAGCGCGCTGCGGGTGGCGATCTCGCCGATGCGGTGGTGGTCGCGCCGGGCCAACGCCTCGGTGAGACCGCCGAGCAGCCGGGTGTATTCGCGCTTGTCGGCCGCGGTGAAGGGTTTGGCGCGGCGGTTGAAGTCGACCGTGTCGAGCTGTCCGCCCTCGTCGGCGAGGACGATGGTCAGTGGCGGCAGCGCGGGCAGCCGGGCGAGCAGCCGCACCTCGCGGTGATAGAAGGCGACCGACCCGGGATACATGACGCCGTCGGAGGGTTCGATGCCGCGCAGCAGGTCCTCGATCTCGGCGGCGGCGATACCGCGGCCCTGTGCGTCGGCGATCGCGCGAGCCGCCGCGACCAGGTCGGCCGTGGAGCTGGCCAGCCCTTTGCCCTCGGGAAGTTCGCTGATGATCGTCAGACGTCCCGGCTGTCGGTGACCCGACCGTTCGAGCATGAGTTCGGCCAGCCGGCGCGCTTTGCTCTTGTGCGGCGGCACCGTCTCGATCTCACCGTCGCCCGTGCCGGGCTCGAACACCGCGACCGAGCCCTGCCGGATCGGCAGCGTCACCAGGAAGTCGCGATCGTCGCCGGCGGTCACGCCTTGCAGCAGTTCGCCACAACTGCCGAACGCGCTGCCCACCCCGGTGCGCATCGATGTGCTCACCGCGTGCCCGTCTGCTCGCTCCGGCGGGCGATCACATGGAGACGGTCACCGGTCAGGGCGGCGGATCGGGTGCCGTCGCCCGGCCAGGCGGGTTCGGTGAGCGGACCCGGCTCGTCGAACATGGCCAGGACGTCGAATCCGCTGGTGTGCAACAGGTATCGGAGCTCCTCGGGGAACAGCAGCCGCCACGCCGTGTGCTGGACCACGGGTTCGCCTCCCACCCAGGTCCATTCGCGCCGCCGCCGCAACAGCTGCGCGGACAGGTCCACCGACAGCGCGGTACGAGAGGTGTAGGCGACCCCCTCCCACTCGATCTCGCGGACGGACACCTCGTCGAGCAGCTCGCGGCGGCCGCGATCGGTGAGCAGGAAGGCGCCGCTGCGCATTTCGAGCACGAGCAGTCCGCACGGCCGCAGGCAGTCGGCGAATCCGGTGAGCGCTGCGGCCACATCGGCGCTCGAGTGCAGGTGCAACAGCGTGCTGCCCAGGCAGGTGACCACGTCCATCGGCTCGCGGGTGCCGGACCGGCGCGCATCGCCGACCTCGAACGCGATACCGGGATACTTCGCCCGGGCATAGGCGACCATGCGGGGCGAAATGTCGACGGCCGTCACGACATAGCCCAGTTCGGCCAGCCGCGCGGCGTCGCGGCCGGTGCCGGAACCGACGTCCAGCAGCCGCATCGCCGTGCTGTCGGGCGGCGTGCCGAATTCGGTGACCAGATCGTGGACGAACCGGGCGTTGCGGTGGCCGCTGTCGGGGAAGGTGCGTTCGTACAGCGCCGGATTGTCGGTCAGCAGATTCTCGGTGGCGAGCACCGGGCCCTCGGTCGGGCAGGTCATCGTGGGTCTCGGCTTTCGGTGTCGGGAGCGGTCGCCGCCGTGGCGACGGAGACCGCTGTTTCACTGGGTTTTTCGATGTCGGCCACGGGAAGGAGCCGACCGTGGTGGAGCGCGCTCACCGCGACGGCGGCCAGCAGCCCGGTGCCCGCGCAGAGCCCGGCGGGCCACCACGCCAGCGGACCGCCGCCCCGGTCCACCGCCGCACCGACCAGCGCCGTCAAGCAGACGGTGCACACGCCGGACACGAGATAGAAGGCACCGAAATAGGTCCCGGTCAGGCGGGCACCGCCGAACGCGGCGACAAGTTCGTTGACGAAGGGCTGCACGATCATCGCGCCCACCGTGAGGACCACGACCGCGGCGAGAATCGGGACCATGCGCAGCGACGTGGCCACGACACCGCCGCCGCCCCCGTCGATGAGCGGCGCGGCCAGCGGCGGAATCACGAACGCGAGGCCCATGACGGCCATCCCCGCGGCCATCGCGGGTCCGCGTTCCCCCCGTGCGAAACGCTGGGTGATCCGCACTTGCAGCAGCAGGATCACGGCGGTGTCGACCAGGAACAGCGCCGCCACCGCCCCGGTGGCGTGCGGACCGGCGACCCGCCGCGCCTGCAGGGTCAGGATGAAATAGCTCTGACTCTGCAGCGCGAACATGCCCGCCGAGGCGGCCGCGAAAGCCCAGAAGGCGCGGTGGGAGACCAGATTTCGCAGATCGTGCAGCACCCCGTGGTCGGCGGGCGGCACCGGGCGCGCGGGCAGGAACACCAGTTGCGCTATGGTGAGCAGCACGAAGATTCCGGCCGCCACCGCGGCGGTGAGCCGGAATCCCATGGCCACCAGCACCGTTCCGGCCAGCGGCCCGACCGCCGAACCCACATTGCCGAACACGTTGAACAGTGCGAACGCCGTGGCGGCGCGGTCGGCGCCGTCGCGGGCGATATAGGCGCGCACGGCCGGATTGAAGAGCGCACCGGCGAATCCGGTCAGCACCGAGGCCGCCAGCACCACCGCCAATGACCCACCGGCGGCGAACAGTGCGAATCCGACGGCCCGGATCGCCGCGCCGACGATGATCACGCCGCGGGCGCCGAGCCGGTCGGAGATCGCGCCGCCGACCAGGAACAGGCCCTGCTGGCTCAGATTCCGCACGCCGAGCACCACGCCCACCACCGCCGCCGACAGGCGCACGTCGGTGAGCAGGTAGCCCGCGAGGAACGGCATGAGCATGTAGAAGCCGGTGTTGCCGGCCAGCTGGTTCACCAGCAGCAGCCGAACCAACAGCGGAAACGACCGGAAGAGCCTGAGGGTGTTCATCGTTCACCGCCGGGTCGGACGCCGAGCCCTGGGCCCGCGGGCCGCAGCAGTAGCCCGTCCGCCCCGCCGAGCCCCTGCCAGGGATCGCCGGTGATGAGCAGATGCCCGTCCAGGTCGACCCAGCGCGCGGCACCGCTCAGATGCGCCGCGGCGGCGATGCTCAGCGAGGTCGACGCCTGGCAGCCGAGCATGACGGCCACCCCGCGCCGACCCGCCCAGTCGATCATCGACAGCGCCGCGTCCAGTCCGCCGCATTCGGCGAGTTTGATGTTGATGCCGCCGATTCCGCCGGGTAGCGCGTCGAGATCGGCGCGGGTGCCGGCGTCTTCGTCGGCGATGACCGGTATCGGCACGGACTTCGCGACCAGCGCCAGCTCGTCCGGAGCCCCGGCCGGAACCGGTTGCTCCACCGCGGCGATCCCGAACTCGGCGAGACGGCCGAGCACGGCGACCGCGGTGTCGGTGTCCCACGCGCCATTGGGATCCAGCAGCAACGCGGCCGCGGGAGCGGCGGCCCGGATCGCCGCCACCCGCGCGATATCGTCGGCCGGATCGGCGGCTCCCAGCTTGACCTTGATCGTGGTGAACCCCGCGCGGACCAGGCGCGCTGCCGTACGGCCCGCGTCCGGGGCCGGCACGATGCCGATCGTGTAGGCCGTCGGCACCCGGTTCCAGGCGGGCATGCCGAGCAGTTCGCACAGCGGGACCCCGGCCGCGACGGCCAACCAGTCGTGGATGGCGGAATCGACAGCGGCGGCCACCGGCAAGGCGTTGCGCAATCGGATTCGGAGTTCGGGCAACCGCTTCGGCAGGCGGCCGGGATGCGGGTCGTCCCCCATCCATTCCACGGCCACGGCCAGCGCCCGCTCGATGGCCGGGACGTCCAGTCCGAGCCGCGGGCTCGTCACCACCTCCCCGCTGCCGTGAATCCCGTTGTGCGAGAGCCTTACCCACACCGCATCGCGCTCACTCATCGCGGCGCGCGAGATCCGCAGCGGCTCGGCCAGCCGCAGCCGGGACACTCGAGAATCGAGTCTCATACCGGCGCCCCCGCCGCGGCCGGGTCGCGAACCACGCCGCACCGCGCCCAGCCCTCGACCTCGACCGCGTCCGGTACCGCGATCTCGACCGGATCGGTCGCGGCGACGCCCAGCAGCCCACGCGCGGCACACCATTCGTCGTCATAGATGGTGCGCAGGTAGCGGTGCGGCCCGTCCGGGAAGACGGTCACGACATGTGCTCCGGGTTCACGCCGGGCGGCCCATCCGGCCACCAGCGCGGCCGCGCCGGTACTCCATCCACCCGCCACGCAGGAACGCGCCGCCACGGCTCGGCAGGAGGCGACGGCCTCGACCGGGCCGACCCAATGCACCTCGTCGTAGTCCGAATAGACCACATTGCGGGGCAGGATGCTGCTGCCGAGGCCCCGCATGACCCGGTGCCGGGCGGGCTGGCCGAAGATCCGCGAGCCGACCGAGTCCACCCCGATCACGCGCAATCCGGGCCAGCGCTGTCGCAGGACCCGGGTGAGTCCGGCGCAGTGGCCGCCCGAACCCACCGTCGCCACCAGGACATCGACGGTCTCGACCTGGTCGATGATCTCCTGTGCCATGGCGGCGTACCCGGCGGCGTTGTCCGGATTGTCGTACTGGTCGGGCCAATACGCGCCGGGCGTGGCCGCGAGCACCTCGGTCAGCCGATCCAGGCGCGCCCGCTGCCAGCCGCCCACGGCATGCGGGCGTTCGACCACCTCGAGCCGTACGCCGTAGGCGGTGAACAGGGCACGCATATCCGGTTCCAGCTCGTCGTCGACGACCAGTACGACCGGATGCCCGAGCGCGCGGGCGGCCAAGGCCAGCCCCATACCCAAGGTGCCGCTGGTGGATTCGACCACCGGCGCACCAGGCGCCAACTCGCCCCGCGCGACCGCACCGGACAGCAGCGAGATCGCCGCGCGGGCCTTCATACCGCCGATTCCGGCCGATTCCAGCTTGGCCCGGTACCCGACGCCGGCGTCGCCCGCCGGTATCCACGCCATCGGCGTTCCGCCGATCAGGTGCAACAGGCCGGCCTGTGCGGGTGTTGCTAGGCGCCGCATGCGAACTCCCCGCCGCGATAGTGGAAATGGGTGCTCGGACCGCCGTCGAGCGAGAAGAACGGGTACGGCTCCGCGGCGACCGCGGTCAGCCCGGGCCCGCCCAGGAACCACGGCAGCACCGCGCTGCCGGTCTGCGCGAACATCACCATCGGCACATCGCGTGCCCGGGCCCGTGTCAGCAGTTCATCGAAACTCGCATTGCTCAGGCACATTCCGGTGACCAGCAAGGCATCGTAGGGTTCGTCGATCGCGCCGGCCGAGGTGCGCACCGGCTCACCCCATTCGGTGACGCCGCCCGCCAGGTCGCAGGGGATGTAGCCGATGCCTCGGCCGCGCAGCTGCGCCAGCAGGGAATTCACCACACCGATCACCAGGACCCTGCGCACACCCCGGGGCAGCAGATCGACCACCCCGGCGGCCCGGGTCCGCGATTTCGCCAACGAGGACTCCCCCGCCACGACAACCGGCTCACCGCGCACGCCTCCGGCATCGGGATGCGGATGGGCGTGCATCAGATAGGCGTCCAGTGCGGCGATCCGCACGGCGGGCAGCGGATGGTCCAGCAGGTCGGCGATGCTCGCACCGACGCACTCGCCGACGGCGGTCACATGATCGGACCCGTCACCGGGTTCGAAGGCGCACGAACCCACGGCGGCGCCGACCCGGATACTGAGAATCTCATTGCGGTACCGCTGGTTCCGGCCGACGTGGCGGGTGCTGTGCAGGGTGAGGAAGGCGGCGGCCACCGTCACGGTGGCCGGCTCGGGACCGATGCGGCCGGCACGGACCGAGGAGATCAACTCGTCCAGGGTGATCGGCCGGGCGAGGGGGCTGTCGGTCACCGGGCCACCGCGGCCTCGGCGTAGGAGACCCGCAGCGCGTCGATCAGCGCACGCGCCGACTCCCCGGCCACCCCGGCCTTCTCCTCGGCGACCATCACGTGCGCGAGGTAGCCGTTGTTGTTCTGCGCGGACCGCACCCGGGTACCGGGCGCGGCCAGGTCGTAGTCCACGATGCGGGTGTCCAGCTCCCAGTCCTCGGCACCGGAAACGCCTTCGAGGACGCCGGATTCCCGCGGCACCAGGAAGGCGATCGCCGCGCTGCCGACACCGGTCGGCGCGGTGGTCAGATCCGGCGCCCGGCCCAGCGCCAGATCCGCGCACACCGCGGCCAGGTCGATACCGGTCACCCGGCGCACCAGCTCGGTGATGCGATTGCCCGCCGGCCGCGGATTCACCTCCACCAGCCGAGGGCCGCTCGCCGTCAGCTTGATCTCGACGTGCGCGACCGTATTGTCCAGTCCCAGAGCGGCGATCGCGGCGCGTGCGACATCGGCGATGGCCGATTCCGCGGCGGGTTCCAGCAGCGCCGGGAACATATGTCCGGCTTCGATGAACCATGGCGCGCCGGTGAGCTGCTTGTCGGTGATGCCGACGACCGTGGTGTGCCCGTCGAAAGTGACGGTCTCCACACTGAATTCGGGTCCTTCGAGGTGCTGCTCCACCAGCGCCTCGGCGGCGCGCTGCTGTCCGCGCGCGTTCACCGGGAATCCGGCGATCTCGCCGAGGGCCGCGCGTAGCTGCGCGGCGTCGTCCACGCGACGCACGAACATTCCGCCGCACAGGTCGACGGGCTTCACCACCACCGGGTAGCCGATCCGCTCCGCGGCCTCCAGCGCTGCGGCGGCGGTGGCCGCCACGGCGAATTCCGGCCCGGGAACGCCTGCGGCGCCGCAGATCCGGCGGGTTCGGGCTTTGTCACATGCCGCCGCCACGGCCTCGCGGCTCGGCCCCGGCAGGCCCAGCTCGGCCGCGACCGCCGCGACCGCCGGCAGGTAGTAGTCGCAGGAGGACAGCACGCCGTCGAACTCCAGGACCTCGTGCAACCGCCGCACCCACGGCAGCAGCGCCGCCTCGGAGTTCGTCTCGGCCGTCACGATATTCGCGGCGCCGAGCAGCGGATGCCCGGCGCCCGGCGCTGCTCGCACATAGTGCCGCAGGTCGCGGGTCAGGAAGCTGAACCGGTCCCCGCGCTCCCGGATCGCTTGCGGCAGCAAGGTACTCATCGACCCGACCCAACTCTCGATCATCAGCAGATGTCCCACTCGGCCTCCTCGGAACTGATTGACGGGCCTTAACGATAATGATTGTCATTATCTCTGTAAACCCGTAATCTCTCCCAGCGCCGGGCCGAGCCGATACGCATGCGAGCCAAGGCCGATCACCACAACCCGGCGTGCCACACCACACCTGATGAGAACTCGAGGTCAGTCACATGGGGTATTCCCCTGCCCGTCCCGCCGCCCTGTCCGCGGCACTGCTCATGACCGTCGCGAGCATCGGCGCGGCCACCGCGACCGCCGCCCCAACCGACGGCTCCGGCGCGATCGACTACACCGCGACCGTCGGAGAGACCAGTACGGTCATCCGGACCTCCGCCGGATCACTCGTGTCCGACAAGGGCGTCTTCACGATCGTCGCCCCCGATGGCAGCACGCTGGGCGGCACGGAATTGTCGTTCCGGGTGGACGATTTCGTCTTCCCCATCGACGCGGACATCCACGACCGCACCGCGACCCTCACCCCCCGGTTCGACCTGCGGCACGCCGAATATCGGCCGGTGGCACTTCCCTTCGAGGATCAGGCGCCCTGGAAGAACGCCTATGAACGCGAACAGGCCGCGTGGAGCCGCATGACCAGCACCATCAGCATGGGCGCCACCGTCGGCACCCTGGTCGGCGGCCTCGGCGGAGCGGCCGTCGGCTGCCTCATCGGCGGCGCCACCGGAGCCACCCTCACCGGTGCGCTCACCGCCATGTTCGGCGCGTTGCCGGGCGCGGTCGCGGGCTGCCTCGCGGGCGCGGCGGCCGTCGGCTTCCTCGGCACCGTCGCCGGGCAGATCTTCGTGACCGCACCGGCCGCCGTCCTCGCCGCGGCACAGTACTTCACCACCATCAACCAGGCGATGACGGCGCCGAAGCCGGCGAGCTGAGGCGGGTCCCCGACCGGAGCGGATCGCGGCCACACTCCCTGTACCGCGGTCCGTTCCGCGCCCACCGCGACCCTTCACCCCGAGCGCCCGCACGGCCGAAGCGAATGCGGCTTACAGGTTGACATTCGCCGGTGATTTGTAACACACTCGCTGAGCTCAATTGGTGAGGGAGGGTTCAGCGGTGACCGATCACGCGCGTGTGGCGCTCGAGCTATTGCGGGACAGCAGCCAATTCAAGTGGTACGTGATTCCACTGTTGCTGGTCGTCATCTATATCTACGCCACCGAGGTCGAGCGGCGGAACTGGAACGTGCTGTTCGCGGGCCTGGCGCTGTGGGGCATGGACCTGTTCAACGAGATCTGGAACTCGCTGGTCTTCCACGGCACCGGGCGGGCGCCGGTGTGGGCTGCGTCCGGGCCCACGGCCTATCAGATTCTCATCGGGTTGAACATCGAGATCTGCTTCATGTTCGCCATCATGGGCATCGCCGCGGCGAAGATGCTGCCGCCCAAGGAGACTCGCATTCTCGGGCTGCCCAACCGGCCGGTGCTGATCGCGCTGAACTCCGCGGCCGCGGTCGGGGTCGAGGTGCTGCTCAACAAGATGGGCGTGCTGACCTGGGACTGGTCCTGGTGGCACGCGGGCTTCCCGTTCCTGATCTGGCTGGTCGGCTACGTGCCGTTCTTCGCGGCCTGCTTCTTCGTGTACGACCTGCCGACCGTGCGGGCCAAGGCCATCGCCGTCGGCGCGATCCTGGGCGTCGACGCGCTCGCGATCGCGATCTTCGGCGCCCTCGGGTGGCTGTGATGACCGATCTGTCCCTGCGTCACGGCGTGCTCGCGGCCGCCGCCGGACTCGCGTTCACCCTCGCCGTGCCGCAGCAGGCGGCCACCGCCGCCCCCGCCTGCGATCTCCTCGGCACTGTCGGAACCCCCGAGCCGGGTGCGGACGAAACCACCGCGGGCCTGGACGCGTTCCCCGCCGCCACCGTCGCCCTGCCGGATCGGGTCCTGCTGCGCGGCACCGCGGAGACGTTCAATCGCCGCTGGTCCTTCGCCACGCGCGACGGCGCGATCTACGTCAAACCGGCCGCCGCGCAGGGCGGTTGGCGCACGCTGCCGCTGCCGGGCTGCCTGGCGGGACGCGTCGCCGGGGTCTCGGCCGACGACGACGAGCTGATGGCCATCGATGTCGACGGCCGCTTCTTCACCATGGACCGTATTCTCAGCGCCCCCAAGGACTGGAACTGGTCCAGCCGTTACGGCTCGCCGCTGTGGACCGGTCCGGGCAACACCCTGCCGGCGGGCACGACGGCGTGGACCTGGTCGGTGCTCTCCCCCAACGAGGACCACGTCTGGCGCGATATCGCGGGCAACGACCATACGGTGGGCGGGGCCAAGGTGTCGCACGTGTACGCGCTCACCGACGACGGCCATCGCATCCACTACGTGGACCCGTGGCTACCGCTGGACCACAGCTACGAGATGTCCACCCCGGCCGGCGGCCGTTTCCGGGCGGTCGGCATCTCCACCAGCGGCTCGACCACCCTGGTGGTGAACCGCTTCGGCGACCTCTACACGCGCCTGTACGACTTCGACATCTCCGGCGCGGACAAGGTCTTCTTCCGCTACTCCTACGAGGACCAGCGCGGCCGCCCCGAAGCGCCCGACATGCTCTCGGAGCGCATCGACGACCACTACGCCGCGATCCAGCTGCCCGCGCCCGAGTGGACCGCGCAGCCCAAGATCCCCGGGCAGATCACCGACCGTGTCTCGGTGCACAAGACCGGGATCGGCTCGGCCGCACGCGAACTGCGCGTGGAGGGCGTCGCCGACGGGCGCACCGGGTACTGGGTGAAGACGCTGACCGCCGAGCGCTGGGACTTCGTCCCCACCGATCAGCCGCTGGCGGGCAAGATCCTGGACAACACACCCGCGGACCATGCGGTCGACGACAGCGTGCCCGTATCCCCCTACACCTATGCGGGCCAGACCCCGTCTGGTGTGGGAGCGCGGATCGAGAACTTCGATCTCGCGGTCTCGCCCACGCCGTTGCGGCTGGAGTTCGCCGACGGCAGTCGGCTGGATCTGATCCTGCACACCGTCGACGGACTCCGCCAGACCGTGCAGGCCGCCGGAATCACCGATCAGCCACGGGGTTTCGACGGCGCCATCGAGGTCCCCGCGGCCACCCTGGCCACGCTCGCCGAACAACCCGAAGCGGTCCGCCAGTTCGTCCGGACCACCCTGGGCGACCGCCGTCTCACCGACACGGCGGTCCGCGTCACCACGACCGGCTTCGCCGTCGACGCCCTCGCGGTGACGCTCCCCCGCGCGCACTGACGGCGGAGAACGGCTGTCCGACCGAGGAATCAGAGGTCGGGCAGCCAGTTCCCGTGGAACCCGTGCGGCACGCGGCGCGGCAGGCGGATGGTGCCGATCGGCTCTCCACCGAGGTCGTCGGCATCGAGAATGACCAGGTCACTGCTGTTTTCCGCGGCGTCGTAGACGTAGGTCATGAGATAGCCCGCCCCGCCGGGGGTTTCGTCGGCCGCCGCGAACGCGGCTTCGGCGGGCACTCGGCCGGGACCGAAGTCGTGGACGGTGCTCGACCCCGTGTGCAGGTCGTAGCGCAGCAGCGCGCCGGTGCCGCCGCTGGAGACCGAGGCGTGGCCGTAGCGGGCGTCGAGCCCCGCCAATCGGTCGTCGATGCGCGGGAATTCGGCGATCCGGTCGTCGATCCGTTCCTCGTGGACGGCCCCGGTGGCGAGGTCGAGGGTCCAGCGCCACAGGTTCGCGCCGGTGTCGAAGCCCTGTGAGGTGTCGCGCCACATGCTCGGATAGCGCATGGCGTACAGCACGATCCGGCCCGCGTCATCGTGGGCGTTGAGGGTGTGGAAGACGTAGCAGGGTTCGATGTCGAACCAGCGCACCGGGCCGTGCGGGTCGTCGCGGCGCAGCACCCCGATGCGCGCCTGATAGTCGTCGCTCCACCGGAACGGCATGGACCCGCCGGACGTCGCGGTCTGCATGTCGAACACCACCGGCAGATCCAGGAACAGCACATGCTTCGCGGTGAGGGCGAAGTCGTGGTGCATGGTGGCGGCCGGGACGTCGATGGCGCGGCTGAGTTCGAGATTGCCCGCGGCGTCGGCGCGATGGTAGGTCAGGTAGGGCTCGCGGAAGTCGTAGCCGAAGAAGTGCAGTTCCCCGGTGACCGCGCAGGTCTTGGGGTGCGCGGTCATGGCGGTGGTGAGCTTGCCGTCGAAGTCGTAGGGGCCCACGGTGTCCAGCTCGCTGGTCAGTTCGTAGGGGAACGAGGATTCGACGAGGGCGAAGCTGCGGCCCGCGTGCCGGACGATGTGGGTGTTGGCCGCGCCCGCGGCGTAGTCGCGGTTGCCCTGCGCGTCGATGCCCTGCGCGCCGTCGGTGAACCGGGTGGTCCGCACCCACCGATTGCGGTAGGACACCGCGCGGCCGCCCTCGAGGCGTACGCCGTGCACCATGCCGTCGCCGAAGAACCAGTGCGGGGAGGCGGCGTCGTGCGGGTTGGGCCCGTTACGCACGAACCAGCCGTTGAGGTCCTCGGGAATCGTTCCGGTGCAGGGCAATTCGAAGGCGGTGATCTCGTCGGGGACCGGTGCGTAGTTGCCCGAGAGATGAGGAGGAGTAGTCATGATCGATACCTTCTGCCCGAGCAGCGGGGTGCTCACGGCTGCGACATTCCAGTTCTGACATGTCCAACTTTGAGGCTCCAGTTCCGACATGTCAAGAGTGGAATGTAAGCTGATTCCATGAGTCTCCGGTACGCCCTGCTCGGATTGCTGTCGGACGGTCCCGCCAGCGGCTACGACCTGCTGCGAACCTTCAAGCTGTCGCTGGCCAATGTCTGGCCCGCGACGCAGAGCCAGATGTACACCGAACTCACCAAACTCGCCGACGCCGAGCTCATCGCCGTCACCGATGAGGGCCCGCGCGGCCGTAAGGAGTACACGATCACCGCCGCCGGGCTCGGGGATCTGCGCACCTGGCTCACCACCACGACGCCGAAGGAGGTGCACCGCGATGAGACGCTGTTGCGGATCTTCTTCCTCGGCGTCATCCCGCCCACGCTGGCCCGCGCGTATCTGACCGATATCGCCGAGCGGGCCGAACGCGAGCACGCGAACCTGCGCGAACTCGAACAGGGCATCGACTGGAACGAACGCGACCTGTCCCGTTACGGCCATCTGGCCCTGGAGTACGGGGCGCGCGCCAACGCCCTGAAGGCCGAGTGGGCCCGCTGGGCACTGGAAAACCTACCGCCCGAACAGGATTGAGCCGCTACAGGCCGAGCCCGTGCGCCAGCACCGGCCAGGACGCGGGCAGCTCGTCGTCCCAGTACCCCCACGAGTGGGTGCCGTACGGGTGCAGTTTCACGGTGGCGGGGATGCCGAGCTCCTCGAGCCGGTCGCCCATGGCGCGGGTGCACTGATCGGTGGCCGCCTCGAGGATGCCGCCCACCAGGATCTGGTTCGCGAGATTGTCCCCGGCACCGGCGAAGTGCTTGTCCAGGACCTTGTCGTGCGGTCCCGGCATGCCGTTGCCGCTGGACAGGTACAGGTCCAGGCCCCGCAGGCCCTCGGCGTGCAGGTAGGGATCGTTGGCCGCCCACTGCGGGTCCCCCGACGGCCCGTACATATTGATGGCGTCGCCGCCACCGAAGGCGACCGTGATCCGCACGAACGCCTCCCCGATCGGATCGGCGATCCGCGCGCAGCCACTGTAGGCCGCCACCGAGCGGTACAGCCCGGGTTTGACGATCGGCAATTGCAGCACCGACGTGCCGGACATCGACACGCCCACCAGCCCGTTCAGGCCGTTCGTCCCGAGCGCGGCGTCGATGAGCGGGGGCAGTTCCTCGGTGAGGTAGGTCGTCCACTTCATGACGCCCAGCCGAGGATCCGGGTGCCGCCAGTCGGTGTAGTACGACGCTGCGCCGCCGATCGGCTGCACGACATTCACGTTCTTTTCGGCCAGGAAGTCGAAGGCGTTGGTGCGCTGATCCCACGACGCCGCGCCCTTGCCGCCGCTGCCGCCGCTGAGCATGTACAGCACCGGCCGCGGCACGGAGGTGTCGGCCGGGCGCTGCACGTCCACCGGGAAGTCCATGTTCATGGCCGCGGAATGCACGGTGAACTGCAGGTGCCGATCGTCGATCACGCGGGTTGCCACGATCCTCGAACCGTCCAAGGCGCCCTCCCCGCCACTACCGGTCGAGAAGGGCAGCACGTCGGGTTCGGCATTTGCCGCGAGATCGAAGGGCGTCGAGGTCAGCGCGAGCAATCCCGTCGCCGCCATGACCGCCGCACTGCACATGATCGAGCGGAATCGCACGTCCGGGGTTTTCCTGGTTCTCGCATGCCGCGCCGGGTTCGAATCCGGGCGGGGATGTTCTCCGGCGGCAGCAGCCGCCCACGGCCCGACAAACTGCGCATCGGGCACGCGGCGGACAGTCTGGCACACGCCATCGAACGGCAGGTTGCCGGATCGTTGCACGCAGCGAACAGCTTGCGCACCGGCTGCCGAGACGCGAGTGAACTCGGCGGGTTACCCGAGAGTCAGTAGTTTCGCCGTGCCGGAGACGACGGTCTGGCTCTGGTCGACCAGCGCTACCCGAACCTGTACGGGCGCACCCTTTTCCAGGGCCGGCTCCCCCGCTGCCGGGCTGAGCGCCACGGTGGCCGTGTGCTGGGACCCGTCACAACTGAACGTCGTCTGCGTGCCCGTGGCGGCCGGGCGGTCGGCATTGGGATCGCCGACCATGGCTTGAATGCTGTCTACCCCCGCTGACGACTCACAGGTGTAGTCGATCCCGATCGAGGTCGCGGCGGCGGAGGTGACCGCGATCGAATTGGCGGCGAGAGCGGGGGCGGCGGTACAGACCAGGCTCACGCCCAGCGCCGCGAACGCGGAGACGGACAGGGCGGAGCGGTACCGATTCCGGATGGTGACCATGGATATTCATGCCTCCTGGGTGAGGGACCTGAATCACTGAACACACTCGGAAAAGACGCCCAGCCAGTATGGCCGGGCGTCTCCATGGTCCAGCGCGCGGGTCCCCGCGCCCGGGAGAACCGCACCGCCCGGCAAGTCACCGGGGCGATGCGATGGTCGATCAGCGGCGGGTCACTCGCCCGGGTTCAGCACCACCGGCAGGCTGGTGTGGCCGTTGGAGATGAAGCTGCCGATCGGGGTCAATTCCGTTGCGGGCGTGGCCAGCCGGAGGTTGGGGAACCGCGCGAACAGCGCCGGGAGCGCGATCGCCGCTTCCAGGCGGGCCAGCGGCGCGCCGAGGCAGTGGTGGGCACCGTGGCCGAAGGCGACGTGCTGGTCCTTGGTGTCACGCTGGATGTCGAACTGGTCCGCGGTCTCGCCGTGGATCTTCGGGTCGCGGCTGGCCCCGGCGTAGGAGGCGAGGATGGCCTCGCCCTTGGGGATCACGACGCCGCCGACCTCGATGTCCTCCACCGCGTAGCGCAGCGGCAGGTGGGCGACCGGCGCCTGGTAGCGCAGGGTCTCCTCGATGACGTCGTTCCAGGAAGCCCGCTCACCGACGACGGCGGCCAGCTGCTCCGGATGCGACAGCAGCGCGACGATGGCCTGGCCGAGCAGGTTGACCGTGGTCTCGTGGCCCGCGTTGATGACCAGCATCAGCGTCTCGACGAGTTCCTTGTCGGCCAGCTGCGAGCCGTCCTCGTCGCGGGAGGCGATCATGGCGGTGGTGATGTCGTCGCCCGGGTGCTCGCGGCGGTAGGCGACCAGCTCGCCGACCCGCTCGTACATCTCCATGAAGTTGGCCATGGCCTCCTCGGCGGTCAGCGACCCGTCGAAGAAGCCGTCCACGCACTTGTGGATGGCGGCGTCGAGGTGCTCGGGCACCCCCATGAGCCCGCTGATCACGCGGATCGGGACCGGGTAGGCGAAGAGCGAGCGCAGGTCCGCGGTCGAACCGGCCGGGAGCTCGGCGAGTTCGTCGAGCAGTTCGGCGACGATGGCCTCGATGCGCTCGCGCATGGCGGTGGTGCGGCGGTGGGTGAAGGCCGGGGAGACCAGCTTGCGCAGGCGGCGGTGGTCGGCGCCGTAGGCGGTGAACATGTTCTCCACCGCGACCCAGGGCAGCAGCGGCCAGGCCTCGGTGATCTCGCCATTGCGGAACGCCGCCCAGTGCTGACGCGGGTCCTTGGAGACGCGCTCGTCGGTGAGCAGGCTCTTGAGCACCTCCTGGTCGGTCACCGACCACGCCTGGACGCCGCCGGGCAGCTCGACCAGCGCGACGGGGCCTCGCTCGCGAATCCGGGCGGATTCGCCCTGGATATCGGTGCCGGTGACATCCAGCACGATCGGGCTCTGGGACATGAAAAGCTCCTTCTACACCGCGCGCAGCGCGGGACTGATCGGGAATTCGACCGGCAGTGCCACCATGGCGCGGTGGAACGGGCCGGGACGCCAGGAGATCTCGTCTTTGCCGACGGCCAGCACGATGTCGGGCAGCGCGTCGAGCAGCTCGTCGATCGCGGTCTGCGCGACCAGATACGCCACCGAGCGGGCGGGGCAGGCGTGGGGGCCCGCGCCCCAGGCCAGGTGCGAGCGGTTCCCGGTGCGGTCGCCGCCCGCGATCTCGGGATCGTTGTTGCAGGCCGCGAGGCTGATCAGGACCGGCTGGTGGGCGGGCAGCCAGGTGGTGTCGATGAGCACCGGCTGACGCGGGTAGCTGATCGAGAAGTTGGCCATCGGCGGGTCGTTGAAGAGGACCTCGTCGAGGGCGTCGCGGGTGGAGAGGCTGCCGCCCAGCATGTCCCCGCCGAAGCGGTCGTCGGTGAGCATGAGCAGCAGTGTGTTGGCGATCAGATTCTGCATCGGCTCGAGACCCGCGCCGTAGAAGCTGACCAGCTGGTACAGCATCTCCTCGTCGTTGAGCGCGGCCGGGTGGTGCGCCATGCGGGAGGTGACGTCGTCGCCGGGCTCGGCGCGACGCAGCGCGATCAGCTCCATGAGCGCCTCGGCCAGGGTCTGCATGCCCCACGCGGCATTGACGGTGTCGAACAGCGCGGCCATGCCGGTGGCCACCCGCTGCCCGATATCGGCCGAGCAGCCCACCACCTGGTTGAGCACCTCGAACACCAGCGGCAGCGCGTAACTCGACACCAGGTCGGCGCCGCCCTCGGCAGCGATCCCCGCGATCAGCGGGCCCGCGATCTCCACGACGGTGGAATGCACCGCGTGCAAGTCGATTCCGTCGATGGCGGCGGAGTAGGCCTGCCGATAACGCAGATGCTCGGCGCCGGCGTTACGCAGCGCGTTCGGGTACCACTGCATCATGGGCCGAATCGGCGAGTCCTCGGGGATGGTCTCCTGCCAGACGCGCGGGTCGGCCGGAAAGTGCTCCGGATCGTTGAGGATTCGCAGGGCGGTCCGATAGTTCACGACCAGGGTGGCCGGAACACCCGGGGACAGTTCGATGGGCACCATGGAGCCGTGGCGTCGCCGCATCTCCCGGTAGGCGGCGTGCGGATCGGCCGCGAATTCCGGTGTGCCCAGCAGAATCCTGAGCTCCTCGGGCGCGACACCCGCTCCGCCGCGAACCGGACATCCCTGCACCCCCGCGAACCCGCCTCGCGACCCTGTCGTGTCCACGACCGAAACTCCCTATCGACGAACAACTTTCACCGCGCCCCACCGAGCCATCCCGATCGGGCCACCGCATCGCAGACTAGCAGCCCCGCAGCACACCTACCGATTTTGTGAAACACCAACGGCCGCCGAGACTCCTCGGCCGGGCCGCTATTCCTCGACGATCGAGGTGATCAGGGTGCGGCCGCTGACGGTGCGGGTGGTGACCGTCTGGGTGAACGCGTCCGGCAGTTCCCCGGGCCGCTGCTGCATGACCTTGACCGCCCAGTGCTCGTCGTCGCCGGGGGTCATGCGGCCGACCTGCACGCAGTAGCGGGTGCCGACCGGCAGCGAATCGATGCCGGTCTGAATGGTCGCCGGGTTGGCCACATTCGAGGCGTCGCCCGCGACGAATTGGCTTGCCACCGAGCCGGAGCGGAGCACGTAATAGGCGTACTGGAAGGCCAGGATCGCGTCGGGGCCGCTGGCGATGCCACCCGGATCGGTGCCGGTGACACTGTCGGGGGTGCGGCGGGTCTGGCAGCCGTCGGCGGCCGCGGCGGCGGACGGGCTGACCGATGTGGCCACCGCCGCCGTGCTCGTGCGGGCGGGGGCCGAGGTGCGCGGGCTGGTCGTGGGCGCGGACGAATCCTTCGGACTCGGTTCCATCAGAGCCGAGAGCAAACCGACCGCGGCGGCCGCGGCGCCCACCGCCACGACGACCGCGAGCACCACCAGCAGGGTGCGCGACCGCGCCCAGGGCTCCGACTCCGGCACGGCGGCGTGCCGGTTCTTGTCGCGCGGGTTCTTCGCCCTGGGCGGCGGAACCGCCGGCGCCGACCGTGATTCGGTGAGCACGCCGCTCACCGCCGCGGACAGTTCGGCGCAGGTCGCGTAGCGGTGGCGGGGATTCTTCGCCATGGCGCGCGCCAGGATCGGGTCCAGGGCGGCGGGCAGGGCCGGGTTGAGCGCGTGCGGCGCGGGCACGGGGGCCTTGACGTGCCGGTAGATCAGCCGGGGTAGGTCGGTGTCGGCGTACGGGGGTGTGCCGGTGAGCATTTCGAACAGCGTGCAGCCCAGTGAGTACACGTCGGCGCGGCGGTCGACGCGGGCCTCGTCGTTGAAGCGTTCCGGCGCGGTGTACTGGAAGCTCGCGACCACCTCGCCGCGCCCGGTGATGCCGCGGACCTCGTGATTGGACTCGGCGATGCCGAAGTCGGTGAGCAGCGCCCATTCTCGCGGTTGCGCGGTGAGCAGGATATTGGCGGGTTTGACGTCGCGGTGCAGCACGCCGGCGTCGTGGGCGTAGTCGAGGGCGCGCGCCACGTCGGCGGTGATGGCGGCGGCGCGGCGCGGTTCCAGGGGCCCGGCCAGCAGTTCGGCCTCCAGGTCCGAGCCGTCGACGTAGGCCATGGCCAGCCACAGCCGCCCTTGTTCCTCGCCGCGCGCGTAGATGGTGACGATGTTCGGATGGGCGAGCCGGGCAATGATATTGGCCTCGCGCAGGAATCGCTGCCGGGTCTCGGCGCTGTCCCCCGCCACCACGTTGAGCAGCTTCAAGGCGACGAACCGGGGCAGGTCCCGGTCGTGGGCCAGGTACACCTCACCCATTCCGCCGACGCCTAGGAGCCGCTCGACCCGATACCCGGCGAAGGTCACTCCCGGCCGGAGCTGCTCAGCCAAACAATCCTCCCGATTCACCTGCACCGCAGACAATACCGGGACCGATCGGCGGCGGGAGGAACGGTTCGGATCGGATGCGGCGGGGCGCGGGCGCGCCGGGATTTCCGCTGGCTATGGTCGGTGCGACCAGCACCGCACCGATCCGGGAGGCCCATTGACCGCCGCCGCGCGACCACACATCGCGGTGGTGATGGGCGTGGCGGGATCCGGCAAGTCCACTGTGGCGAGCATCGTGGCGCGGACGCTGGACTGGGATCTGCTGGAGGGCGACGACCTGCACCCGCCCGCCAATCGCGCGAAGATGGCCGCCGGTCAACCGCTCACCGATGCCGATCGGAGGCCGTGGCTGGCGGCCGTGGCGGAGTGGATGTCCGAGGAGTTCGCGGCGGGCCGTTCGGGAGTCGTCGCCTGTTCGGCGCTGAAACGCTCCTATCGGGACATCCTGCGCGCCAGCCGCATCGGACACCCGGACGCGGACCTCACCTTCGTGCACCTCACGGGCGCCCGAGCGGTACTGCGCGCCCGCCTCCTCGCGCGCACCGACCATTTCATGCCACCGGACCTGCTGACCTCGCAGCTCGAGACCCTGGAGCCACCCGATCCGGACGAGCGGGTGGTCACCCTCGAAATCGATCGTCCGCCAGCCGAAGTCGCCGACGCCGCGCTGGCCGCCCTGCGGCCTCACAGCTGACCCGAAGCTTCAGCTCAGCTTCAGGCCGCGTCTCTACCATCGACGGCGTGTACGCACCGAGAATCGCCGCCGCGGTCCTGCTCTCCGCCGTATTCCTGGCCGCGGGCTGCACGTATCCGCGGGCCCGCGCGGCGGCCGACACCACGGTCACCCTCGAATTCGGCGGCCTGCAACGGCAATACCTCGTCCACTACCCCGCCAACCGCCCGCAGGGCCTGGTGCCCGCGGTCCTCGCCTTCCACGGCGGGGGCGGTACCGCCCGGAACCTGGCCGAGACCTCCGGCTTCGACACGCTCTCCGACACCGAGGGCTTCATCGCCGTCTACCCCGACGGCTACCAGAAATCATGGAACGACGGCCGCGGCGCGGACACCACGGCGGGCGCGGCCGGAATCGACGACGTGGGTTTCGTTGCGGCGGTGATCGACCGGCTCGTCGGCGGCGACGGCGTGGACCCGTCCCGTGTCTACGCCACCGGGATGTCCAACGGCGGCATGTTCACCGAACAGCTCGGCTGCCGTCTGTCGGGGAAGCTCGCCGCCATCGCCCCCGTCGCGGGACCGCTCCCCCAGGCGGACGAATCCGACTGCACGCCCGCCCATCCCCTGCCGGTGCTCGAGATCCACGGCACCGCCGACCCGATCGTCCCTTATGACGGCGGTGTCGTCCGGGTCACTTCGGGGCGGCACGGCGCGGGCACCAGCCCTGTGCTGTCGGTCGACGCGACCCAGCAGTGGTGGCGCGAGCGCGACGGGTGCTCCGGCGTCACCACCACCCAGCTGCCGCCGCGCACCGACGACGGGACCTCGGTCACGCTGCGGTCCGCCGACTGCCGGAACGGATCCGCGGTGCAGCTCTACTCGGTCACCGGCGGCGGTCACACCTGGCCGGGTGGTCAGCAGTACCTGCCCGAGGCCATTGTCGGCAAAGTCACGCGCCAATTCGACGCCGCCGACGTGATCTGGCGATTCTTCGCTCGATTCTCGGCATAACCGCCGGTCGAACACTGGACAACCAGGACTTACCGGTACCGTGGGCCAATGGCCGCCCCACAGTTTGCCTGTCGGTAACTCTCATATGAAACAACCAACGCAGAAGCGCCGGATGGTTCCATGAGAGGTGGGCAGCACGTAATGCCGCGACCGCAGGCCGATATCGAGACAGACGCGAACCCGATGTTGCGGGCCGCCCTCGCGCCGCGAGCCCGCACCCTGGTCGACCTTCTCGCCGCGACCGCCGCGGCGTACCCCGACGCACCCGCCATCGACGACGGCGAGGTGGAACTCGGATACGCGGAGCTGCTCGCGGAGATCGCCGTCGAGGTGGATCGGCTGGCCGCCGCGGGCGTGCGCGCCGGGGACCGGGTCGGGGTCCGGATGCCGTCGGGCACGCGCGGGCTCTACATCACCATCCTGGCCGTCCTGCACGCGGGCGCGGCCTATGTCCCGGTCGACGCCGATGATCCCGACGAGCGTGCCCGGCTGGTGTTCGGCGAGGCCCGGGTGTCGGCCATCGTGACCGCCGCCGGCATCGAAACCACCGGCGTCGCACGGGAATCCGGCGACCTGCGGACCCGACCGGCCGCCCCCGCCCCGGCCGACGACGCCTGGATCATCTTCACCTCCGGATCCACCGGCACCCCCAAGGGCGTTGCGGTGACCCATCGCAACGCCGCCGCGTTCGTCGACGCCGAAGCGAACCTGTTCCTCCAGCACGAACCCATCGGCCCCGGAGACCGGGTACTGGCCGGTCTGTCGGTCGCCTTCGACGCCTCGTGCGAGGAGATGTGGCTGGCCTGGCGGCACGGCGCCTGCCTGGTCCCGGCCCCGCGCGCACTGGTGCGCACCGGCGCGGACCTGGGTCCGTGGCTGGTACGCCGCGAGATCAGCATCGTCTCGACCGTCCCGACGCTGGCCGCCACCTGGCCCGCCGAGGCCCTGGAACCGGTGCGCCTGCTCATCTTCGGCGGCGAGGCGGTCCCGCCCGAGCTGGCCGAACGACTGGCGGGCAAACAGGATTCCGAGCGCGAGGTGTGGAACACCTACGGCCCCACCGAGGCCACCGTGGTGGCGTGCGCGGCGCTGCTGGACGGCGGGTTCCCGATCCGCATCGGCCTGCCCCTCGACGGCTGGGACCTGACCGTCGTCGACGCCGCCGGAAACCCCGTGGGTGAGGGCGAATCCGGTGAGCTGGTGATCGGCGGCGTCGGCCTGGCCCGCTACCTCGACCCCGCCAAGGACGCCGAGAAGTACGCCCCGCTGGAATCGGTGGGCTGGGAACGCGCCTACCGCAGCGGCGATCTGGTCCGCAACGACCGCGAGGGCCTGGTATTCCTGGGCCGCGCCGACGACCAGATCAAGCTCGGCGGCCGCCGCATCGAACTCGGCGAGATCGACAACGCGCTGCAGCACCTGCCGGGCGTGACCGGCGCGGCCGCCGCCATCCGGACCACCAAGGCGGGCAACAAGATCCTGGTCGGCTACCTCACCGGCCCCGACGCCGACTACGACCTGGCCGCCGCCAGAATCATTCTGGCCGAACAACTTCCGGCCCCTCTGGTGCCGCGCCTGGCCGTCGTGGGGGAACTGCCCACCCGCACCTCCGGCAAGGTCGACCGCGACGCCCTGCCCTGGCCGCTGCCCAAGGCGGTCGCCGCCACCCCCGAGGCCGGGCTCACAGAGACCCAGCAGTGGGTCGCCGGACTGTGGGATTCGATCCTGGGCGCCGAGGTCACCGATCCCGACGCCGACTTCTTCGATCTGGGCGGCGGCTCCCTCGCCGCGGCCCAGCTGGTGGCGGCGCTGCGCGAGCGGCATCCGCGCATCGCGGTGGCCGACCTCTACGACCATCCGCGCCTGGGCGCGCTGGCCGCCTTCCTGGACGGCTTCGCTCCGACCGAGACCGTCGAGGAGCGCGTGGTCCGGCCGGTGCCGCTGTCCGCGCAGCTGTTCCAGGTGCTCGCCACGATCCCGCTCACCACCCTCACCGGTCTGCAATGGCTGACGTGGCTGGCCACGGTCGGCAATATCGCCGCCTGGTCGGGCTCGCTGCCGTGGCTGCCGCACCTGTCGTGGTGGTGGACCCTGGCGGCGTTCGTCCTGTTCATCTCCCCGCCCGGCCGGATGGCGCTGTGCGTCGCCGGGTCCCGGCTGCTGTTGCGCGGCGTCGCGGCCGGCACCTACCCGCGCGGTGGTCTCGTGCACCTGCGACTGTGGACGGCCGTGCGGCTGTCGGAGGCCAGCGGCGCGGAGAACCTGTCCGGCGCACCGTGGATGGTGCCGTTCGCCCGCGCACTCGGCGCGACCGTGGGCACGGGTGTCGACCTGCACACCCTGCCGCCGGTCACCGGCATGCTGCGGCTCGGCGACGGCTGCAGCGTCGAACCCGAGGTCGACCTGGCCGGGTACTGGATCGACGGCGACGTGGTGCACATCGGCCCGATCGAGATCGGTCCCGGCGCGGTGGTCGGGGCGCGCTCGATGCTGCTGCCCGGCACCAGGATCGGCCGCAATGCCGAGATCGCGCCCGGCTCGTCGGTGTCGGGCAAGGTCAAGGCCGAACAGGAGTGGGCGGGCTCGCCCGCGGTGAAAGTCGGCCGGGCCCAGCACCGCTGGCCCGACGCCACACCCGCGCGCGCCTCGCACTGGGTGGCCATCTTCGGCATCACCTCCATGCTGCTGGCCTCGGTGCCGATCCTGGCGCTGGGCAGCGGCGGCCTGCTGATCGCCTGGTGGATTCGCGACACCCAGACGCTGACAGCGGGTTTCGGGCGCGCGTTCGCCATGCTGCCGGTCGCCATGCTGCTGGTCCTGGGCGTGTACGCGACGGTCACGATCGTGTCGGTGCGGCTGCTGGCCATCGGGCTCACCGAGGGCCATCATCCGGTGCGCAGCCGCCAGGGCTGGCAGGCGTGGGCCACCGAACGCCTGCTGGATTCCGCGCGCACCTTCCTGTTCCCGCTCTACGCCAGCCTGCTGACCCCGGTGTGGCTGCGCCTGCTGGGCGCGAAGGTCGGCAAGCGCGTGGAGGTTTCGACCGTGCTGCTACTGCCGAAGTTCACCGTGGTCGCCGACGGCGCGTTCCTGGCCGACGACACCATGGTCGCCAGTTACGAATTGGGCGGCGGCTGGCTGCGGATCGGTGAGGCCAAGGTCGGTAAGCGGGCCTTCCTCGGCAACTCCGGCATGACCGCGCCGGGCCGTCGCGTCCCCAAGAACGGCCTGGTCGCCGTGCTGTCGGCCGCGCCGTCGAAGGCGAAGGCGGGGTCGTCGTGGCTGGGCAGCCCACCCATCCGATTGCGCCGCGCCGCCGAAACCGCCGACACCGCACGCACCTTCGACCCGCCCACGCGGCTGCGGATCGCCCGCGCGGTGGTGGAGACCTGCCGGTTGATCCCGGTGCTGGTGACCTTCGCCATCGGGCTCGGCGTGCTGTTCGGCCTGGCCTGGCTGGCCCAGACCCTCGGCCACCTGCCCACCGCCCTGCTCAGCGGCCTGGTGCTGCTGACCGCGGGCGCGGTCGCGGGCGCGTCCTCGGTCATCGCGAAATGGCTGCTGGTGGGCCGGATCGGCACCGAGGAGCATCCGCTGTGGAGCTCGTTCGTGTGGCGCAACGAGGTGGCCGACACCTTCGTCGAGCATGTCGCCGCACCGTGGTTCGCGCGTGCCGCCACCGGAACGCCTGTCCTGAATGTCTGGTTGCGTGGACTCGGCGCGAAAATAGGCCGCGGGGTATGGTGCGAGTCCTATTGGCTTCCGGAGGCTGACCTGGTGACACTCGGTGACGGCGCGACCGTGGAACGCGGTTGCGTGGTGCAGACCCATCTGTTCCACGACCGCATCATGGCCATGGACACCGTCACCCTCGGCCCCGGCGCCACCCTCGGCCCGCACTGTGTCGCCCTGCCCGCCAGCGTGATCGGCGCGGGCGCCACCATCGGGCCCGCCTCGCTGGTCATGCGGGGCGACAGCGTCCCGCCGTCCACCCGCTGGTGGGGCAACCCCATCGCACCCTGGCCGGACGGGAGCCGCTGATGGTGAATCCGATCGACGAACCCATCGACGATTACCTGCCGCAGAACGGGAATCGCGGCTACCGGGTCTCGCGCTACGACCTCGAACTGGTCTACAAGGTCTCGAGCAACCGGCTCGCCGGGCGCGCCGACATCACCGCGGTGACCACCGGCGCGCGAGATCGCTTCGCGCTGGACCTGTCCCAGGCGCTGTCGGTGTCCAAGGTGCTGGTGAACGGCGCCAAGCCCGCCAAATACGTCCACCAGCGCGGCAAATTGGTGATCACCCCGCGCCAGCGCGTCCCGGCGGGCGGCGCGCTGGTACTCACCGTCCAGTACGCGGGCCCGCCCACGCCGGTGCGCGGTCCGTGGGGCGAGGTCGGCTGGGAGGAGCTCACCGAGGGGGCCCTGGTGGCCAGCCAGCCCAATGGCGCGGCCTCCTGGTTCCCCTGCGACGACCACCCCAGTTCCAAGGCCAGCTACCGGATCTCGATCACCACCGATTCCCCGTACTACGCGCAGGCCAACGGCACCCTGGTGCGCAAGCAGACCAAGGCCAGCCAGACCACCTGGGTGTACGACCAGCCCGAACCCATGGCGACCTACCTGGCGACCATCCAGATCGGCCACTACCGCAAACAGCGGATCGACGCGCCGCGCGGATCGGTTCCCATGCAGGCGGTGCTGCCGCCGCGGCTGCGCCTGCCCTTCGAGCACGACTTCGCACGCCAGCCGCGCATGATGGAGGTCTTCACCGAACTGTTCGGGCCCTACCCGTTCGAGGCGTACACGGTGGTGGTCACCGACGACGACCTCGAGATTCCCATCGAGGCCCAGGGCATTTCGGTGTTCGGCGCGAATCACTGTGACGGGCAACGCGGTTCGGAGCGACTGGTCGCGCACGAACTGGCGCACCAGTGGTTCGGCAACAGCCTCACCATCCGGCAGTGGCGCGACATCTGGCTGCACGAGGGTTTCGCCTGTTACGCGGAATGGATCTGGTCCGCGGCCGCGGGCGGCCCGTCGGCCGATCAACTGGCCCGCACCGCGCACCGCAACCTGGCACGGCTGCCGCAGGACATCCTGCTCGCCGACCCGACCCCGGAGTTCATGTTCGACGACCGGGTCTACAAGCGCGGCGCGCTCACCCTGCACGCCCTGCGCCTGCAGCTGGGCGACACCGCCTTCTTCGACCTGCTGCGCGCCTGGACCGCGCGGTACCGGCACGCCTCGGTCGGCACCGACGAATTCACCGACCTGGCCGGGCATTACAGCAACCAGTCACTGCGACCGCTCTGGGACGCCTGGCTGCACGCCCGACCGCTGCCGCCGCTGCCCGCACTCCCCGCGTACCGGACCGATTTCGAGGCCGGGTAGACTTCCAGCGAACACGTTGTTGATCATGGCTGTGCCGGTGCGAACCGTCACACCAGCGTCGTAGATCGCTACAACTCCCAAGCAGCCCCCACTGCGCGGCTTAGCTTTCCTTACGGCGATCGATTTTGCCCACTGGCAATCTCGCCACCTTGTGCCCCCGGCGCGGACCCGATGTCCGCCGCATGGCTCGGGCACGCCCCCGATGCCCGAAAGGCACTGCAGCTCCGATGACTTCCGCCCCCACCTCCTTCGCCGCGCTCGGTGTGCACGAGCCGCTGATCCGCGCCCTCACCAGTGCCGGCATCACCGAGCCGTTCCCGATCCAGGCCGACACCCTGCCCGACACCCTGGCCGGGCGCGACGTGCTCGGACGCGGAAAGACCGGCAGCGGAAAGACCTTGGCGTTCTCCATTCCGATGGTCGACATGCTGGGCCGGGACCCGCAGCCGTGTGCGCCGAATCACCCCGCCGGGCTGGTTCTCGCGCCGACCCGCGAGTTGGCGACCCAGATCGCGGCCACCCTCGAGCCGTTGGCCGCCGCGTACCGCATGTCGGTGACCACCATCTTCGGTGGCGTGTCCCAGCACCGGCAGGTGCAGGCGCTGAAGAAGGGCGTCGACATCGTCATCGCCTGCCCGGGCCGCCTCGAGGACCTCATGCGACAGGGCCTGATCAGCCTCGACGATGTCGAGATCACCATCATCGACGAGGCCGACCACATGGCCGACCTGGGCTTCCTGCCCGGCGTCACCCGGATCCTGGCCGCCACCCCGAGCGACGGCCAGCGCCTGCTGTTCTCGGCCACCCTGGACAACGGCGTCAACAAGCTGGTTCAGCGCTTCCTGCCCAACGCGGTGAAACACGAAGTCGACGAAGCGAATTCGCCGGTGGCCGCCATGACCCACCATGTGTTCGAGGTGCCCACCAACGACGCGAAGCGCGCGGTCGTGCACCGCCTCGCGTCCGGCACGGAGCGGCGAATCCTGTTCACCCGCACCAAGCATCAGGCCCGCAAGCTGGCCCGTCAGCTCACCACGGCCGGCATCCCGGCCGTGGACCTGCACGGCAACCTGACCCAGCCCGCCCGCGACCGCAATCTGGCGGCCTTCGCCTCCGGCGCGGCCAAGGTCCTGGTCGCCACCGACGTGGCCGCGCGCGGCGTGCACGTGGACGGCGTGGAACTGGTCGTGCACGTCGATCCGCCCGCCGAGCACAAGGCCTACCTGCACCGGTCCGGCCGCACCGCGCGCGCGGGCAATGACGGCGACGTCGTCACCCTGGTGCTGCCCGATCAGCGCGGCGATCTCGCCGCGCTCATGCGCAAGGCCAAGATCACCGTCTCCCCGCAGTCGGTGACGCCCGAATCCCCGCAGGTGAGCGAGCTGGTCGGCGAGGTCGCCGCGCTGGTTCCCGTCTCCGGCGGCGATACCGCCCCGGCCCGCGGCGAGGCGGCCGCGGCTCCCGCGCGCGGCCCGCGTCAGCCCCGTCAGCGCACCCGCCCCGTGGGCGACAAGCCCGCCGCGCCGCGCCGGCGCAAGTCCGGTGGCCGCGGCGACGAGGTGCGCAGCGACCGTCCGGCCGACCGCAAGCACGAGACCGTCAAGGACGGCCGTCCCGGCGGGCGCACCGGCGGGCGAGCCTCCGGCAAGCCGCGCACGGCCTCGGGTGCGCCCGGGGCCTCGGGTCACGGCTCCCGCGGCGGCGAGACGGGCGGCAAGCCCGCCTCGCGCACCCGGTCGGATCGCCGTGCCGCGGCGCCGGCCCGTCAGCGGGACCACGGCCAGAGCGCTTCCGACACCGCGGGCGGGCGGTCCGGATCCCCGCGTACGGGCGGTGCGCCCCGCCGTCGCCGCAACGGCTGACGTCACTCGGCGGCACTCGCGGGACGCGCGGCATGCTCGGCGCGACCATTCTCCGGTCGCGCCGAGAATGTAACCTTTGTCCGTATCCACCCGGCGTGGAATTTCTTACAGTTAATTGAGAGCAAGCAGCAGCCTGCTCCCACGCCGTGAATATGTTTCCACCGCCCCCGACGTCCGCGCAGGGTGAGGAGAGAAGCAATGGTTACGCAGGCCGCCCCACTGAGCGAATCGGTCACGGTCAAATTCGAGCGGGTGGACGAACACCGCTACAAGGTGTCGGTGACGCCGATCGACCGCCTGCAATGGCGAGTGGGGTACGCGCCGGATATGAAAGCCGCCGTGCAACTGGCTCACGAGCTTGCGAAATAGCCGCTACAGCGCCGGCGCGCCGGGCTCCAGCAGGCGTTTGGGGTGCATGCCGTCGACCTGCCCGATGAAGGGCGGGTGAATGCTGTAGCCGAGCATCCGGCGAATGTCCTCGGACACCGCGCTCACGGTATCGCGGGTCATCGACAGGGTGAACGCCTCCTGCGGGCGCAGCCACGGCTCGCAATACTGCGCGGTGAGCGCGAGCCGCGGATTCGCCGACCGATTCGCGCCGCCGCCGTGCCACAGGGTGCCACCGAAGAATACGCAGCTACCGGCCCGCATCACGATCGGTTCCCGCGGCGTGGATTCGTCGGGGAGTTCGTCGCCCCACAAGTGGCTGCCCGGCACCATGTCGGTGGCGCCATTGTCGGCGGTGAAGTCGTCGATGGCCCAGATGGTCGCCGCCCCCAACGCCTTTCGCGGCCGCGGCAGCGGGTAGAAGCCGTCGTCGGTGTGCAGCATCTGCGCGGCTTCGCCGGGTTGGATATTGATCACCTGCAGCATGGACAGCAGATAGTTGGGCATGAACAGCCGGTCCAGCAGCGCCAGCACGCGTGGATGATCGGCGATGCGGTCGCAGGATCGAGTCTTGTTCAGCACGCTGTAGACGCGCTGGGTGGAATGGCCTTCGAAGTTGTTGCGTCCGCTCCGATCCAGCAGTGGCGCAACGCTTTCCCGGATCTCGTCCAGTTCGGCCGCCGTCAGCAGGTCGGGCAGGATGACGTAGCCGTCGCGCTCGAGCGCGGCCAGATCCGCGTCGACCACCGCCGGGTCCACACTCGCGCCGCTGCTGCCGGTGCGCCGATAGGTTCCGGCCAGATCACCGTCGAGATCCCGTAGCGAGGTCACCTTCGTGCTCATCGGGCCATCCTTTACATAACTGAGTTCTGTTATCCTCCGACTGTGGCACGAGCACCGATCGGACGTCAACAACTTCTCGACGCCGCGCGCGACGAACTGGTCCACGCCAACGGACTGCTGGAGCTGAGCGCGCTGACCCGCCGCACCGGCCTGAGCACCGGCGCGCTCTATCACCACTTCGGCTCGAAAGTCGGCCTGCTGGCGGCGATCTGGGACGATTTCTACGAAGGGCTGAGCCGGGCCATCGCCGACGATCGCCTCCCCGACGGCGACTGGGCCACCCGCGAACGCGCCCGCACACAGTGTTTCGTGGCCTACCACTTCGACCACCCGCTCGCGGCGCTGCTCCTCAATCGCGCCGCCCCCGATCCGGGTCTCACCGAGATCGAGGCCCTCTACATCCGCAATCTCGGCGATGCCGCGGCCGCCAATATCCGGCGTGGGCAGGCCACCGGCGAGATCCCCGCCGATCTCGACCCCGACAGCGCGGGCGCGTACGTGATCGGCGGTCTACGCCACGGCATCGGCCGGCAACTGCGCACCCACCCCCGGCCCGCGGTCGACCTGGCCGCGGAACGCCTGTGGCGCTTCACGGCCGCGACGCTGGAGCTTTCCTAGAACCCGCGCGACACCCGGCGGAGAGAACTCAGGCCGCCAGCCCGAGGTTGGCGACGAGTCGGCGCACCCGCTGCTCGATGTCGTCGCGGATGGCGCGGATCTCCTCGATCCCACCCCCGGCGGGATCGGGCAGTGGCCACTGCTCGAACCGATGCCCGCCGATGATCGGGTTGTCGTCACCGCAACCCATGTCGATCACCACATCGGCGGCCCGCATCAGTTCGTCGGACCACGGCTTCGGGAATTCGTCGGCGATGTCCACGCCGCGTTCGGCCATGGCCGCGATCACCAGCGGGTGGATCGCCGCGCTCGGGGCCGATCCGCACGACCACGCGGCGGCCTGCCGCCCGGCCATGCTGGTGAAGAAGCCGAGCGCCATCTGTGAGCGCCCGGCGTTCTGTGTGCAGACGAACAGGACCGTGGGCCCGGTCGGGGCGCCGTGCCCACGGGTACGGGCCAGGGCGGTGAGCCGCTCGCGGGCGAACCGCTCGGCCAGTCCGGGCAGCCGGTCCGCCGGCAGCCCGATGGCCGTGAGATGGTCCAGCGAACCGTCGAGGATGCGCTCGACCGTGGCACGGTCCGCGGACGGTCCGAACTCGTCCATCAGACGTGCCACCGCGTCGCCCCGCACAGCCGGTTCCGTGTCGGCGCCGGAAGGCAGGGCGGTGCCGGGATTCTCGTTCACGCTCACTCCCTCCGCTCGAAATTCCAGCGTATCGCTGTTGAGAACGTCCGGGCTGAACACCGAACCGGACATGAGACTTGTTGATAGCCACACGCTATCGTCAATAGTCCGTACTCCGCCAGTCGCACACCCGGTCGCTCGACGACTTCACGGTGAGTGAACGACCACATCGAATCCGGCAGTGTGATGACGGCCATGGTCCTGGCGCGTCCGCCGGCCCGTCACTCGGACCAGGAGCGGCGTCAACGCCCGCGGCTAGCGCACCGGGCCGAGCTGGTCGCGGAACTGGCCGGGGGTCAGACCGGTCTCCTCGCGGAAGGCGCGGTAGAAGTGACGGTCGCTGGAGAACCCGCAGGCGGCGGCGACCGCGGCCAGCGAGCGGGTGCGATCGGCGCGAATCAGGCGGCGGGCGTGGGCGATTCGGGTGCGGCGGATCAGCGCGCCCGGCTCACCGAATCCCTCGCACACCCGGTAGAGGGTGCGGCGGGAGAGCAGGCAGGCGTGGGCGATCTCGTCGACCGTCAGGTCCGGATTGGTGAAGTTCTTGCGGATGTAGGCCAGAACCTGCTGACGGGTGTAGAGCGAATCCGACGGGGCGGGTGCGCCGGTACCGGTGGACAGCAGCAGGGCCGAGGCCATCATCCCGGCGGCGTCACCGCCGAATACGGTGACCGCGCGGGCGATGTCGTCGGCGGGGAGTTCGGCCAGATTGCGGAAGAAGCCGGTGACCACGCCAAGGGCTCCGGTAGCGGGGACAGCGGTGGCGGTGGGCAGCTGTTCACGGGTGAGGCCGGAGTGTTCGAGGACCTGTCGCATCGGGGCCCGGATCAGAGTGGACAGGCAATTGTCGGTGGTGCGGCTCTCGAGCGGCAGGCCGCTGTCGAAGAATGCGATGGTGCCGGGCTTGGATTCGGCGGTGCGGCCACCCTGCTCGGTCCAATTCGTCCCTTTCAGAACGATATTCACGAGCAGGAAGTCGCCAGCGGTCCGCGCCACCATCTTCGGTGTCCGCATGGCGCGTTGCGCACTGGCCTGCATGCGCGACACCGAGATTCCGTCGTACTGGGTCGATACCACGCGGCCGTGCCAGTGACCGGTGCGCAAGGGCTCGATGGCGGTCGGCGCGACCGCGTCCGACATCAGGGATTCCCATTGTTCGAATGCCTGACGTGGCGAAAGGGTCGAGGATGACGAGACCTCGACGGCGCCGGTAACGGCATGGTCCACACAAGCAATCCTCCCACCGAGGTGAGCCCGGCAATCCCCTTTTCGCGGGATATCTCGAGGCATGGGAGAACCGCTCATGAGCACGGCGGTCGAGGTCGCGAGGCGTTCGATGCGGAGCGGCGATCCGAGATCTTTGCAGTGCCACAAGGGAGTTCGCACCGAATCCGATTCCGCGGCGTCATGTCCGGCATTCCGGGGGGGAGCGAGCATCGATGCCCCGAGCGGCGAGCGCAGGGGTTCCCTGAGCAAGGCGGTGAACCCGGGCGGACCGGGAAGCTGAGACGGGCGAAAAGCACTGCAGCCGTTCCCTGTTCGAATCCGCCACCGGGGCGTGCAGCGGCCAGAAGCCGTGATGGCGAAGTCCTTCGCGACGCAGATACGGCTCGGCTCCGGGATCTCGGGTCCGGACCACCCGATCGCCGCGGCAGTCAGAATGGGCGAGCGCGCCAAGAATCCTTCCTGCGCGTCGTGCACAGCCGGCCATCCCCGAGGTAGCGAGTCGAGCAGTTCGAGCGGAAACTCCTGCCACGGCGCCGTTGCTGTTGTGGTTGCGCGCCAATGCGCTAGGGAGTGTCGCGCAGCGTGTATCCGACGCCGCGCACCGTGTGAATCAGTGGCGGATGGTCGGTATCGATCTTGCGCCGCAGCTGACTGACGAACGTTTCGACCACTCGGTCGGCTCGCCCTTCCTCGGCCTGCCACACACGGTCGAGGATCTGCCGCTTGCTCACCACCTTGCCCGCGTTGAGCATCAGGTACTGCAACAGCTTGAATTCGGTGGCGGACAGCCAGATCAATTCGCCGCCCCGGAACACGCGGTGAGTGTCGGCGTCGAGTTCCAGGTCGGCGAAGCGCAGCCGCTCGGGCCCCTCGTCGTCGGCGGGTTTGGTGCGGCGCAGGATGGCGTGCAGACGCAGCACGACTTCCTCGAGGCTGAACGGTTTGCTCACGTAGTCGTCGCCGCCGGCGCTGAGTCCGGCGATGCGGTCCTCGACGGCGTCGCGGGCGGTGAGGAACAGCACCGGAACCTCGCTGCCCGCGGCGCGCAGCCTGCGGGCGACGGTGAAACCGTCGAGGTCGGGCAGCATGACGTCGAGGATCATGACGTCGGGCGGCCGCCGGGTCGCGGCTTCCAGCGCGCCCCGGCCGCTGTCGGCGGAGCTGACGTCGAACCCGCTCAGCCGCAGCGCGGAACAGAGCAGGTCGAGAATGTACGGCTCGTCGTCGACGACCAGCACGGTCGCCGCCGGGGTCGCGGCGCGATCGCTCACGATGGTCACCCTAGGCGCTCCCACACCGGATTCGTGCGCGCACTCGCGCCGCTCTGTGTCATACGGGCCATCCTCGGGGCCGGCCCACCGGGCAAGCTCGGCGTCAGCTGGGCGTTTCCTGTGAACCGGCGGCCTCGGGTCCGGACTGGTCCGAGAGCGGGAACACCATGCGGAAGAGCGTGCCCGCCCCGGGCCGGGTGAGCAGTTCGATCCGCGCGCCGTGCGCGGTCAGCACGGCGGCCACGATGGCCAGTCCCAGCCCGGAACCGCCTGCGCGCGAGCGGGATTCGTCGACCCGATAGAAGCGGTCGAAGACGTGTCCGGCCTGTTCGAGGGGGATGCCGGGGCCGGTGTCGGACACCTCCGCGATCACCGCCGGACCACCCGCCGGCAGATCGGCACCGGCGGCGGCGACCACTCCGGCCGCGTCCGGCACGGTGCCCGTGGCGATCCGAATGTCGATCTCGGCCGTGGCGGGTGTGTGCACGAGCCCGTTGCCGACCAGGTTGGTCAGCACCTGCCGCAGCCGATGCTCGTCCCCCACCACGCGCACGACGCCGCCGGGAAGCCGCAGCCGCACAACGCGTTCCGGCTGCCGGGCCAGCGCGTCGCGCACGATGTCCCCGCCGAGGGCGGACAGGTTCACGTCGGTCAGGTCCAGCGGGCGTTGCTCGTCCAGCCGTGCGAGCAGCAGCAGGTCCTCGACCAGCAGTCCCATGCGCGCGGCCTCGTCCTCGATGCGTCGCATCATGGTGGCGACCTGGCCGGGATTCGCGGCGCCGCCCATCCGGTACAGCTCGGCGTACCCGCGGATCGAGGTGAGCGGGGTGCGCAGTTCGTGCGAGGCATCGGCCACGAACAGCCGCATCCGCGCCTCGGATTCCCCGAGCCGCCGCATGCTGGTCGACAACCGTTCGAGCATCACATTGAACGCGGCCCCCAGCCGCCCGACCTCGGTGTGATCGTCGGTGTGCTCGACCCGCCGATCCAGCTCTCCGGCCGCGATGGCCTCGGCGGTGTGCTCGATCCGCGAGAGCGGCCGCAACCCGACCCGCACCACCCAGGTCGCCACGGCGGCCATCACCAGCACCAGCACCACGCCGGAGACCACTTCGATGGTCCGCAATTCCCGAGCGGTCGCGTAGTAGCCGTCCAACGGCATGACAACGGCCGCCGTCGCCCCCAGTGGCTGCATCCGGCTCGGCGGCTGCACCACCGTCCGCACCCGCCAAGGGGACCCGTGCGAGTCGGTCACCTCGAAGATCCGGTCGCCACGCGCGGCGACTGCCGCCTTGTCCATCGCGGGCAACGACAACTCGACACCACCGACGCCGATCTGCCCCGACGGAGCGCCCGTGCTGTCGAAGAACAGGACCTGGAAGGTCGAGGGCAGGCCCTTCACCGGTTCGTCGGGCCGCGGGGGCGGGGGCGGACGGCTCTCGGTGGCCAGATCCCGCGCGACCCCGTTCAACTGTCCATCGATACGCGCCAATTCGGAGCGGCCGAGCATCGCCTGGGTGAGCACCCCGAACGCGGCCAGCCCCGCCGTGGCGATCACCAGCACCGACACCAGCAGCCGGGTCCGCAGCGTCCACCGCCGCAGCCTGGGGAAACGAGGCCCCGCATGGGCTCCGGCGGACGGAGAGCCGACCGCTCGATCACGCACGAACCCACCTAAACACAGCCCGTCGACGGCCCACGCCGATCTCCCTTCCGCCGCGCCGCCGCGCGAACCGCCCCGACAGTAGGCGCCGAACCTCCGGCGAACTCGAGAAGCCGCGTCCGCCCGCGCGCCGATTGCGGCGGGCACCGACCCACAGCACCGATCCCGGCCCCGCGAACCCCGGCCCGCACCGGAGCGGTGACCGGCGGCCGGGCGTTTGGTTGTGGTCGACCGGCGATTCCACGCGGGGCCCACCGCTCGAGCCACGATGTCTGGCTCCGGCCGTTGACCGGCGCGGGGATCCGTGTGGCAGTCCAGCCCCCGGTCCGCGCACCTCGCAGGCACGAGTGTCCACGCACCATCACTCGGCCTAGCGGGCCCGGCGAGCCCATACCGCGTTCCCAGCGGACTCCCAGATTCGCACGCCATTCGCCCCGAGCCCCGGCGAACAGGATCGACCGCGACGACCGCGACGCGATCACGGTGTCGCGGTGAGCGAAAGGGACGGGAAATGACATCGACTGCGTGGCGGCTGGAGTCGGCCGCGGCGGAGCGACCGGACGAGGGCGACGCCGGGCGGCGTGAAACACGGCTCGCCCGGATGGTTTTCGGGGCGGACGGGCAGCCTCGCTGGGCGCGGCCGGGGCTGATCGGGCTGCTCGCGGTGACGGCGGTGCTCTATCTGTGGGATCTGACGAACTCCGGCTGGGCCAACGAGTACTACTCGGCGGCCGCCCAGGCGGGGTCGCGGAGTTGGAAGGCGCTGCTGTTCGGGTCGTTCGACGCCGGGAACGCCATCACGGTGGACAAGCCGCCCGCGGCGCTGTGGGTGATGGGGCTGTCCGGGAAGCTGCTCGGGTTCAGCCAGTGGTCGGTGCTGCTGCCGCAAGCGCTCATGGGCGTCGTGTCGGTCGGGCTGCTCGCGGCCACCGTGCGGCGGCCGAGCGGGCCGGGCGCCGGGCTGCTGGCCGGGGCGACCGCGGGCCTGACACCCGTGGCGGTGCTGATCTTCCGCTTCGACAATCCGGACGCGTTACTGGTGCTGCTGCTCGTCGTGGCCGCCTACTGCACGGTCCGTGCCATTCAGGCCACCGGCGACCGGGTGTGGTCCGCGCCGACCGGCTGGCTGATGCTCGCGGGTGTGGCGGTGGGGTTCGGCTTCCTCACCAAGATGATGCAGGCGTTCTTGATCCTGCCCGGGCTCGGTCTGGCTTTCCTGATCGCCGCGAACAGCTCACTGCGGCAGCGGGTCCTGTCCCTCGCCCTGGCCTGCCTCGCCGTCGTGGTGTCGGCGGGGTGGTACATCGCGCTGGTCGAGTTGTGGCCCGCGGACTCGCGGCCGTTCATCGGTGGCTCGACCGACAACAGCCTGTGGCAGCTGGCGGTCGGCTACAACGGTCTGGGCCGCATCCTCGGCGGCAGCGGCAATATGGGTTCCCACGGTTCCGGCGGTGTCGACGCGCCCGAGGGCATGTCCGGATTCGCCGGGTTCAGCGGATCCTCGGGCCTCACACGGCTTTTCAATCCGGAGATGGGCGGCGAGATCTCGTGGCTGCTTCCGGCCGCGCTGATCGGGCTGGCCGCGGGGCTCTGGCTCACCCGCCGTGCGCGGCGCACCGACCGCACCCGGGCGGCGTTCGTCCTGTGGGGCGGCTGGCTACTGGTCACCGGGGTGACCTTCTCGTTCATGGGCGGCATCGTGCACCCGTACTACACCGTGGCCCTGGCCCCGGCGATCGGCGCGCTGATCGCGCTGTCGGTGCGCGAATTGTGGTCGCGCGCGGCCCATCCCGCGGCGCGCCCGACCTTGGCCCTCATGGCGGCGGGCACCGGGGCGTGGTCGTTCGTGCTGCTGAACCGCACCCCGGACTGGCTGCCGTGGCTGCGCTGGACGGTGCTGATCGGCTCGATCCTGGTGGCGCTGCCCGTTATTGCCGGTTCCCGCGCATCCCGCCGCTACGCCGCCGTTCTTGCGCTGGCGGGCGTGCTGTTCGGACTCGGCGGCGCGAGCGCCTGGGCGATCGCGACCGCCGCCCAGCCACACAGCGGCGGCAATCCGCTGTCCGGACCCGCCGCCGCCCAGAGTTTCGGCCCTGGCTGCATGCCTGGCGGCGCTCCCGGCGAGGACGGCGATCGCTTCACACCACCGAGCGGCGCAGCGCCCGAAGGGGATCCGGCCGCCCCGAGCGGCGAGATCACGACCGGGCCGACCGGCGTCATTCCGGTCCAGCAAGGCGGCACCGGCGACGGCGCGCCAGGCAACGGGCACGGCCCGATGTTCGCATCGGCGAACAATGCCGAGCTGGTAGCCCTGCTCGAGCACAGCGACGCTCGCTGGGCGGCCGCGACCGTCGGGGCGGGTTCGGCTGGGGGCCTTGCCCTGAATTCCGGCAAGTCGGTCATGGCGATCGGTGGTTTCACCGGTAGCGACGACTCCCCCACCCTGGCGCGGTTCCAGACCTACGTGTCCGCCGGTCAGGTTCGCTACTTCATCGACGGCGGAATGGTCATGGGCGGCAACGCCGATTCGAGCGGCTCCCAGATCTCGGCCTGGGTGAAGTCCCACTTCACCGCGCTCACGGTCGGCGCCAGCACCGTGTACGACCTGTCCCGGCCGGTCACCGCCTGAGCGGCCGGACGATCAGATCAACGCCTTGTGCACCCGCAGCCGACGGCGCACGTTCGCCATCATGCTCCGGGTGCCCGCGTTGCGAATGAAGCGGGGAATGAAGCGGTTCACGAAGCCCACGAACACGAACAGGTGCTCGAAGCGGCGCTGGTCGGCGGCGGACCAGCTCACGCCGAGCTGCTCACGGAAGTACGGGGGCAGGTAGCCGACGGTGAGGAAGCGCAGCAGACCGCCGAAGATCACCCGCAGATACCAGTGGATCATGCGCAGGCGCAGCAGGTCGTCGATGAAGGCGCGGATCTTCTCGTCGGCCGCCACCTGCTCGCACGCGCGCACCCAGTACTCGTCGAATTCGGCGCGGGTGCCGGGCCACATCTCGTCGGTGACCTGGAGGGTGGTGCCCAGGGGCGCGGAGGTGGAGTAGAACGCCTCGGCCTGTTCGGGATTCATCTTCCCGTTGAGCAGCTGATACGAGTCCTCGAAGCCGATGTAGAGGCAGGCCGCGACCCACAGTTGCAGGTCGCGGTCGAAGGCGTTGTAGCGGACAGCGGCCCCTAGTTCGGACTTCACCTGGCGGTGGGCGACATTGACCGCTTCCCGGAAGGCGACCTTCTCCTCCGGCGTGCCGAGGATGGCGACCGCGAGGTAGGACGCGGTGGTGCGCAACCGTTTCCACGGATGCACCATGAGCGCCCCGGAGTGCACCTTGCTGTCGGCCACGCCGTGCCCGACGCCGGGTCGCGCCATCTGCATGGCGACATTGGCGGCCGCGCCGGAGAACTGCCAGAAGTCCAGCGCGTCCTCGAGTTTCGGCGGGCGTTTGGTGTCGGCGCGGTGCACGCCGGGGATGTGGATGCGGGTCTGCTCGAGGGTGAGGGTGGCGTCGCCGGCCGGCTGCGGTGCCGCGATGGTCATGGATCTCCTTCGATCGGGCGCGGGCTATGTTACCGAGGATTCCGCAGCGCGGTCTCGGATTCAAGAGGGGAATCGAAAGTAACTTAGTACCACCTGTGTTACCGCATCACCGCAGCGTGAGACGTTGCATCTCGCCAATATCATCCCCGAAGAAGATCTCCCGATTCTCTTCCATTCTTGAGAATCGTGAGTAACATACGTCGCTGCGGCAGCTCGTGCACAGAGGCGCGAGGCGGGGACGTGAGAGGACGTTCGCAAGATGCTGAAACGGTTGGATCGCATACTGGGCTACGAGATGAAGGTGTCCGAATTCCTCGGGACGCTGATCATTCTGGCCATTCCCTACGGGCTGGTGGGGGTGGTGTGGACACTCACCCACACCGCACATCTGAAGCAGTTGCACGGCCTCGACGTGATCATCTCGTTCGTCGGATCGATCGTGTGCTGGCCGGTGCTCACCTTCTCGAATGTGTGCATGACGTAGATGATGGTTCTGGTCTGGCTCATCGACATCCTGGTAATCGGGATCAAGATTCTCGGTGGGCGTATGCGAGTGAATCCCGTTCTGCGCGCCGGCCTGTGGGTGGCCGTGCTGTGCACCGTGGCCGCCGGTCTCTCGGTGGCCGGGTATCTGCTGATGCTGTTGCAGCGCTACCTCGAGGACATGGCCTGATGACGACACTCGAAAAACCTTCCGGCGCACCGGAACCCTCGGAACTGGAGCGGATCGGCCGGAGCGCCCGACAGTTGTGGCGCGATCATCCGCAGCGGTCCCTGGAAACCCTGGGGCGACAGGTCGATCTGGGCCGGGACGCGCTGCGTCAGCTGGTGGTGTCGATCCTGTCGCGGCGGTTCCCGTACCGCGAGTTCATCAAACAGTGCGCGTTCATGACGAGCGTGTCGGCCGCGCCGACGGTGCTGGTGGCCATCCCGATCGCGGTGGTGGTGTCGATCCAGGTGGGCGCGTTGGTGAATCAGGTCGGCGCGACCACCTTCATCGGCGCGGTGGCCGGGCTCGGCATCATCCGCCAGGGCGCGCCGCTGGTCACCTCGCTCATGATCGCGGGCGCGGTCGGCTCGGCCATCACCGCCGACCTGGGCTCGCGCACGATCCGCGAGGAGATCGACGCCATGATGGTGATGGGCGTCGACCCGGTGCGGCGGCTGGTCGCGCCGCGACTGGCGGCGGCGGTGCTGGTGAGCATGCTGCTGTGCGGCTTCATCGTGTTCGTGGGCTTCGCGACGGCCTACATGTTCAACGTCTACGCCCAGTCGGGGACGCCGGGCTCGTTCATCGGCTCGTTCGCGTCCTTCGCGGTGGCCGACGACCTGGTGGTCGCGGTGCTCAAGGCGGCCATCTTCGGGCTGCTGACCGCGGTGATCGCCTGCGATATCGGCCTGCACGCGCACGGCGGCCCGGGCGGGGTGGCCAATGCGGTGAACTCGGCGGTGGTGAGCTCGGCGCTGATGCTGTTCGCCACCAATATCGCGCTCACCCAGCTCTACAACACGCTGTTGCCGACGAAGGTGGTGTGAGATGGGCAGTTCCTACACGCCCCCGGCGCTCAAACCCGTGCGCCTGGCCGCGAACGTGGTGTCGGTGCCGGTGCAGGCCAATCAGCGACTGGGCCATCAGGTCATCACCTTCTTCCAGGCCCTGATCGCGATTCCGTTCGTGCTCGAGCACTATCGCCAGGAGGTGCTGCGCCTGACCGCCGATGTCGGCTGGGGCAACGGCTCACTGGTGGTGGGCGGCGGCACCATCGGCGTGGTGGTGGCGCTGTGCGGGTTCGGCGGGATCACCGTCGGCATGGAGTCGTTCACGGCGTTGAACCTGCTCACCATGAGCCCGCTCACCGGCGCGATCTCCGGTTTCGCGACCACCCGCGAGCTGGCCCCGATCATCGCGACCCTGGCGTTCGCGATCCAGGCCGGGTGCCGGTTCACCGCGCAGCTGGGCGCCATGCGCATCTCCGAGGAGATCGACGCGCTGGAATCCATTGCCATCCGCCCGCTTCCATACCTGATCAGCACCCGCATGATCGCCTCGACGCTGACCATCGTCCCGCTCTACAGCGTGGGCCTGGCGGTGGCGTACCTGGCGACCAAGCTGTCGGTGCTGATCCTGGGTGGTACCACCGCCGGCACCTACGACCACTATTTCTTCCAGTTCCTGCTGGGACCGGACGTGTTCTGGTCGCTGCTCAAGGTCATGGTGTTCGTGATGATCTCGACGTTCATCCAGTGCTACTACGGCTTCGTCGCCACCGGCGGGCCCGAGGGCGTCGGGGTGGCGGCCGGACGCGCCATCAAGATGGTCATCGTCGTCATGGTCTTCGTCAATCTCTTTCTGACCCTTGCGATCTGGGGCATCGACCCCGGATTCCGCATCTCGGGATAGGTGTATCGATGATTCTCGATCCCAGCGGGCGGGGCCCCACGGCCCGCCACCTCACGCTGGCCGGACTCGCGCTGCTCACCACGGTCGCGCTGCTGCTGTATCTGCTGGCCCTGCGCTACAACGGCCGCTTCGAGGACAAGGTCCCGGTCACCGCGGCGCTCACCAGCACCGGCGACGGGCTGCCCGCCCACGCCGACGTGAAGTTCCGCGGCATGATCGTCGGCCGCGTCGAGGACGTCACCGTGGCGGCCAAGGGCGAGCGGCAGGAAGCCGCCATCGCACTGAGGCCGGTGGTGGCGAACACGATTCCGGCGAATGTGGCGGCGCGGGTGATCCCGAACAATATCTTCGGGGTGACCGCGGTCGAACTGGTCGACACCACGCCCACCAAGGACACGCTGCGCGCGGGCGCGACCATTCCGGAGGACACCAGCACCGCGACGGTCCAGTTGCAGAGCACCCTCAATGTGCTGCGCACCGTGCTGAACAATATTCAGCCCGAGAAGCTGGGCCGGGTGCTGTCGACGCTGGCGGCGGCACTGGATCCGTCGGCCCGGGTGCCCGGGTCCACGGTGGAGCGGCTCGACCGCTGGGTCACCGAGGTGCGCGGGATCGAGGACGTCGGCGATCTGCTCGGCAATCTGGGCCGGGCGGCGACCGCGTTGAGCGAGTCCGCCCCGGATCTGGTGGGGACCCTGGCCAAGTCGGTGACCACCGCGCGCACCCTCACCGAGCAGCGGGCGGCGCTGGTCGGTCTGCTGACCAATGGCGGCGGCGCGGTGGACACGGTGAACGGACTCTTCGCCCGTAATCCCGATTCCGGCAAGTTCCTGGTGTCGGGCCTGAACCAGCTCTTCGGCAGCCTGGCCCAGGACCCGCAGGCCATCCCGTTCGCCATCGCCAATCTCAATACCGCCCTGCAGCGGTTGCAGGGCGTCTTCACCTTCGGGCCCAAGAAGCAGATGGTGTGGCGGATGGACGTGTCGTTCACGCCGTTCCAGCAGTACACGGCGGCGGACTGCCCGCACTACGGGGAGCTCACGGGACCGCGCTGCGGTGGGTCGACGGTGCCGGATACCGCTCCGGCGCAACAGTTCCCCCAGCAGCAGCTGCCCACCTGGCTCAATGCCGCCGGGCCCGCGCCGACACCGGCGGCCACACCCGCCATTCCGGGTCTGCCTGCCATTCCGGGTCTTCCGTCGATTCCGGGACTGCCCGCGATTCCCGGGCTGACGGCGCCGGCAGGCGCGACCCAGCCCGCACCCGCGGCCGTTCAGCCGGCCGGATTGCGCGGCAGCGACGCGGTCGCCGCGATCGTCGGCCACCGGCCGGACGCGGCTCAGCTGCTGTTGCTGACTCCCCTGCTCGCGGGCGGCGACCTGGTCCCGGCCGAGACGGGAGGCGTGTCGTGAAGTCCGGAAAAGCCTTGGCGGGCTTCGGCCTGTTCGCCGCTGTCGCGGTCCTGCTCACCTACACGATGTGGTCCACCCTGCAACGTTCGGTGCCCGGCTCCACCAACTCCTACTCCGCCGTGTTCTCCGACGTCCTGGGCCTGCGGGTCGGCGACGACATCCGGATGGCGGGCGTGCGGGTCGGCCGGGTCGACAAGATCGATTTCACCGATGGCTACCGCGCCCGGGTCGACTTCCGCATCGGGGCCGAGCAGCATCCGACGACCTCGACGAAAGCGCTGGTGCGCTACCAGAACCTGATCGGGCAGCGCTATATCGCGCTACTGCCGGGCAAGGAGGCGGGCGCACCGCTGCCCGCGGGCGGTCAGATCCCGCTCGACCGGACCGAGCCGTCCTTCGATGTCTCGTCCCTGCTGTCGGGCTTCGAGCCGCTGTTCAGCGTGCTGCAACCCGATCAGGTGAACTCGCTGTCGGAGACCCTGATCCAGGCGTTGCAAGGCAATGGCGTCTCGTTGGGCGCCCTGGTGACGCAGGCCGCGCAGCTGGCCGGGACCTTCGGGCAGCGCGACGAGATCCTGGGCCAGGTGGTCGGCAATCTCAGCAGCGTCATCTCCGGCCTGGCCCACCGCAGCAATGAGCTCGAAACCCTGATCACCCAGGCGCGAGCGCTCACCGATGCGCTGTACGCGCAGGGCGGCACGCTGAAATCGTCCGTGGAACGCGTTGCGACGGCGACGGATTCACTGGTGGGCATCCTGGCCCAGGTGAAGCCCGGCGCGGCCCGCGCGCAGACCGACGCCAGTGCCGGTGTCGCGTTGCTCCTGCTCAATGGCGCATCGCTGGACAAAGCGGCCGTCGAGCTGCCCGACGTCCTCAATGGTGTCGCGCGGTTCAGCAGCTACGGCGCCTACGGCAACGCGTACCTGTGCAGCCTGGACGTCTCCTTGTGGGGCGTGCTGCTGCCACCGGGCCTGTTCAACCAGATCGGCGGCCAATCACATTCGGAGGTGTGCCGATGAGGCGGCTTCGCTACCCGGCCTTCCTGGCCAACCGGCCGCTGCGACTGGGTCTGTTCGCGTCGGGATTCGTGGTGGCGCTGCTCGCCGGGTCCACCCTGATCGAGCAGGCGCACGTGGGCGACAAGACCATTCACGCCGAGTTCGCCCAGGCCGCCGGATTGCGGCCGGGCGCGACGGTGGATGTCTCCGGCATCGAGGTCGGTCAGGTCGGCGCCGTGAGGCTGGACAACGGCAAGGTGCTGGTGGACATGAAGGTGCGGCGCGAGATCAAGCTCGGTGACGATGCCCGCGCCGCCATCAAGATGTCCACCATCCTGGGCCGCCTGCACGTCGAACTCACCCCCGGCAGCGGACGGACCCTGCTCGGCGACCGGATCAAGCTCGACCACACCTCGGTGCCCTACAACCTGGGCAAGGTGGTGCAGGATCCGCAGTACAAGAACGCCTTCGAACGCGTCGAGAAGCTGGATCCGCAGAAGCTGCGCAATGCCCTGGACCTGGTGGACCAGCAGATGGGCAACTCCCCCGAGCTGACCGTGCAGGCGCTCGACAGCGTGGGCGCGCTCGCCAAGGTGATCAATGACCGCCGCGACGAGGTGGACACCCTCCTGAAGGGCATGGACACCGTCTCGCAGCTGGCCTCGGACAACCAGAACAGCGTGCTCATGCTGCTGACCCGCGGCGAGGCCATCGGCAGCGCGGTCCAGAAGCGGCAGACGCTGCTCGAGCAGCTGCTCGACAATGTGGCCTCGCTGTCGAAGCTGTTGCAGCAGATGGGGCTCGAGAACAACAACCAACTCGGTCCGCTCATCACCGACCTGAACACCATGTCGGAGGGCCTGGACAAGAACAAGGACAACCTGGCCCGGCTGTACCAGATCATGCCGGTGACCTTGCGGCAGTTCAACAATGTGCTCGGCGACGGGCCGTACGGAAACGTGTACGCGCCGTGGCTGTTCCCGGACAACTGGTTGTGCTTCGCGCAGGCCGTGCAGGGGTGCAAGTGATGCAATTTCGCAGACCATTCCGGCTGGCCGCGGTGTGCGGCGCGCTGCTGCTCACCTCGGCGTGCGGGCTGCTGCCCGATTCGATCGGCTCACTGCCCACGCAGCATCTGGGCGGGCGCATGAAGGTCACCGCGGATTTCGAGAGCGTCGCGGGCCTGTACGCGGGCAATGAGGTGGCGGTGCTGGGGGTTCCGATCGGGACCGTCGAAACCGTCACGCCCAAGGGCAGTTACGTCCAGGTCACCATGTCGCTTGATGAGGACGTCAAGATTCCCGCGGATGCCATTGCGGCGCTGGTGAATCCACAGTTGATCACGAATCGTCACGTGGAGTTGGCTCCAGCCTACACCGGTGACGGTCCGACCCTTGCCGACGGCGCCTATATTCCGTTGCAGCGCACCCGCGTTCCGGTCGAGCTGGATCGGATCCTGGCCACCTTCTCCCAGCTCGGCGATGCGCTCAAAGGTGACAACACCACCGGGCCGATGGCCAGCCGGGTGTTGTTCCCGCTGCTCAACGGCAATGGCGACAAGCTGCGCCAGACCCTGGACCAGCTGTCGGGCGCGTTCGAAGTGACCTTCGCCAACAAGGACCAGATCTCCAACACCATCGTCAAACTCAATGACATCACCCAGGTGATCGCCGCCAACGATCAGACGGTGCGCGACTTCAGCGGCCGGCTCACCGAACTGGTGAACCTGATGGGCGAGCAGGCCCCCGGCATCGACGCGGTGCTCCGCCAGCTCGACGACTTCGTCACCAATACCGCGACCCTGGTGGGGCAGAACAAGGATCAGCTGGCCGGGGCGCTGACCCGCTTCGTGGCCATCACCGATCAGATGCGCGCCAATGCCCGCGGCCTCACCGAGATCGTGGACGTCGGACCGCTCATGTTCCAGAATCTGGCCAACGCCACCAGCACCGAACATCAGGCGCTGCGGCTGCACGGCCTGCTGGACAAGTCGGTGCTCGACGGCGAGATCCTGTCGACCTTCTGCGAGCGCATCCAGATGCGGCTGGACGGCTGCCGCACCGGCAAGGTGGCCGACTTCGGACCCGACTTCGGCATCACCGCCGCACTACTGGGGATCACGAACCTGAAATGACACTACGCACAACGGCTCTCGGCGGTGTCCTGACCGCCGCCACGCTGCTCACCGCCACCGGGTGCGCGGTCACCGTGGACAGCCTCCCCATGCCCAAACCCGGTCTGGGCGCACCCGGTTACACCGTGCACGCGTCCTTCGCCGACGCGCTGAACCTGCCCGACCACGCGCACGTCAAGATCGGCGGCACCGATATCGGGGTGGTCACGAAGATCGAGACCACCAACTTCCTGGCCGACGTGCGCATGCTGATCCGCGAGGACATCCGGCTGCCGCGCGGCACGACGGTCGAACTGCGCCAGGCCACCCCGCTCGGCGACATGTTCGTGGCCATGACGCTGCCGTCGGCCGCCGACGCCGGAGACCCACTACGCGACGGCGACACCATCGGCACCGACCACACCGCGGCGGGCGCCTCGGTGGAGCAGCTCATGATGTCGATCTCGCTGCTGCTCAACGGCGGCGGCATCAATCAGGCCGCCAAGATCACCGGCGAGATGAACTCCATGTTCGGCGGACGCGCGCCCGAACTCTCGCATCTGCTCACCGAGATGACCGCCGCCATCGGCGCGCTCAACGCCCGCACCGGCGATATCGACTCCGTCCTCGGCGGGATGAACTCGCTCTCGGGTGAGTTGGCCCGGCGCAAGGAGCAACTCGGCGCGGCCGCGGACACCTTCCCGGCGCTGATCGGGCTGCTGACGGAGAACAATCAGCAGATCGTGGACCTGCTGGCCAAGGTAGCGACCACCACCGACGCGCTCGGTGATTTCGCCACCACCACCGGCGGCGATTTCGTCGGGCTGTTCAACAGCATTCAGGCCCTGATGTCCGGCTTCGCGCAGAGCGATCAGCTGACCGGAACACTGGACGGGCTGCACGCCATCTATCCATCGCTGATGGCCAGCCTGCGTGGGCCCGCCCTCGCGGTGGCGGCGACGGTGTCGTACCTGAGCGTCGGCGCGCTGACCGATCCACACGGTAGCCGGTGGCCGGAACTCGGTGACGCCGGGCAGTTCATCGGCAGCCTGACGCAGGTACTGGAGAAGGTGTTCGGGCGACTCACCAGCCCGCCGCGACCGCCCGGCATGCAGCCGGGTCAGCCCGAGACCCAGCCCGCGCAGCCGGAGCAGGGAGGGGATCGATGAATCCGCCACTGTGGCACTGGGTGGTACAGCGCCGGATCGCCATCGCCAATCTCGGTCTGATCGTGGTGCTGATCCTCGGGTCGGGCTATATCGGCGGCTATGTGCTGCGATTCGATCCGATTCCGCACACCTACGACGTGACCGTGGAACTGGTGTCCTCGGGCGGGCTGCTGCCCGGCAATGACGTGACGTTCCGGGGCAGCCGGGTCGGCAAGGTCAGCGACGTGCGCGTCGCCGGGGACGGGGTGGCCGCGGTCGCCGAGATCGACGACAGTGCCCGGATTCCGCTGGGCGGGACCGTGGCGGTCGGGCGGCTCTCGGCGGCCGGGGAACAGTATCTCGACTTCCGGCCCGACTCCGACACCGGGCCCTACCTGCACGACGGGTCACTCGTCGAGCGGGCCCGCACCAGCGTGCCGGTGCAGATCCAGTCGGTGTTCAGCAATCTCGGGGACCTGGTCGGCGGCATGAACCCGGATCGGCTCACCGTGATCGTCGACGAGCTGGACAAAGCTCTCGCCGGCGGGCCGGATCGGTTGCGCAACATGATCTCCGGGCTGAGCCGGGCCATGGCGGGCCTCACCGACCTGCTGCCGCAGACCCGGCAGCTGATCGAGAATCTCGAAGTCATCGCGGGCACCACCCAGCACGCGCAGCCCGACCTGGGCACCCTGACCAAGGCGGGCAGCGTGCTGTTCGACCAGTTCGCGTCCGCCGACCAGGAATTGCGCACACTGCTCCGGCAGGGGCCCGGCCAGCTGGCCACCCTCAACGGGTTCATCTCCGAAACCCAGGATCCCATCACGAATCTGGTGACCAACTTCGTGGCCGTCACCCGCGCCGCCAAGCTGCGCGCACCCGCCATCGCCGCGCTCTTCCCGGCCCTGCGCGCCGGATCGCAGGCGCTCGGCGTGCCCGCCCACGACGGCGCGTACAACACCCTGATCGATCCGTGGCCCCGGCCCAGCTGCGACTACCAGACCATCCCGGTGGTGCCGACCGATATCCAGGCCGACAACCGGGTGCGGCTCTACAACTACTGCGTCACCAGCGATCCGGCCCTGCAGGTCCGCGGGTCGGCCAACGCGCCGCGACCCGACGTGCCCGACAACGGGGCCACCACACCGCCGGGGGCCACCGGCAACGAAATGTCCCAGCCTGTCCCCCGTTAGGAGACTTCCCATGAGCGACAACATCATCGAGCAGCACCCGGACGAGACCCCCGACCCCGAGGCGACCCCGGCCGCGCCCGTCGATGTCGACAAGACCGACACCGCGGCCGTCGAGATCACGGAACCCGCCACCGCCGCGGCGGTGGCGGACACCGCCGCCCCGAAATCGACCGGGCACACGTGGAAGTCACGCCTGCGCACGACCTCGCTGCCCGCCCTGGGCCCGCGCGGCCGCATCGCCGCCTGCGCCGCGGTGGTGTTCGCACTGGCGGCGTCGATCGGGTCCAGCATCGTGCTCTACCGGCACGATGCCGAACAGAAGGATCTGCTCGCCGCCCAGGAACAGGCCCGGGCCGCGGCCTGCGCGTACGCGCCGATACTGGCCACCTACGACGCCAAGAACCTCGACGCCTACTTCACCGGCGTCCTCGACGGCGCGACCGGGGAGTGGCGCAAGCAATTCGACGCCACCAGCAAGGATCTGCGCGACGTGCTCACCCAGGGCCAGGTCGTGTCCAAGGCCACCGACGTGCAGTGCGCGGTCCGCAATACCGAACGCGACTCCGCCGAGGCCATCGTGGTGATCGGCCAGACCATCACCAGCCTCGGCACCCAGGGCAAGCCCGCCCCCGGTCAGCTGTCGATGGTGATGCGGCTGCAACGGTCCGGCGACCGGTGGCTGGTGAACAAGGTGAATTCGCCGCTGGCGCAACAGCCGCAGTCGTGAACCGGGCGAGGACGCCCGCCCCCGAACCGGGTGCGCGGGCGGTTCGGCGACGGCCGAAGAACCGGCGCGCCCAGATCGCGGCGGTATCGGCCGCGGAATTCGCGGCGCAGGGCTACCACAGGGTGAGCATGGACGACATCGCCGCCCGCCTCGGCATCACCTCCACCGCGCTGTACCGGCACTATCCGAGCAAGTACGCGCTGTTCGCGGGTGAGCTGCTGCGGCTGGGCGAGGTGACGGTGGCGGCGGTGAGCCTGCCCGAGGTGGCGGCGGGCTGGCCCGCGCGGCGGCGGCTCGGGTACGGGATCGACGGCATCATCGCGGAGACCATCGTGAACCGGACGACGGTCGGGCTGGCCCGGTGGGAGCACCGCTACCTCGACGACCCCGACAAGCGCACGGTGGACCAGCATTTCAGCACCGCCCTCACCGACCTCAGCGCCCTCATCGACGCGGTCCGGCCCGGCCTGTCCGCCCGTGAACTGCGGGTGCGGGCCATAGGGGTCTTCAGCACGGTGAGCTGCCTCGGCGACCACCGGGTCGTACTCGCCTCCAAAACCCTTGCCGTCCTGCTGAATACGGCCTGCTGGGCGATCATCGCCGCCGACCTGCCCGAGCCCGCCCAGCCGCCCCCCGCCCCGCGCGCGGTGGAGACGCCGCTCTCGCTCAAACACGAACTACTGCTGGCGCGGGCGGTGCGGCTGTTCTACGAGCGCGGCTATCCGAATGTCAGCGTCGAGGACATCGCGATCGCCGCGGGCCTGCCCTCCACCTCCGCGGTCTACCGCTACTACCGCGGCAAGGGCGATCTGCTCGAGGCCGCCTTCCGCCGGGCCGCCGACCGCATGTCGGCCGTCATCGCCCCCACCCTGGCCGAATCCTCCGGCCCCGCGGAGGCTTTGGCCAAGCTCATCGACATGTACGTGGCCGGGGCCTTCGACGAACGCGAACTGCTCTTCGTGTACTTCGCCGAATTCGGCCACGTCCCCGACGACGAGCGCGCGACCCTGCGCGTGGTGCAGCGCATGGTGGTCACCGAATGGGCGGCCCTGCTCACCCGCGTCCGCCCCGGCCTCACCCCCGCCGAGGCGGCCGTCCTGGTGCACGCCGCCCTCGGCCTGGTGGTGGACTATGCCCGCGTCTTCGGCGACGACGAGCGAATCTATCCGCGCCAGTGGGTGATTCGCCTCATGGAGGCCGTCCTGTTCGGCCCGGCCGAGGTCCGGACTACGCCGGAGTGACGATCTGGATCAGATTGCCGCAGGTGTCGTCGAACACCGCGGTGGTCACCGGGCCCGCCTCCACCGGTTGCTGGGTGAACCTCACCCCGAGCCCGCTCAATCGCTCGAATTCGGCCCGCACATCCGCGACCTGGAAGGAGGCCGCGGGAATTCCGTCACCGACGAGCGCGTCCTTGTACGGCTTCACCGCCGGATGCCCGTCGGGCTCGAGCAACAATTCCGCCCCCTGCGGGTCCTCCGGCGACACCACGGTCAGCCATCGGGCCGCGCCCAGCGGAATGTCGTGCTTCTTCTCGAAGCCGAGCACCCCGCTGTAGAAGTCGAGCGCCTTCTGCTGGTCGTCCACGAAAACACTGGTGATGTAGATCCGCATGGCTCCTACCCTTCCTGTGCGCCGGCCGCGTGGCGACCGGATTCGTGAGAGTCCCTCGTCCGGCTAGTTGGCGACGTGCTCGCCGTCGCACCACTGCTCGGCCGGAACGGCCGCCTTGACCTGGTCGATGTGGTCGCCACACCCTGCCCAGGTGATCTTGCCGCAGGTCTGGCAGGGGGTCGGTTGACACATGGGTGCTCCTCGGGCCGATCGGATGGGTTCGGGTGGATGGTATCGGGTTCGCGGCCCGGTTCGTGTTGCCGGGCCCGGCCGTGACCACACCCTCCAGGATACCCCCTGGGGTATGCTACGGTGGTTGATATACCCGGTGGGGTATCTATGAAGCAGTCGAAGGAGTAGGCATGTCCGCACCGCACGAGACCACGCAGGCGTCGCCGCACGGAAAGGCCGTGCTCAACGAGCTGTCGCCGTTGCACCGGGAGCTGCGGCGCGCGATTCCCGAGGTGTACAAGGGTTTCGGCGAGCTCAGCAAGGCGGCATTCGCGCCGGGCGCGCTGGATCGCAAGACCAAGGAGTTGATCGCGCTGGCCATCGGCGTCGTCGAGGGCTGCGACGGGTGCATCGCCTCGCACGGTCAGGCGGCCGCGCGGGCCGGGGCGACCAAGCAGGAGGCCGCCGAGGCGATCGGCGTGACGTTCCTGATGCACGGTGGTCCGGCCACGATCCACGGCGCTCGCGCCTACGAGGCGTTCTGCGAATTCGCCGACGCCATCGCATCCGGCGAAGCGCCCGCCTGAGAACCCGGAGGACTCTCGAATGTGTCGAGCGACGCGGTGCCGGACCTGCGGCAAGACCACCTGGACCGGATGCGGGGCGCACATCGCCCAGGTGCGCGCCCGGGTTCCGGCCGATCAATGGTGCGCGGGGCACGAGCAGGCCGCCGAGGGCGGCTGGATTCGGCGGATCCTCGGCCGGTGACGGTACCGGCATACCGGCGATGACGCCGCCGTTCCGGTGACGACAGTGCGGTACCGGCCCGCGATCCCCTCCGCCACGGGCCGGTACGGCCGATCGGGCCTTCAGGCCGGCTGGCGCGCCAGGCACGGAATACCTTCTCCCGCAACCCGATCCAGCGCCGCGGTGCGGCCGTGACCAGGAGCAGCAGGACGAGGATCGGTCCTGCTATCCCACTGCCGGCACCGCGAGTCCTACGCCTGACCCTCGCCCGGGCTCCGCAGCCCGATGAAGATCTGCATGCGCCCGGGATAGGCCGTGCTGTTGACAGTGAACAGCTGCCCGACGATCCGAACCGTCGTACCGTCGCCGTCGCGCAACCAGATGACCGGGCGGGCGCGCTCGTAGCGGGCGGTGGTGTCCGACCAGAGTTCCAGGAACAGCGGGAACCGGCCCAGCTCCTGCAACAGGTCGTCGAACCAGCCGGTGTCGCCGTACTGGGCGATATAGCCGTGCAGCCACTGGATCGAGATCCGGAGCTCCCGCTCCCATTCGACCAGCGCGTGCCGCGCGCGGGGATCATCGAGCATCCAGCGCAGCAGATTGCCGCCCTCGGTCAGTCCCGGGAACCCCGCGGCGAAGCTGTCGTTCCACATCAGGATGTTCAGGCGGGTGTCGACGTAGGCGGCCAGGTGCGGCTCGTTCAAGGCCAGGGCCTGCGGAATTCCGCGCCCGAGATCGGCGCGCAGGTCATCGGTCGAGGGCTGCTCCACGGGACCGAGTCCGGCCAGATCCGATAATTGCCGGAATTCCTCCGGGGCCAGTGCCGCCAGGCGATCGAGATAGCGCATCAACGCCGTCACCACTTCCCGGGTGGGCCGCTCGCGTTCGCCCTTCTCCAGGTGATTCACATAACTGGCGCTGACCCCCGAATTGAATGCCAGCCGCTCCCGCGACACGCCGCGCGCATCCCGTAGCCGTCGTAAGACCGACCCGAACGTGGGCGCATCGGGAAGCCCGTCCCCCGCCACCTCGGTATCGAACTCTCCATCGCCGCCTCTCCCACGCGCGAACCGTCCGGTGTGCTGATTCTTCCATTCCCCCCAATCGGGGTGTGCCCCAGGGGAAAGTGGGCGATACTGGACGAATCGGGCGTGATCGGATGGCGGGGAGCCGGCTCGCACTCCAGGGTCGGCGGATGAGGCCACGCGGATTCGCGCTCGCCGAAGGAGCTGTGCCCCATGGTTTCCGAGCGAATCGTCCTTCCCGACTTCCACATGCCGTATCCGCCGGAAGGAACCAATCCCAGAGCCAGAGCCGCCGAATCCAAGATGTGGGAATGGCTGGTCAACCTGGATCTCGTTCCCGAGGAGTTGTCCCGACGCAGAGTGGCGGGTTCCCGCCCGGTCGAGATGTATTCGATGTGGTGCCCCGACGCCGACGTCGAATCGCTCGCACTGCTCGCCGAATTCACGGCGTGGGCGTTTATCGTGGACGACCAGTTCGATATCGAAATGCCCGACCCGCGAAGATGTTTGGCCACCATTCAACGCCTGGAGACGGGCTTTCACCTCGACGGCACACCGTCCGGCGTGCTGGCGACCGGCTTCCAGGACCTGTGGCGCAGACTGTGCCGCGGCCGCTCGCCGCAGTGGCAACGCGCGGTGCGCGCCGAGATCGTGGAGTGGTGGTGGAGCTACTACACCGAGAGCGTCCGCACCATCACCCGTGACCTGCCGAAACTCGACGAATACCGCACCCACCGGCAGATCTCGGTCGCCATCTACATGCTGCTGGATCTGAGCGAGATCACCTACGGGATCGATCTACCCGACACGGTCCGGCAGCTGCCCGCCATGAAGACCCTGCGCGCGGCGGTCACCGAGCACATGGGGTTGATCAACGACGTGCATTCCCTGCCCGCGGACGAGGCGGTCGGTTACGCCTACAACGCGGTGCTGCTGGCCGAATATCACCTCGGCTGCACCAGGACTCACGCCCTGCGCGTGGTCAACGAGATGCTGACCGAGTGCATTCTGCGGATCGGCCGGATGGAGGAAGCATTGGCCGAGGAACTCGACGTGCTCGGCGTCACGGGGCAGGCCCGCACCGACACCCTGCACACTCTGGAGGATTACCGCCGGTACGTGCGCGCGAACTTCGACTTCCACTACCGCGCACCGCGTTACACCAGCCCGCCGATCGAGGCGCTGGCACACGGGCAGCTGCTGTCCTAGTCCGCGGCCGGACGGCTCTCGCGCCGGGCGCCGGAGGCGTCGAAGGCGTACTGGGAGCGGAATTCGCCAGGCGTCATACCGGTTTCGAGCTGGAACGCGCGGTAGAAGTGCCGGTCGGAGGCGAAACCCGAGGCGGCTGCGATGGAGTTGAGGGAACGGGTCGGCTCCGACCGCAGCTGCCGCCGGGCGTGCTCGATGCGCATGCGCCGAATCAGCGCGCCCGGGCCGCCGAGCCCTTCGCACATGCGGAACAGGGTGCGCCGGGACACCAGGCAGGCCTTGGCGATCTCGTCGACGGTGAGGTCTGGATCGGTGAACCGTTTTCGTAGGTAGGCCATCATCTGCTGGCGGGTGTAGAGCGAATCCGAGGGCGCCGGTGAGGCTTTCCCGACCGCGAGCAACAGCGCCGAGGCCAGCATGCCGGTGGTTTGCCCGTCGAAGGCGAGGTTCGCGCGCTCGGCTTCCTCATTGGTCAGTTCGGCCATGTCGCGGAAGAAGCGGGTGACCACGCCCATGGCCCCGTCGGCGGGAATCGGCACAGCGAACGGCAACTCGTCGCGCGCCAGCCCGGCGTAGTCGAGCACCGGCTGTAACGGCGCGCGCAGCAGCGTCGACATCGCGTTGTCGGTGGTGCGGCTGAGCAGCGGCTGCGCGCTGTCATAGAAGGCGATGGACCCGGCCACCGATTCCGCGGTCCGCCCCTGCTGCTCTGTCCAATTCGTCCCTTCCAGCACGATATTGGCGAGCAGGAACTCCCCTTGCGACCGCGAGACCATCCGCTGCGTCCGGTTCACCTGCTGTGCGCTGGCTCGCATGAGCGCGACCGACACTCGATCGAACTGGGTGCTGGTGATCTTGCCGTTCCAGCACCCGTCGTGTAGCGGCGATATCGCTGAGGGCACGATGGCATCCGCCATCAGTGCTTCCCACTGTTCGAAGGCATCACGCGGTTTCAGCGTCGAGGACGAGCGCACCTCGACTGTCACGGAGGCGGTTTGCTCCACGTCCGCATCTTCCCACCGCATGTGCCTGCGCGGGACTGGATTCTGAGGAATAGCGAGGCCCGGAGTCGTTCGATCACCGCCGATCAGAGCTGGAACGCAAGGGTTTCGGTATGTGCGGGGTCGTCAGGACGACACCGGATGCCGTCGCCACCCGTTCGAGCGCCTCGAGGTCCTTCTCGATGACGCCGTACAGCAGATAGGCGAGCACGAAACCGAGGATGCCGCCGACGCACAGGATCCGCACCGCCCAGATGATGGACTCGATATCCACCCCGGGCAGGAACGTGACCCCGGTGACGCCGACCAGCGGCACCGCGGCCGCCACGGTCAGATAGAAGCCGGTGCGCCCGGCGAGCCGGTGCAGGTGGTCGATATCGGCGGCGTCGGACCGTCCATGTTCCAGGAACACCGGGTACAGGCACCGCACCACGTACCAGGTGAGCCCGAAGTACGGATACGACACGGCCATCGCGCCGCACACCACGACCGACAGCAGGAAGTGCACGTAGGTGGCGTACGGTACGCCCCCGGCGATCAGGTTCAGCAGGACCGGGAACACGATTCCGCCGAGCACCCAGAACACGAAGGCGATCCACACCACCCGCGGGCCGAGCCGGAGCGCGTCGATGCGGGCGCGGGTGAGCGTCTCATCGGTGAAGTCCCAGCCGATGCGCAGGCCGACCAGGACCAGGACGAGGCGGCGCGCGGCGAAGAGAATCAGGACCGCGGCGACCACGATGGCGAGCGGATACAGCACCAGCGCAACGTATTCGAAGGTGTGCCGGGCCTGCGGCGTGAGCTTCCCGACGATCAGTGTCCTGCTGTAGTAGTAGTTGTATCCGACCGCGATCAGGTTCGGTATGGCGATCGCCAGCGCGAGGATCGGGATCGCCCACAGTGGTGCGGTCGGCAGCCACCGGCGCTGTGGCGCGTCCACCAGCTCCCGGGCCCGGGGGTCGAGGCACAGTTCGAACTGCTGAGCCAGCTCCGCGCCATTGGCCCAGCGGTCCTCCCGTTCCGGCGCCAGGCAGGTCAGCAGCACGCGGCGCAGCGAGGGCGGAGTGTCCGCGGGGAGGTCGTCGAGGAATTCCGGTGCGATCGGGCGGCGACGCACCTCGAGCAGGTGCTCGACCGCGGCCTGTGAATCCTTCGCCTCGAGCGTGGGAAACGGCCGCCGCCCGGTCAGCAGCTCCCACAGCACGACGCCCAGCGAATAGATGTCGCTGCGCGTGTCCAGGTTCTCGACGGTGCCGGACAGAGCCGGGTGGCTGGCCGCGAGATGCTCCGGCGACATGTAGGCCAGGGAACCACCGAAGTACGCGACCGGGCTGCTGCCGGCGACGTGGTCACTGGCGCTGATATTGAAGTCGGCCAGTTTCGGGACACCATCGGCGGTGAGCAGCACATTCGCCGGTTTGAGGTCGCGATGCAGGACACCGCGCTCCTCGGCGTAGTCCAGGGCCTCGGCGAGCCTGCGGCCGAGCCAGGCCACCACCTCCGGCCACGACAACGCGGCGATCTCGTCGCGCACCCGGGCGCCCGAGGTTCGCAGCTCGCCCTTCTGTTCCAGCGCCGCGTCGGCGGCATCGAGCAGCAGTTGTCCGCCGCGTTGTTCCGGCGGGGTCTCGCGAACGCGGGTCAGAACCGCCGACAGCGTGCCGCCGGGCAGGTACTGCATATACATGAGTTTCAGCGCGCGGTCCGGCAGTACCCGCTGGTCGTAGACGCGCACGATGTATTCGTGGTCCAGCTGGGCCAGCGTCTGCGGTTCGGTGCCGTGGTCGGTGGAGACCTTCACCGCGACGAGTCGCTGCATCGAGAGTTGCCGTGCCAGAAAGACTCTCGCGAACGCGCCGCGGCCCAGTTCCAGTAGGAGATCGAAGTCGTCGATGCGGTCGCCGGGTTCGAGTTCCTCACCCGCGACCGGCGGGCCGGTCCGGTCGACGAGGGTGCTCTCGTACGGGTCGTCCGGCCGCAGGATCGCGTCGATCCGGTCGGCGTACGCGGGATAGTCCCGCGCGTATTCGGCGACATCGATCCGGACGCCGGCGCGGCGCAGAATATGGAACTCCTCGTAGAGCAATTGCCGCGGCATCGGGCCCGACGCCAGTTCCGGAAACCGGGCGCGATATTCGGCGAGCCGCTTCGGATGCTCGTAGCGCAGCCATCGGTATTTCAGATCCACCTTGATCAGTGCGATCAGGGAGGCCCGGCGGGCGGTGTCACCGGTCAGCGCGAATTTCGCCAGATCGGGAGGCAGGCCACCGGATTCCCATGCGGCCGTGAACTCCTCGACCGCGTCGACGAGCCGCAGCAGAGTACTCGCGGCACGATCGGCCAGCGGATCGAATACCGCGGTTGCGGTTGCGTTCGGCTTGCTCATGGCGGTCACTCCGGGGTGAAACTCCGAGGCGTCTTACCCAGACCACGGTATCCGGATTTCCGGACATCCACGAGATCAGGACTGTTCCGCCACCCAGGCGGCGATCTGTGCGCGGGAGGTGAACCCCAGTTTGACCAGGATGTGCTCGACGTGACCCTGCGCGGTGCGCTGGGAGATCACCAGGCGGGACGCGATCGCCCGGTTCGTCAGGCCTTCCGCGACGAGCTCGGCGACCTGGCGTTCCCGTTTGGTCAGCACCTGCGGGGCGGTCTCGCCGGCCGGGGACGGTTCGTCGAGCGCGAGTCGTACGGCGGAGTCGAGGCTCATGGCGGAGCCTTCCTGGCGGGCCCGGTCGAAGGCGCGCGGGCCGAGCGCCTCGCGGCTGCCGCGCATGCAGTCGGCGCGGTAGGTGAGCAGGTCGCGGACCATGAGGGTCGCGGTTCCGGCGAGACGACCCAGCTTGTCGGCCGCGCCCATGAGGACGGCCGCGCGGCGCGGCTCGTTCCGATCGGCGGCGATCCAAGCCAGGGTCTCCAGGCAGCCCGCGGCCACCAGCGGCTCGGTGATCAGGGCGGACAGCCGGACGCCCTCCTCCAGCAGACGCTTGGCGCGGTCGACGTCGCCGGCTCGCCAGACGGCGAAGCCCGCGGCGAACAAGGCCCAGGACCGGTAGATCGATTCGCCGGCGCTCGACGTCATGGCGAGCGTCTTCTCGTGGCAGGCGACGGCCCGCGCGGCGTCACCGCCGAGGGCGTAGGCCCAGCCGAGGGACAGTTGCGCGTCGATTTGCATACCGAGTTCGCCGCACGCCTCGTACTTGCGGATCGCGTCGGTCAGCAGGGCGGCCGCGTCGGACTCGCCGACATTGCCGCGGGCCAGCGCCGCATTGGCGTCGACGTGGTCGACCAGGGCCGCGACCAGCGGGTCCGGGGTCTGTTCGGCGAGGATGCGGAGCTCGTCGAATCGTTTGTTCGCGGTCGCCAGGTCACCGGTCAAACCCACGATCGTGCCGGCGGCGAACAGGGCCCGGGCGCGATCGGTGATGCGACCGCCGGGGTGGCCGAGGGCCCGCTCGTACCAGCGGTAGCCTTCGTGGAGCCGCCCGCGCAGACCCCAGAACAGGTACAGGTCGGTGACCATCCCGAGCCCGCCTTCGGTGGACTCGGACAGGCTGTACTCCAAGGCTTTTCGAAGATTCGGCAGTTCCCGTTCGAGCCGGTCGACCCAGTCGAGCTGACGCGGGCCGATCATCTCGGCGTTCGCCTCGCGGACCAGTCCCTCGCACCAATCCCGGTGGCGCCGATGCAGATCCGGGTACAGGCCGGATTCCTCGGCCTGCTCGCGCCCGAATTCCTGCACGGTCTCGAACATCCGGAAGCGCACCGCCCCGTCGGTTTCCTGTCGGACCAGGATGGACTTGTCGACCAGCGCGGACAGGGTATCGAGAACCTGGTATTCGGGCAGGTGACCGGCACACACCTGCTCGACCGCGTCGAGTTCGAAGCCGCCGGTGAACACCGACAGGCAGGCCCACAACCGCTTCTCGTCCGGGGTGCACAGGTCGTAGCTCCAGTTGATGGAGTACCACAGGGTCTGCTGCCGCCTCGGGGTTCCCCGGCCACCGCGGGACAGCAGGGCGTACCGGTCGCTGAGGCGGGTGCGGATCTGCTCGACCGACATGGTGCGCAGGCGCGCGGCGGCCAGCTCGATCGCCAGCGGCAAGCCATCGAGGCGGGCACAGATCTGGGCGATCGCGGGCTGATTCGCGTCGGTCATCTCGAAGCCCGGCAGTGCCGCGGCGGCGCGCTCGACGAACAGCGCCACGGCGTGCGAGTGCGCCGACGCGCGTTCCTTGCTCGACTCGGGAACGGTCAGCGGCGGAAGCGGATACACGGCTTCACCGCCGATGCCGAGAGCCTCACGGCTGGTGGCCAGGATGCGCACGTTCGGGCAGACCCGCAGCAGTGCCTCCGACAGCTTGGCGGCCGCGTCGATCACATGCTCGCAATTGTCGAGGACCAGCAGCAGATCGTGCGGCGCCAGCGCCTCCACCAGGGTGTCGAGCACGGATATGACGCCCTGGCTTCGGATTCCGAGGACGGCGGCCACCACATCGGGCAGCAGGGCGTCGTCGTGCAACTCCCCCAGCTCGACCAGCCACGCGCCGTTCGGGAACTTCTGCCGGGACTTGTGCGCGACTCGCAGTGCGAGCCTGGACTTTCCGACGCCGCCGATCCCGGTCAGGGTCACCAGGCGGGACCCGGCCAGCAGGTTGACGACCTCCGACAGCTGGGTACGGCGATCGACGAAGCTGGTCAGTTCGAGCGGCAGATTGCCGGTCCCGTCGTGCAAGCCGTCACTGTGCAGACGCGGAACTCCCTGCGATGCGATCATTTCCGATCCTGTGAGCGATTCGGATTCGGCGCCCGGCTCGTCGCGCACCGCCATGTCGTCGACCGGGAAGCCGCGTTCGAGCTGTATCCGGCGCAGCTGGTCGCCCAGGGCCGCCGCGGTCGGACGGTCGCGCGGGTCGCGCGACATGGCCGCTTCGAGCACCGCGCGGACGTCCCAGGGGATCCCGATCTCACAGAGTTCGGGATTCGCGGGGGTGGCGATCCGCACGGGCTGGGTCGCGTGCTCATCATCGGGCTGCTCGGTGGTGACGCGGCGGGTGAGCGCGCAGAGCAGGGTGGCTCCCAGTCCGTAGACGTCCGAGCCGCGGCTGGGAGCCTGGCCGTCGAGCACTTCGGGCGCGGTGACGTCCGGCGAATTGGCGACGTCGGCGATGCCGAAGTCGGTCAGCACGGGCTCGTCGTAGTCGGTGAGCAGGATGTTCGCGGGCCGGATATCGCGGTGAACGACTCCGGCGCGATGCGCGGATTCGAGCGCCCCCGCGATCCGCACCCCGATGTGCAGGGCGTCCGGCAGCGACAGCGGGCCGTCGACGTGGAGCCGTTCGCCCAGCGATCCCCGCGGGAAATATGGCATGACCAGGTAGGGACGGCCGCCGCCGGTCTCGCCGACCTCGAGCATGCTGACGATGTTCGGATGCCCGGTGAGACGTCCCAGCGCGCGCTGCTCGCGGAAGAACCGTTCCCGGTCCTCGTCCAGGTCACCGGTGAGAACCTTGACCGCCACATCCCGTTCGGCGGCGACCTGCGTGCAGCGGTAGACGATTCCGAGTCCGCCGCGCCCGATCTCGTGCGCGCCTTCGAATCCGGCAGCGCTCAGCTCCGTGACGACGTCGGAACCGGCATCACGCTGCACTTCGAACGGATCGGCTTGGACCATCGGTAACTCGCAAATCGCCAGCAGCGGGCACCAATCAGCTTATCTCCCCCGCACGTGCGCGGCGGAAATAGGTATATGCCCGGCAGAACGACCGTCGTGCGCAGGTATTCCCCCGACCGACGCTGTGTTCACCGCCGAGCGACCGCACGGCATCGAAAATTCTCAGGAGAACCACCATGGCTACCGGACACCGTTCCCCCTCCCGGACCGCCCGCCGTCTCGCCGCTTGCGCCCTGGCCGCCGCATCGCTGTCGATCGTGGCAACCGCCCAGGCCTCGGCACTCGTCCCGGACGCTTCGGCGCGGACCCTGCCCGCAGCCGTCAACCTCTCGGCCACGACGAAGATCGCGCCGACCGCCGCCTCGAACGACCTCGACGGCTGGATCCGTGAAGCCCTGGGCATCATGGCCGCCCACGGCATTCCCGGCAGCTACGAGGGCATCCACCGCAATGTCATGCGCGAATCGGGCGGCGACCCCGGCGCCATCAACCTCTGGGACTCCAACGCCGCGGCGGGCATCCCGTCCAAGGGCCTGCTCCAGGTGATCGATCCGACCTTCGAGGCCTACCACGTCGACGGCACCTCCTGGGACATCTACGATCCGGTCGCCAACATCGCCGCGGCCTGCAACTACGCCGCAGCCCGCTACGGCTCGATGGACAACGTCGACTCGGCGTACTGACCACGCGATTCGCTCCACCCGCTCGGGCGGTGATCCACTCCTCGGATCACCAGCCCGGCCGGAGCATTCCGGGATGCGCGTCCCGGACGGTTCCCAGCTCGATCCCGAACTCCAACAAGGCTTTCGCCCCGCTCAACATCCAGGTGAAGCCCCCGGTCGAGTCCGCCGCGTAAGCGACCATCTCCTCGACCGTCCCCATCACACCGGTCTCGTTGACCGTCATCCGGGTCATCCCCTCCCCCCAGGGCTCGAACCCGAACTCGACCGTGGTTGCGTTCCAATCGAACACGATCCGCTGATCCGCGACCACCTCGGTCACCCGCACCTCACTCGAGACGCCGTACATCTCCCAGGTCCAGGTCAATTCCGCGCCCGCCACCACCGGCCCACTGCTCTTCGTGAACCAGAACCTGGACGTCACCTCCGGATCGACGAACGCGTGAAAGACCTCCGCGCACGGCCTCCGGATCAGAATCTCGGTATCGACAACGGGAATCATCAAGCCTCCTACACGGTCGCCTGCCCCCCTCCGTACCTCGCTCACCCTAGGCACGACCCGGTTCCGGTGGTCGAGCCGGGTGCTCGCCTCCATCCCACTGCCCTGGGCAGCACTCTCGATCCGCCCGATCGCGGGCATAGCCCCGCACCGGTCCGCCACTCCGACCTGAACTCGAGCACATCCTGGTGTCGGCGCCCGACCCCGAACCGCCCCAAAGCCGCCCCGGGAACCCGCGTCCGAATCATGATGGGAAACAACACGTTCGCAGTCGGCGGGAGATCCACACATCATGTGTCGGTGAAAGCCATATCGGCGAGCGTGACGGCCGTGCTCGCCGCACTCGCTCTGACCGGGTGCGGCTCGAGCAGCAGCGCATCCGACCAACCGAGCACCACGATCGTGTCCACGACCACCCAGCCCGTGTCGACCACACCGGGGTCGTCGCTGTCCCCGGCCGCCGCTGCAGCACGACGCTCGGCATGCGTCGGCATGCACGCGGTGCTCACCCTGGCTGCCAGAAGCCACGCCGGGGACCCGCAATGGTCGTTGCAGCAGGCCGGCAACGAACTCCTGACCAGCTGACTCACCAGCCCGGACGCCGCGGCCGCGACACCGGACGAGAACACCGGCTTCACCGCCGGAGCGGGCGACGCCATCGCCCTGATCTCGCGCGGCCAGGGCTACGATCAGTGCCCATGAACCCGCCCAGCCCGCGCGCGGCATGCGCTCAGGAGGGTGCGCCCGACAGGACCTCGACCTCCCCGGTATCGAGGGAGTAGTAGGCGCCCACCACCGCCATCCGGCCCTCTCCCACCATCGGCGCCAGATCCGCGTTGCCACGCAACCGATCAGCGACCAGCCGCACGTGGGCCCGCGCCATGGCATCGGGACGATCCTGGTCGCTGACGCGCACCTGCTCGTAGGCCGGGCGCAAAGCGAGCGCTATCTCCTGCAGATTGCCCGGCAGCGCCTTGCCCGTACGCAAGGCCTCCTCCGCGGCGATGACCGCACCGCACCGCTGGTGCCCGAGCACCACGATCAACGGCGTGCCACCGGTGAGCGGCCCGTACTCGGCGGACGCCTCCACCAGTGGTCCCATCACCTGCGCACCGGTCCGCAGCACGAACAGATCGCCGAGACCGACATCGAAGAGCAGTTCCGGGGGCACCCGAGAATCGATGCAGGACAACACGACACAGTACGGGTTCTGCTTCATGGCAAGGAGTTCTCGCCGATCCGGATCGCGGTCGGGATGATCGAGATTGCCCTTGACCCAGCGCCCGTTTCCCGCCATCAGTCGCGACCACGCCGCCGCGGGAGTCGACGGCGCCGGAGCCTCGGGCGAGGCCGACGCGATCGGGGTCGATGTTTGCCCCTCCGACCGAGACGAGTCCGAACACGCGGTCAACGACCCAGCCGCGAGCATCACTCCACCCGCCAGCACCCCCCGACGCGACAGACCCTCGTGAGCCGAACCCATAGGCACCCACCTCCGGTCGACATCGCGAGACAGCTATCAACGAGTTACTGTACGCGCGATTCCGTCGCCCCCCGCGGAAGATCGTGAAATGTCTTGCGCTCGAGTCTGTTCGGCGGCGCTCGCACCCATCCCGGCTCGGACTTTTTCACGGTCGCGACCCGCGCGCCCATGCGGTCAGCGATCGCAGCACCGGTCGACTCATGACCGCGTAGTCGGATCGGCCACGCTTCAATCATTATTTCAATCACTGATTGAAACAGTGATTGAAGACATGATTTACTGCCCGTATGACAGAGAACACTCGACGGCTGGATCGAGCATGAGTAGGCGTGTGGCGGGCAAAGTGGCCCTCATCAGTGGTGGCGCGCGCGGAATGGGCGCCGCGCACGCGCGTGCTCTGGTCGAGCACGGGGCCAGGGTGGTGATAGGCGATCTGCTGGATTCCGAAGGTGAAGCGCTGGCGGCCGAGTTGGGTGCGGCGGCGCGTTTCGTTCACCTCGACGTGACCGACGCCGAGCAGTGGAAACAGGCGGTCGACATGGCGAGCGAGGAGTTCGGCTCGCTGAGCGTCCTGGTGAACAATGCCGGAATCGTCAACGGCAACACCATTGCCGACTTCGACCCGGCGGCCTGGCGGCAGATCGTCGACATCAACTTGACCGGCACCTTTTTCGGAATCCAGGCGGCGACGACGGCGATGACGACGGCCGGCGGCGGTTCGATCATCAACATTTCCTCGGTGGAGGGTCTGCGTGGGAGCGTCGGATTGCACGGCTACACCGCCACCAAGTTCGCGGTGCGCGGTCTGACCAAGTCGGCCGCACTGGAGCTGGCGCAGCACAATATTCGCGTCAATTCGGTGCATCCCGGCATGGTGCGCACACCGATGACCGAGGGCATTCCCGAGGACTTTCTGCAGATCCCGCTCGGCCGTGCCGCCACCGCCGAGGAGGTCGCGAATCTCATCGTGTACCTGGCGAGCGACGAGTCCAGCTACACGACCGGCGCGGAGCACGTCATCGACGGCGGCCTGATCGTCGGCGTGCCCCACAAGACGTTCGGATGACGCACGCACTACCGATTCGAGGATTTGATTCATGACCAACGCCGTTGATCTCCAGAAGCTCGCCACGCAGGTGACCGCACAGCTGACCGGCCCGGGAGGTCCGTTCGAAATAACCGTCGAGCAGGTGCTGGGTGCACCGCAGCCGGTCTTCAAGCACCGCCGAGGATCACTGCTGGAGCTGTTGGAGGCCTCCCGTGACCTCGGCGAACTCGACTACCTCGTGTCCGCGCGCACCCGCTACACCTTCGCCGAGCACTACGCCGCCGCGGGCGCGCTGGCCGCCGCGCTGGCCGAGCGCTACGGCGTCGGCAAGGGCGACCGGGTCGGCATCCTGGCCGCCAACACCCCCGAATGGGTGGTCACCTTCTGGGCCGCCCAGCGGTTGGGCGCGATCCCGGTCGGCTACAACGCGTGGTGGGCGCCGCGCGAGATCGAGTACGGCTTAGCGCATTCCACCCCGAAGGTGGTGATCGCCGACGCCAAGCGCGCGGCGGTCGTGGCGGAGACCGGCACCGAAATCCCTTTGCTCACCATGGAAGTCGACCTGCCCGCACTGATCGCGGAGTTCGCGGGCGGCAATCCGGCCGCCGAGGTGACCGAGGACGATCCGGCGATCATCCTCTACACCTCCGGCACCACCGGCCGCCCCAAGGGCGTGGTGCACACCCAACGCAACCTCGTCGCGGTCGCCGACTACCACCGCTTCACCGACGCGCTGGCCGCCGGCTTCCGCGGCCAGGCCTGGGACGGTTCCCCGGCCGGCCGCCGACATCTGGCGACCATGCCACTGTTCCACATCGCCAGCCTGCATAACATCGCGATCCCGCGCCTCACCACGGGTGACGCGATCATCTTCCCGACCGCAGGCGAGTACGATGCCGAATCGCTGCTGCAGCTGGTCGAGACAGAGCAGGTCACCAACTGGGCGGCCGTACCGACGCTGGCCAGTCGCATTCTGGGCGTGGACATTTCACGCTATGACCTGTCCTCGTTGGCGGCGTTGTCACTCAACTCCGCCCCTTCGTCCCCATCGCTCGTGCAGCGACTGCGTGAACGCTTCCCCGTCGCATTGCAGGGCCTGACCACCAGCTACGGCTGCACCGAGTCCGGCACCGCCGCGACCGTGGCGACCCCGCCGGAACTGGCCGCCGACAACGAGACCGTGGGCCGCGC